>PDSI01000167.1 GCA_002748415.1 Micrococcales bacterium | reverse complement strand
GTTCTCGGCGCGAGGGCCGGTCGAAGATGAGCGGGCCGAGGCAGAACAGCGCGAAGGGCACGATCACCCGGTCGATCAGCGCGTAGAAGCCGAGCGCGTCGATCAGGGTGTCGTGTACCGCCGCGGACCAGGTGGCCCAGCCCGCGAACGCGAGCATCATCCAGTGCAGTGGTAGCCACCTCAGGCGTTGCCGGGCGTGCACGTCGGGATCGAGGGCCATCAGCGCCAGCCCAGCGGCCAGCAGCAGACGGTCCAGTGGCGCGGGAATGCCCATCAGGTGCCAGTACCCGCTGAACATGTTCAGCACCAGGGCACCGACGACGAACAGCACGTATGTCGGCTGGTTGTACCAGGCAGTGCCGTCCTCGTCCTCGAAGGTATGCCTGGTGAGGGTGCTGCGCGGCCCCCGAACCGGTGTCATGGTGTGCCGGGCCCACGTTGTGGCTTGCGGCGCGGCAGCTCGGAGGCGGCCTCACTGATCGCCCGCTCTGGGTCCTCGCGCCGGTTCAAAGGCTCGCCGGCCCACTGATGTGCGTTCCGCCGGGGAGCCGGACGCCCCACAGCCTGCCCGGCCGGGCGAGCCGGCTGGACCCGCTCGCCGTCGCCGGGCCGCCCGGGTGCTGCCGGCCGTGGTTGCCCGTTTGCTGCGGGTCGTTGTGGTGGGCGTTGATCGGCGGCGGGGGGCTGCGCATCCCCACGTTGCTGCTGGGACCGCGCAGCCGCTGCGGTGGGGCGTTGCCGCTGCGGTGGGCGTTGGCCCTGCGACGGGCGTTGGCCCTGCGACGGGCGTTGGCCCTGCGGTGGGCGCTGGCCCTGCGACGGGCGTTGGCCTTGCGGTGGGTGCTGGCCCTGGGGCCGCCGTGCCGGTGGTCGTTGCCCGTCCGGGCGTCGGCCGGGTTCGGGGCGTCGCTGACCAGTGGCACCAGCCCGTGCCGGCGCGGCTGCCGGCTTGCGCTGTTCCATGAACGTGGCCATCACCAAGGCCAAGAGGCCCCCCATGACGAAGCCGAGCAGACCGAACCGCTGCAACCGTGCGGAGGCGTCGTTACCGGTGATGTGGGGTTCCTGGACCACCTGAAGGTCGGCCGCGGCCGTATCTTCCGAGACGATGTCGCGGTAGCGCTGCCCGAGCGAGTCCCGCTGGATCTCCAGGAGCGCTTGTTGGGTCTTGGCGTCCTCGAGGGACTTCTGCGCGGTGTCGTAGCCGGTTCCGCCACCCGCCCGCAGTGACCCCACGCTCGCGTAGGCCGCATCTACCTGAGCCTTCATGGCAGCGACCTGGCGGGCTGCTGCCTCGTACTCCTTGACTACCTGCTCCGGATCGTTGCCTGGTTTGGCCGCGTTGACCCGTGCGAGTAGATCCTCTCCTTTGGCCTTGGCGGACTCCAGCGCCGTCTGTTGGGAATTGGTGACGGCCTCGATCCGCACGACGGAGGATTGTGGGATCGGGGAGGAGGTGATCTCCACGTTGGCGTTGTCCTCCACCGCTGAGGTGTTGTTCACCCATCGTGCGTAGGACTCGGCCAGTTCCTGGGAGGCCAGCGCCATTCCCGGCACAGCAGCAGTGGGTAGCGCGCCGTCGCCGACGGCCAGCCGCACCTCGGCGGTGTAGTGGGTCGTTCCCAGCGAAGCCAGTCCTGCCCCTGCGGCCGCCCCCAGCGGGCACAGGATCAGGGCCAGCCACCAACGCTTTCGCAACGCGGCCAAAGGTGATGCCGCCATCGACTGGGCCTGATTGGCGATACGGGAAACTGCCTGTTGAGACACATTGCTCCTAGCGTGCTGTTCATTCATCGCAACGAGCGGCGTAGACGGGCTGGTGGGCGCTGTGCTGCGTGTTCGTACGGCGGTCTGCGGCGAGTGTCACGGTGCTCTCCTCGGGCCGAGGCGCGGCCGCGCCGGTACTTGATCCGTGCGAGCCGCACCATCGGTGGTCTGGGGTCGCTGCGCGGGCGCGCGAGCCGCGCGTTGCGGCACACCCCAGCGCTGCTCGTCCGGTTGGCCGCCTGCCCCGGTGCCCGGTCGTTGTTTGTCGGCCGGTCGTTGCTGGTCGGCCGGTCGTTGCTGGTCGGCCGGTCGTTGCTGAGTGGCCGGGCGTTGTGGTCGCGGCTGTCTCGGTTGTCCGGCCGACCGCTGGGGGGCAGTCCGGGGACCACCCCGCTGCGGCCTGGTCGGCCGGGCCGCAGCGCTCGGTCTTGCGGGTGCCGCGGCACGCTCCTGCCGACTGGCCAGCACGAGGGCAAGCAAGCCGCCGAGGACGAAACCGAGGGCACCGTAGCGCTGCAACCGGGCAGCCGCATCGTTGCCGGTGACGGCTGCTTCACGGACCACCGACAGGTCGACGGCTGCGGTGTCGTCCTTCAGGACCCGGTTGTAGCGGTCGCGTAGCGAGTCAGCCTTGATCGTGACGACGTCGAGTTGGGTCCGCGCGTCCTGTAGTTGTGCCACCGCGTTCTCGTATGCGGTACCGCCGCGGTTTCGTAGCGTGTCGGTCTGCGTGGTCAGTGCTTCGACGCGGTTGTCGGCCGCCGCGACCTGGCGCGCCGCATCCTCGTACTCCTTCAGGATCTGCGCCGGGTCGCTGCCCGGTTTGGCCTCCTGCACCTTCTTGGTCAGGGCATCGGCTTTCGACTTCGCTGCCTGGACGGCCGCTTGTTCGGAGTCTGCGACTGCGACGATGCGAAGGATCGAGGACTGATCGATGGAACTCGCGGTGATCTTGATGCCGGGATCCTCGGTCGCGGTGCTGTTGTTGATCCAGCGCGCGTACGTGGTGGCCAGCTCCTGGGCCGCCAGCGCCAAGCCCGGTACCTGTTCGGCGGGGACGCTGCCGTCGTTGACCGCCAGCCGGGTCTCGGCGGTGTAGTGGGTGCCGCCGAGCGTGGCCAGGCCGGCTCCCAGCGCCGCACCCAGGGGGCATAGGATCAATGCCAGCCACCAGCGCTTGCGCAGCGCGGCCAACGGCGATCGGGCTGATGCTGCCATCCGTGAAACTGCTGGCTGAGTCACAACGCTCCTACCACATTCGCTTCAGCTGTGTTGCCCGTGGGCGCGCCAACGCCGCACGGTCTCCCCTCCATCATGGCGCCCTGTTGCCCTTCGTGGCGACTTCTGTGCCGGTTCGTCGTTGACGGCTGGCACCTGAATGGCCGCTTGCACTTACAGTAACCTCGTTTCGCTGGTGGTTACGAACGCCGCCGGTGAGAACATCGCTATAGGTAGCGGAGCGGTCAGCTTTGCGCCGCATGCCACCGAAGCGGCACAGTTGGCTGTGGCAGATCTGGTCGGCCCGGGGGATGGGCCAACGTAGTGAGCCGATACGACAACCACATCGAAGAAAGGACGCCTTATGGCGGACACCGCGGGCGTTGTGCCTGCCGACGTGCCCGTGGTCATCCTGTGCGGCGGCATGGGCACCCGGTTGCGGGAAGCCAGCGAAAAACTACCCAAGCCGCTGGTCGAGATCGGTGGTATGCCGATCGTCTGGCACATCATGAAAACGTACCGGCACTACGGTCATCGCAGGTTCGTCCTCGCCTTGGGCTACAAGTCGGAGATGATCAAGGAGTATTTTCTCAACTATCGGATCCGGCGCAGTGACTTCACGTTGCAGATGAGCCCTCGGTTCGATGCCGAGGCGGCTCATGTGGGCAACCAGCTCATGTACGGGATGGAATTCTTGAGCGTTCCTGAGGATGAGGACTGGGAGATCACCTTCGCCGAGACCGGGCTGAAGACGGCCACTGCCACTCGGCTCAGGAAGGTCGACGAGTACCTCGGCGACGCCGAGCATTTTGCGATCACCTACGGCGACGGGGTAGGGGCCGTGGACATTTCCGCCGTGCTGGCACATCACGTGAAAAGCGGTGCCGTAGGCACCGTCACGGGGGTGCACCCGTCTTCCCGGTACGGTGAGATGAACGTCAACGGAAACATGGTGGCGGAATTCAACGAGAAGCCGACGCTGGCCGAAGGCTGGGTCAACGGTGGCTATTTTGTGTTCAAGCGTGAATTCATCGATTCCTACACCTCAGGAGATCCGGATGAGATGCTGGAGCACGCTCCTTTGCAGCAGCTGGCGCGTGATGGTGGGCTGACGGTATACGAGCACACGGGGTTCTGGATGGGTATGGACACCTTCCGGGACTGGACCGAACTGAATCAACTCTGGGACTCGGGTGAGGCCGAGTGGAAGGTGTGGAACGACTGATGCGAGTACTGGTAACCGGGACCGAAGGATATCTGGGCTGCCTCCTGGGCCCGCTGCTCATGCAGGACGGACATGACGTCGTCGGCTTGGACACGGGCTACTACCTGAACGGCTGGCTGTACAACGGGTTGACTGCGGTCCCCAAGACGCTGCTCAAGGACATCCGGCACGTCACCGAGGCCGACCTGGAAGGTGTCGACGCCGTGGTGACGATGGCCGAGCTGTCCAACGATCCCATCGGCGACCTGATCGGCGACGTCACCTTCAACGTCAACCACAAGGGTTCGGTCCATCTGGCCGAACTGGCCAAGAAGCTAGGAGTCGGCCGGTTCGTCTACATGTCCAGCTGCTCGGTCTACGGAGTTGCCGACGGCACCGTGGACGAGACCAGTCCGGTGAACCCGCAGACCGCCTACGCCAAGTGCAAGAAGCTGGTGGAGGACGATCTGCACGCGATGGCCGACGACAACTTCTCGCCCACCTACCTGCGCAACTCCACCGCCTTCGGCGCCAGCCCGAGGCAGCGCTTCGACATCGTGTTGAACAACCTGGCCGGCCTGGCTTGGACCGAGAAGAAGATCGCGATGACCTCCGACGGCACGCCGTGGCGGCCGCTGGTTCACGCGCTCGACATCGCCAAGGCCATTCGCATGGTGCTGACCGCCCCGCGCGAGGCCGTGCACGACCAGGTGCTCAACGTGGGTTCGAACGAGAACAACTACACGGTCAAGCAGATCGCCGAAACGGTGGCCGAGACCTTCCCCGGCTGCGACCTGTCATTCGGTGACCCGAGCGCGGACAATCGTTCTTACAAGGTGAATTTCGACAAGATCAGCTCGGTGTTACCCGGGTACAGCGCGGACTGGAGCGCCCAAGACGGCGCCGAGCAGCTGAAAGCCGTGTTCGAGTCCATCGATATGGACGCCGAGACGTTCACCGGGCGTGGGCACACCCGGCTCAAGCAGATCCAGTACCTGATGGAGACCGGTCAGGTGGATCAGGATCTGTTCTGGGTGGCGAAATGAAATTCACCGCTACCGACATCCACGACGTGTTCATCGTCGACTTGGAGCCACGCGGGGACGACCGGGGCTTCTTCTCCCGGGTCTGGTGCCGCAACGAGTTCGCCGAGCAAGGGTTGAGCACCGAAGTCGCGCAGATGAACGTGTCCTACAACAAGTACGCCGGCACGCTGCGCGGCCTGCACATGCAGCGGCCGCCGCACCACGAGGCCAAGCTGATCCGCTGCCTGGCCGGGGCCATCGTCGATGTGGTGGTCGACGTGCGGCCGGACTCGCCCACCTACCTCAAGCACGTCATGGTCGAGTTGACCCCGGCCAACCGTACGGCGCTGGCCATGCCCGCCTACGTCGCCCACGCTTACCAGACGCTGGTGGACGACAGCGAGGTCATGTACCAGGTCGACGGGTTCTACGCGCCGAACTCCGAGCAGGGGTTCCGCCACGACGACCCGGCATTCGGGCTCACCTGGCCGGTACCGGTCACCGAGATGAGCGACAAGGACCGCAACTGGCCGGACTTCGACCCCAAGCTGGTTGCGCCCGTGGCCGAGGAGAAGTGACGATGCTGATCGTTGACAATGCGCTGGCTGAGCGCGTGGAAAAGGGCAACGAGATCCGGGTCGGGCTGGCCGGTGCCGGATTCATGGCCCGCGGCCTGGCGATGCAGATCGCCGACAGCACACCGGGAATGCGAATCGTGGCCGTGTTGAACCGCACGATTTCCCGTGCCGAGGAGATTCTCTGCAACGCCGATCCGGACGTGACCGTCACCACTGTGCAGACCGCCGCCGAGTTGGACCAGGCGGTGGCCGCCGGCGCGGTGGCGGTGACCGGCGAGATCGACGCCCTGGCTCGCTGTGACAGCGTGGACGCGGTGATCGACGCCACCGGTGCCGTCGAGTGGGGGGCGCATCTGGCGACGGCGTGCATCGAGGCCGGCAAGCACCTGATCCTGATGAACGCCGAGGTCGATGCCACCGTCGGGCCGTTGCTGGCCGCCAAAGCTGACAAAGCCGGCATCGTCTACACCGGTTGCGACGGCGACCAGCCGGGCGTGCAGATGAACCTGGTCCGGTTCGTGCGCGGCATCGGGCTGACCCCGCTGGTCTGCGGCAACATCAAGGGTCTGCAGGATCCGTACCGAAACCCCACGACGCAAGAGGGTTTCGCGAAGAAGTGGGGCCAAGACCCGCACATGGTGACCAGTTTCGCCGACGGCACCAAGATCTCCGCCGAGCAGGCCATCGTGGCCAACGCCACCGGGATGAGCGTGCACCGGCGCGGCATGCTGGGGCGGGATCACGCCGGGCATGTGGACGAGCTCACTAGTCAGTACGACGTCGCGGAACTCAAGCAGCTCGGCGGTGCGGTGGACTATGTCGTCGGCTCGAAGCCGGGCCCGGGCGTGTATGTGCTGGCGACTCACGACGACCCGCGCCAGCAGCACTACCTGAACCTGTACAAGCTGGGGGAGGGGCCGCTGTACTCGTTCTATACGCCCTACCACTTGTGCCATTTCGAGGTGCCCACCACGGTGGCCCGGGCCGTGTTGCACGGCGATGCCGCGCTACGCCCCATCGGCAAGCCGTACGTGGACGTCATCACCGTGGCCAAGACGGACCTGGCCGCCGGAACCGAGCTGGACCGCCTCGGCGGGTATCACTACTACGGGGAAGCGGAGAAGGCCGAGGTGGCGCACCGTGCGGGGCTGCTGCCCGCCGGGCTGGCCGAGGGGTGCGTCCTGAAACACGACGTGGCAAAGGACACCGCCATCACCTACGCCGACGTCACGATGCCGTCGGGGCGGCTGGCGGACCGGCTGCGCCGCGAGCAGGACGAGATGTTCTTCGGATCGTCGCCGATGAGCTGACCGGCCGACGAACTGAGGTCCGTGGGGTCACAAGCTCGTGGTAGGGGGCGGCCAGGCCCTAGTGGGCGTTCACCCGGGTGGGGTCCACGTAGCGCGCCTTGCGGGCCGCCAGCACCCGGTGCCGCGGACCGTTCGGCAGGTAGGACAACCCGAGCAACACCCCGGACTGGCGTTCCCGGCGTAGCGACCACGCCTTGCGCAGCGCGATACGAGCCTGGTCGGCCTGCCCGTCGCGCAGGAACTCACGGCCGCGGCGCAACTGGTGCTCCCACAGGGCCGCCTCGATCGCCGCGGTGTCCTCGTACCGGCCGCTGTCCAACGCGTGCTGCAGAGTGAACGCACCGCCGGTGAGTTGGGCAGCCAGCTTGTTGGCGCTGTCGCTGCCCGGGTGCATCCGATAGCTCACCAGCTGCTGCGGGGTGTACCAGGCAGCCGCCTCGTCTCGGGCGGCCTGCAGGCTGATGTGCAGGTCGTAGGCGGTCGCGGTCTGCTCCGGAAAGACGTCCCAGTCCACGGCGGAGCGTTTGACCAGCGCCGCGCACAACTGGATGGAGCCGCGGGCGGCCAGCGTGGTGAACGGCTTGACGTACCCCTGGCCGAGGCCCGCCACACCGGTGGTTTCGGCCCATGCCTGGGTCTGGGGAACTAGCACGTCGCCGTGCAGATCGATCAGGCGGGTGCCGCTGAACGTCAAGGTCACGTCTTGGCGCTCGGTGAACGGCTGTCGCAGCGTCTCGAAGCACGTGGGATCGAGGATGTCGTCGTCGTCCAACTTAAACACCAGGTCGCCGTCGGCGCGGCGGAAACCGTCGATCGCGTTGCGATGCATGCCCAGGTTGGTTTCGCGCGCCAGATAGGTGAACCGGTCGTCGGCCAGATCGGCGACCACCTTTTCGGTGGCGGCTTGGGCCGCGTTGTCGCAGATCAAGGCCTGGAAATTGGTGTGCGTCTGTGCCTTCAAGCTGGCCAGAGTCAGCGCCAGCAGTTCCGGGCGCCGGAAAGTCGGTACCACGACCGACACCGTGAGATCGTGTCCCGGGGTTGCGTCCCGCGCAGCCATGATGCCCCCTGATTTCGTCACTGTTCCGCCGGCGCGTATGTCTCCCCCATGCCGGGTTGATCTACTTCAGTGTAGTTGATCTACTCAGTGTAGAGGCAGCTGGGTTCACGGGCCACCGGCCATCGGACAGGATTACTGAGCCGGGGGTGTTTCGCGCTCCATGTCGGCCTGCGATCTACACAGCACGTGACGGGTACAGCGCGCGGCGTGCTTCGATGTGCCGGGCGCATCGCGCACACGCGTGGCGTCCTTCTCGCGCGCATACGTCGCGGTTCGCGGCGGCATGAGCACGCGGTCGGTTGCGGGCCCGCCGGTGCCGGTCATCGCCGCCGCCGGCCCGTGGACCTGTGACGATCGGTGGGCGTGGTGCGGGACATCGAATGATTGGGCCACTGTCACCCGTCGCCTGCGGGCACTAGGCTGGGGCACGGTAGACGCCCGAACACCGCATCCTGCGCGAAAGAAACGGAGACAGTTGTGGCCACGATCGAGGCAATTGGCGCTCGCGAGATTCTGGACTCCCGGGGCAACCCGACCGTTGAAGTTGAAGTAGCCCTGGATGACGGTGTCATCGCCCGGGCCGCAGTGCCCTCCGGTGCGTCCACCGGCGCGTTCGAAGCCGTCGAGCGCCGCGACGGCGACAAGGGCCGTTACCTGGGTAAAGGTGTGCAAGACGCCGTAGAGGCCGTACTGGAGACTCTGGCACCCGAACTCGTCGGTAACGACGCCGCCGATCAGCGCATCATCGACCAGGCCATGCTCGACCTGGACGGCACCGACAACAAGGGCAACATCGGTGCGAACGCCATCCTGGGTGTGTCGCTGGCGGTGGCCAAGGCGGCGGCCGACTCCGCCGAGCTTCCGCTGTTCCGCTACGTCGGCGGCCCGAACGCGCACGTGCTGCCGGTGCCGATGATGAACATCCTCAACGGTGGCTCACATGCCGACTCCAACGTCGACATCCAGGAATTCATGATCGCGCCCACCGGTGCCCCCACATTCAAGGAGTCGCTGCGCTGGGGTGCGGAGGTCTACCACGCGCTGAAGGCCGTGCTCAAGGACCGCGGCCTGGGCACCGGGCTCGGCGACGAAGGCGGGTTCGCGCCCAACCTGGAAAGCAACCGGGCCGCGCTCGACCTGATCGTCGAGGCCATCGGCAAGGCGGGGCTGAAGCCTGGCGAGGACGTCACGTTGGCGCTGGACGTCGCCGCCAGCGAGTTCTTCAAGGACGGCACCTATGCGTTCGAGGGCCAGCAGAAGTCCGCGGCGGACATGTCCGCGTACTACGCCGAGCTGGTGGCCGCCTACCCACTGGTCTCCATCGAGGACCCGCTGAACGAGGACGATTGGAAGGGCTGGACCCACATCACCAAGGAGTTGGGCGACAAGGTTCAGCTGGTGGGCGACGACCTGTTCGTCACCAACCCGCAGCGGCTGCAGCGCGGCATCACCGAAGGCGTGGCCAACTCGCTGCTGGTCAAGGTGAACCAGATCGGATCGCTGACCGAGACACTGGATGCGGTCGCGCTGGCGCACCGCAGCGGCTACACCTGCATGATGAGCCACCGCTCCGGTGAGACCGAGGACACCACCATCGCCGACCTGGCCGTGGCCACCAACTGTGGCCAGATCAAGACCGGCGCTCCGGCCCGTTCGGAGCGGGTGGCCAAGTACAACCAGCTGCTGCGCATCGAAGAGGAACTGGACGACGCGGCGATGTACGCCGGCCGCAGCGCCTTTCCGCGGTTCGCTCGCACCTGAGGCGGGGCATTGATCCCGGTTACTGCGCCGCCTTGTCGATGAAACGCGCCATGTCGGCGCCGAACCAGACCTCGTCGTTGTGCCCCACGCCGGGCAACACGACGTTGTCTCGCAAGTTCGGCGCCGCGTTGGCGATTTGTACGGACTGTTGCGGTGGTACGACATCGTCGGCGGACCCGATGAGCACGGTCACCGGGGCGGTCACCTGCGGTATGCGGGCGAGCGCGTCGTAGCGGTCCTTGACCAGCTCGGCCGGCAACCCGAACAGATGGGCGCTGGCGATGTCGACCATGTTGGTGTACGGGGAGCGCAGCACCAGCGCCGCCGGTTCGTGGGTGGTGGCCAGCCGGGTCACCACCCCGGTGCCGAGCGACTCTCCGACGTAGACCGTGTGATCCGCGTCGAAACCTTGCTCGCGGAGATAGTTGAGGGCGGCTTCGGCGTCCTGGGCCAGTCCGTCCTCGGTCGGTTCGCCCGGATTCCCGCCGTAGCCCCGGTACTCCAGCAGCAGTACCGTGTAGCCGCGCTGAGCCAGTGCCATCGCGATCCCGGCCCTGCCCAGCCGGTTCCCGCCGTTGCCCGGGGCGTACAACACCGCCTTTGCCTTCGGCGGGGCACCCGGTGGCTGGGCGACCGGGTCGGCCCGCCAGGTGCGCAGCGTGAGCCCGTCGGCCGTGCGGAAGCTGACTTCCCGTAGTCCAGTGTCCGGTTTCGGTGCGGCTGGTGAGGACGTGTCCGGAAAGTACATGAGACTCCTCTGCCCGGCGTACAGGCCGATGAACGCGACGAGGAACAGGACCACCACGATCCCGACCCCGATGACCAGCTTGCGAAGCACGCAATCCATCGTCTCACCGTGGTGCGTCCGGTGGGACCCGGGAGGGGGGTGTGGTTGTGGGCGGAGGAGGCGCTCGACCTCACCCGCCACCGGAGTGCCTGCCGATCGTTGACCCGTCTTTGGGTGAGACTGGGTGAATGGTGCGTCGACTGCAATGGAGGCGATGGGTGGTGTCCCAGCCCCGGTGGAGCCGTTCCGGTCGCGCCCTGTGCGGCTGTGCACGTCATGGTGCTGTTCGGTCCAGGAGTACCCCGGCTGGGCTGGGTACGGGAAGCTGCCGGCACGGGTCGGGAAGGGGGGACGGGGAACCTGGCCGGCAACGGTCCCACGCCCCTCGCATCCGATGAGCAGCCGCCGGCCGGCCAACGTCCGCAGGGCCACGCGGGGCGGTCCCGCGACGCAGGACCCCGCGGCAGGCACGACTCGTGCTCGTGCATTGGCGCCTGCCAAGACCGCCCGCCCGGCCACCGCATCGGCCAAGACTGCCCGCCGCCGCGTGGCGCGATCGTGGACACCACCGGAGGGGGCCGTGCCCTCCCACCGGCCACCGGTTTCGGTGAAGACACTGGTGCTGGTAGCCCTCGTCGCGCTCACCGTGCTGACGGTCTTCCCCTTCGCGCAGGCCTACGTGCGCCAACAGCATCAGTTGTCCCAGTTGAACGACGACGTCGCGGCGCGGCAAGCCCGGGTGGATGATCTGGCCAATGAGGCTGAGCGCTGGCAGGACGATGCGTTCATCATCACCCAGGCCAGGCAGCGCTTCACCTTTGTCATGCCGGGTGAGATCGGCTACGTGGTGCTGGACGAACCCCGGTTCGAGCTGGATCGCCGCGATCCGTCGCGGGCGGCCGCTCGCACGGCCGCCGCCTCCGATTCGCCGTGGTACGCGACCGTGTGGGAATCCGTGCGCACCGCCGACCAGGGACCGGGCTCCTGAGCCGTGCCGGTATCCCACCAGGACATCGCCGACGTCGCCCAGCAGCTGGGACGCCCGCCGCGCGGCATCGTCGATGTGGCGTACCGGTGCGAGCACGACATCCCGGCGGTGGTCGTGACCGCACCGCGGCTGCCGGACGGCACACCGTTCCCGACCACCTTCTACCTGACCTGCGCGCGGCTGGTCGCCGACACCGGCACGTTGGAATCGAGCGGGCTGATGTCAGCGATGACGCGGCGGCTGCGCACCGACGTCGAGCTGGCCGCCGCGTACCGGGCTGCGCACGAGGACTACTTGCGTCGCCGGGCGCAGATCGCTTCCAGGGTGGGTACCGGTGAGGTGGGTGAGATCGCGGGTATCTCCGCGGGTGGCATGCCGACGAGGGTCAAATGCCTGCACGTGCTGGTCGCGCATGCCTTGGCAGCGGGGCCGGGGGTAAACCCGTTGGGGGACGAAACTGTCCGGCTGCTCGGCCCGTGCCCGGGGCCGATGCCCGACCAAGACGCCGAGGAGGACAGATGAGAGTCGCTGCCGTGGACTGCGGTACGAATTCGTTACGGCTGCTGATTGCCGATGTGACCGGTCAGGTCCTGACCGAGGTCGACCGGCGGATGGAGGTTGTGCGGCTGGGGGAAGGCGTGGACCGCACTGGGCGGATCGCTGACAAGGCGCTGGCCAGAGCGGGTGAGGCGGCCGGTGAGTACGCCGGCGTGATGCGGGATCACGGCGTGGAAAACGCACGCATGGTGGCCACATCGGCTACCCGGGACGCGTCCAACGCAGAGGTTTTCGTCGAGCAGATGCAGGACATCCTGGGGCTCACTCCGCAGGTGATCAGTGGCGAGGAAGAAGCGGAGCTCTCGTTCCGGGGCGCCCTGGCCGGGTTGGGCGGCCTGTCCGGGCCCGGCATCGTTGTCGACCTGGGTGGTGGGTCGACGGAACTGGTGCTGGGCGATGCGGACACCGGCGTGGTGGAGTCCGCGCACTCCATGCGGATCGGATGCGTGCGGCTGACCGAACGGCACGAGCTGGGCAAACACGTCGAGATGGAGGAGCTGATCCCGGTCAGGGCCGATATTGACGATGCATTGCGGGCCGCCCAGTTCGAGGTGCCGGTGCAACAAGCGCAGTGGCTGGTGGGGGTGGCGGGCACCGTGACCACGGTGACCGCGCATGCGCTGCGGTTGCCGGCCTACGACTCGGGCCTTATCCACGGCACGATGCTGGGCGCCGACGATGTGCTGGCTGCGTGTGCCGAACTGGTGTCGATGCCGGTTTCGGCCCTGCTGCTGCTGCCGTACATGCATCCGGGCCGTGCCGACGTCATCGGTGCCGGTGCGCTGGTGTGGGCGAACATCGTGCAGGCTGTGGCGCGGGAGGCCGGCATCGATAAGGTGACCACCAGCGAACATGACATCCTGGACGGGATCGCGCTGGCCGTCGGAGCCGGGTGAAGGAATCTGCGGTTGCGGCCGCGGGAAACGGCGGCCCCCGTAGCCCAATCGGCAGAGGCAGGCGACTTAAAATCGCACCAGTGCGGGTTCGAGTCCCGCCGGGGGCACTCTCACCGCGCAAGGCCCGG
>PDSI01000239.1 GCA_002748415.1 Micrococcales bacterium | reverse complement strand
GACCTGGTCGGGCTTCACCACGCCGGCAGTACCCAGATGCCGGCACTGGACGGATCCGGGTCCTCCTACCCGGCCAACGAAGCCATCAACATCCAGGCCATACGAGCGGAACTGCGCGCGCAGTTCGGGTAGCGCCAGGCAGGTGTTCCGGTCAGGCAGGTGTTCCGGTCAGGCAGGTGTTCCGGTGGCGCAGGGTAGGCGGCGGTGCGGTCAGGCGCCGCCTACCGCAACGAACACGCCGTCTTCCGGCGTATCCCCTTCCTGTTCAACGCCTTCCGCCGGCTAGAGGGCCACGCTCCACCTGCGCCGGCCGGCCCCGTCGAGGCCGTTGAGGATCGTTGCCGGGCAGCCGGCGACGTCGTCTTCCTCCTGTACGCCGACCACGATGATCCCGCCCTGCAGGATCGTCACCCGGGGGCTGTGCTGGCACGGGTCGTGGTGAGGTGACGTGCCTGACCGGGGGACAGGTCGCGGTGACCGGGGACCGTGCACCGGCACTGGGGCAAAGGCATCGGAACCGTTGGGACGCAACCCGTAGACCGAGACGGTGCTGCGCCCGGTGCGGTCCGGCCCGTCCTGCCAGGCCACGACGGTCGCTCCCTGGTCGGTGACCGCGACGGCCGGGAAGCATTGACGGTGCATCCCGTTCGCCTTGACGCCTCGCTCGCTGATCGTCTCACCGGTTCGGTCCCACCGCACGGTGCGGAACCGGACGGTGAAGCATGTGGGAGTGTCCTGGTCGTCCTCCCAGGCGGTGGCCAGGTAGCCGCCGTTCGCGGACATGGCTACGGCCGGTCTCAGTTGCTGCCCACCTGATGGTCTGGTCAACCGGGTGTCTGCCCCGAGTGGGGTTCCGTCGGCGCAGAATCGCAACCCGTAGACCGAGACGGTGCTGCGCCCGGTGCGGTCCGGCCCGTCCTGCCAGGCCACGACGGTCGCTCCCTGGTCGGTGACCGCGACGGCCGGGAAGCATTGACGGTGCATCCCGTTCGCCTTGACGCCTCGCTCGCTGATCGTCTCACCGGTTCGGTCCCACCGCACGGTGCGGAACCGGACGGTGAAGCATGTGGGAGTGTCCTGGTCGTCCTCCCAGGCGGTGGCCAGGTAGCCGCCGTTCGCGGACATGGCTACGGCCGGTCTCAGTTGCTGCCCACCTGATGGTCTGGTCAACCGGGTGTCTGCCCCGAGTGGGGTTCCGTCGGCGCAGAATCGCCGGCCGTAGACCGAGCGCAGCCCGTCCCGGTCGTCCTCCCACGCGACGAGGAACTCGCCGGAGTCTCTCGCGGCGGTGACGACGGGGTTTGCGCGGTGCGCGCAGACAGGCTCGTCGACACGGAAAACGGGGATGCGCACGCGGCCGTGCGGGCGGAACCCACGAGCTAGGATGCTGGTCCGGCCGTACCGGTCGGCGGCGCCCTGCCACACGAGGATGCAATTGCCGCGCCCGTCCACCGCGATCGAGGGCGCCGGCCGGCCGGGCTGCGCGCACACGTGCGCAATCATCGGGCCCCAGCACGGCCGCCCGCCCGCCCGGCTACGCATGAGAACAAGGTTGGAGAAGGCGTTCAGCTCGGAGTCGTTCTCCCACAACAGGACGGCATCGGCACCGGCTGCGGCGATCCGCGGCCTGAGCCGGTGGCCGGGTCGTTGAGCCGGCACGGCGCGAGTGACCTTGCGCACGTTACCGTCGGCATCGACGCCAGCCAGGTTGACGGTGTCCGTCCCGGGGTCGTGACCGGCCCAGGAAACGAACGCCTGCTGGTAACCGGCGAGGTCGAGAGCGCCGCCCTGGGCAGCGATGCGGCGCAGCTTGGCGGAACACGCCAGCACGGCGGGCAGCAGTACACCGCGCTGCACGGCCGCATCGGTGTCCGTGTCGCCGCCGGTCTGAACGGCAATCAGCCTGCCCAGACGATCCAGGACACCCGCACCGGTCGTCCCGGTCGGCATACCGGTGGTTCGGTAGCCGATCTGGGCCTCGTCGAGGCAAACCACGGTGCCGGCGTCGATCATCTTGGGGCCCCCGTCCGGGTGTGCGACGACCCGTACCGATTCCCCGGCCCGGGGCTGCTGACGGCCCAACTCCAGCCAACCGAACCGGCCAGAGTGGTTGGGCTCCAGGCGAAGCAGTGCCACGTCGAGTCCGCCGGGCCGGTATTCCACGAGTTCCACGACGGCTGCGGTCACGGGTTCTCGCAGCGCTCCGGCGGTGTCGCGCTGATACCCGAACTGACACTGCATGAGGGTCGCGGCCTGCGCCGGCTGGATTTGCTGCCGCGTCGTGGCGTCGCGAGGAAAAGCCGCATCCCCGTCCGGTCGCAGGGTAGCGGCCGCCGTAAGGACCAGGTCGGGTCCCACCAGCGTGCCGGATCCGCGCACGAGACCGGCGACGGTGCCGGAGTCGGCGAACTGGGACAGGTCGTCGTCGAACCTCAGCCGGACCGTCGCGGGCTCGACATGCCGGACGTAGTCCCTGGTCACGCCCAGTGCGCCGTTGCAGTCTTCGACGTACTGCGGGCCGGCCTCGCCGGCGGTGGCGACCAGGGGCTGCGCGCGGCTCGCGCCGCACGAACAGTTAGCAGCAACGTGGAGTTCCGGCATGACATCGGTGGTCTTCATCGCGATCCCCTTCGGTGTGTTGTCCGGATGGGGCCATTGAACTGAGCACCGCTCACGCACGGGTAACGAACGCTGCGGACGACGACGCCGGATGCGCCAGGCTTTTCACGGTGCGCTCGGGGCGCACGTTAGGTATGCGTTATCCACGCGCGGGAGAGCCCGCCCCGCGCATGCGTTGCGCGCCGGCGCCCCCGGCAGGAATCGAACCTGCGACCGACGGATTAGAAGTCCGCTGCTCTATCCCCTGAGCTACGGGGGCCTGCGTGCGCCACCACAACGGTAGCCCACCGGGTCACAGTCCTCTGCCCGAGCCGGGAGCGTGCGGCAAGGCGTACTCGGCGTGACACGCCGTGGCGGGTCAGTGCCGGGCGCGGTAGTCGGTACTGCTGACCAGCGAGCCGATGAGGTTCTCCTCGCGGTACGAGCTCTGCATCCGGCGCGTCCAGGAGGCCTGCATGATCGGATGCGCGTCCCGGTTGATGAACTCCCGGTACCGCTTGTTGGTGAGCTTGGCCAGCGCCTGGTCGCACATGACGAACCGGTAGGCGACCGCCTGCCGGTTCGCCCCCGCGCGTCGTTGCCGCAACCAGTACTGCAGACCCGGTTCGGTGGGTTCGCGTTCCAGGACGGTGCGGTACAACGACGTAATCCAGGCCCGGTCGTTTCTACCGTTGCGGGTGTAGTACTCGTTGCTGGCCAGGAACCCGGCCTCGATTCGCTGGAAGGTCCACCCGGCCTTCATGCGTCGCTCCCAGTGGCTGAGGCCAGCCGGCACGCCGGTGCGGGACAAGAAGGTCCGGTAGTAGCCGGCGATGCGGCCACGGCGAT
>PDSI01000156.1 GCA_002748415.1 Micrococcales bacterium | reverse complement strand
GACGCGGCCAGCATCGGCCGTACCCCCGTGCCCACCCGCATCGCGATCCGGGCCAGCGCTGCTTCACCCCCGGCCGCGGCGGCATAAGCTGCCGCCGCTGGGCTGCCACCCAGCATGGCGGCCCGCCGCACCTCTACCAGGGGTACCTCGAACGCGGCGGCGATCGCGTCCAGCATCGCCGAATCCAGTGCCCCGTGGCGCAACTGGCCGGTCAGCAGATTCACGACGAAGCGCTGCTCCGCGGCGGTGGCCCGGCCGAACAGCGCCTCGGCGGCCTCCCGCCGCGCGGCCACCGACCCGGGGCCGCTCAGCTGCGCGATCGCGGTCAGCCTGGCATCGACATCGTGGACGGCCAACTGCGGTTGCGCCGCAGCCGCGGGCAACCGGCTCAACGACCGCCAGCCCAGCCCGGTGCGCCGCAACGACATCGGCGAGCAACACCGGTTCAGCCGGAACGCAGTCTGTGGCAGCCGTACATCACCGCGGCCAGGTGGCGGTTCTTCATCGGCGACCTCCCTCGCACCCCAGTGGCAGAAAGCTAGCAGCCGAGGGCACGTATCCTCTGCCGTGAACTGCCTTCGGGCCGGCTCGCCGCAGCTGGGCCTACCCGGTCCGTGCGAGGAGAACACGTGAACAGCGAGACGACGACCAGCGGCCAGTTGCACCTGAGCCAGCGAACCGTGCGTACGCCGCGGCTGACCACCAATATCTGGGTCGCCGGGCCTGAGGACGGCACGCCGCTGTTGTTGGTGCACGGCAACATGTCCACCGGCGGGTTCTGGGAGTACGTGGCCAAGGAACTGCCCGACAGTGTCCGGGTCATCGCCCCCGACCTGCGCGGCTTCGGCGCCACCGACCCGCTGCCGGTGGACGCCACGCGCGGTTTGGGCGACATGGTGGATGACGTGCGCTCGTTGCTGGAGCAGCGGGGCCTGACCGGCCAGCAGCGGGTGCACACCGTGGGCTGGTCACTGGGCGCGGGAGTGCTGCAGCAGTACGCCCTGGCCTACCCGGACGACCTGGCCACCATGACCTGGGTGGCGCCGGTTTCCCCCTACGGTTACGGCGGTACCAAGGACACAGCCGGCACCTGGTGCCACGACGATGCGGCCGGTAGCGGCGCCGGCATCGCGAATCCCGCTGTGGTGCAGCGGCTGGCCGACAAGGACGCCAGCGCCGATGGCACCCAGACCAGCCCCCGTCACGTCATGGTGTCGCTGTACGGGCCGGGCCAGAACGCGGCCAATGTGGACGAGGAATTCTTGGTCCAGCAGCTGCTGACCACCGTCACCGGTGTGGACAATTACCCCGGCGACGCACTGGAGTCACCGAACTGGCCGATGGCCGCGCCCGGCACCAAGGGGGTGCTGAACACGATCTCGCCCAAGTATTTCAACACCTCTGCGTTGGTGGGTCTGGGCCGCAAGCCGCCGATCACCTGGGTACACGGAGGCTGCGACCAGGTGATCGGCGATCAGGCGCTACTGGACCTGGCCACGCTCGGCATGCTCGAGGTCATCCCCGGCTGGCCGGGCGAGCAGGTGATGCCGCCGCAACCCATGGAATCCCAGACCCGGGCCGTGCTCGAAGCCTACGCGGACGGGGGCGGCGCGGTCCTGGAGGTGGCGATGCCCGACGCGGCGCACGGTATTCCGCTGTCTCACCCGGGCCAGTTGGCCCAGCATATCCTGGTCACCGTTCACCAAGCCGGTCAGGCCTGACGCCTGGCCTGCGGGCCGGGGCCGACACGGAACTTTTCATCGCACAGGGGCCGACACGGTTCACAGAAACTGGTAGGCATACGGTACACAGAACTCTCGCAGTCACCAGACAGCCGGTCCGGCCGGGCCGGACACAGCACACGAGGACGGACATCGATGAGCGCCACCACAGGGCCGAAAGAGCCAGCCGAGCACAGCCCCAGCCCGCAGGCGCGCGACGCGGGAGCCGCCGCAGCCATGGAACTCACCAGGGACCTCGGGACATTCCGGCGGGCCTTCATCCGCAACCTGTACTTCAGGCGCGGCACCACGATGCGCTCGGCCAGTACCGAGGACGTGTACCAGAGCCTGGCCATGACGGTGCGTGATCACCTCATGTCGCGTCGTGCCCGGACCTCCTCGGCCCAGTACCAGGCGAACCCCAGGTTCGTGAACTACCTGTCCGCCGAATACATGCTCGGTAAGCAACTGGAGCAGAACCTCTTCTACACCGGCACCGTGCAGGCCGCCACCGATGTGCTTGCCGAGTTGGACCTCACCATGGACGACGTGCTGGCACACGACCGGGAACCTGGCTTGGGCAACGGTGGCCTCGGCAGGCTGGCGGCCTGCCTGCTGGACTCGATGGCCACCATGGACCTGCCGGCGATCGGCTACGGTATCCGCTACGAGTTCGGCATCTTCCGCCAGTCCTTCCTCGGCGGAGCCCAGCAGGAACGAGCCGATGACTGGACGTTCTTCGGTAGCCCGTGGGAGTTTCCGCAGCCGGACGACACCCAGGTGGTCGGCTTCTACGGCACCACCGCCCCGCACCCGGACGACCTGACCGGCCCGCGACGCATCTGGACCCCGGCCGAGACCGTGCTGGGCGAACCCAGCCACATGCTCGTTCCCGGGTACGGCACCGAGACGGTCAACATCATCCGGTTGTGGCGCGCCCGGGCCAGCCAGCAGACCTTCAATCTCGACGAGTTCGCCCGCGGGCACTACGACGCGGCGGTCGAGGGCATCGTGCGTAGTGAGACCATCTCCAAAGTGCTGTATCCGGACGACAGCACCGCGCAGGGCAAGGAATTGCGGCTCAAGCAGCAGTACTTCCTGGTGACCTGCTCGCTGCGCGACATCATCCGTCGCTACCGGTTCCGCAACAGCGGGTGGGAACGGTTCCCGGAGAAGGTCGTCATCCAGTTGAACGACACCCACCCGGTGATGGCGATCGCCGAGCTGATGCGTTTGCTGATCGACGAGTACGGGGTGGAGTGGGAACGGGCGTGGCTGCTGACTCAGCGGACCTTCGCCTACACCTGTCACACTCTGCTGCCCGAGGCGCTGGAGACCTGGCCCAGCTCGCTGATCGGTTCGCTGCTGCCGCGCCATTTGGAGATCATCCAGCTGATCAACCACTTTTTCCTGAACCGCCTGCGGCACAGCCGTAACGGCCACGACATCTCCGCTCTGTCGCTGTTCGGCGAGGGCGGCGAACAACGCGTCCGGATGGCCAACCTGGCCGTGGTCGGCACCCACGCCGTCAACGGTGTGGCCGAACTGCATTCCCGGCTACTGACCGAAACGACGTTGAGTGCGTTCGCGGATGTATATCCGGAGAAGTTCACCAATGTCACCAACGGGGTCACGCCCCGCCGGTTCATCAAGATGGCCAACCCGCGGTTGTCGAAGCTCATCACCGAAACACTGGGCAGCGAGGACTGGGTCCGTGACCTGTCGCAGCTCAAGGGCCTGGAGAGGGCTGCCGGCGACGCCGGATTCCGCGAGCAGTGGGGTGCCGCGAAGAGGGCAGCCAAGCAGGATCTGGCCAGATACGTGGCCGTGAAGATGGACCTGACCATCGTCCCCGACGCGCTGACCGATGTCATGATCAAGCGGTTCCACCAGTACAAGCGGCAGATGCTCAAGGTGCTGCACGTGGTGACCCTGTTCAACCGGATCAAGCTGACCAACGCCCAGATCACCCCGCGCACCGTGGTGTTCGGCGGTAAGGCCGCGCCGAGCTATTGGGCCGCCAAACGGGTCATGAAGCTGATCAACGCGATCGCATCCACGGTGAACAACGACCCCATGGTCGCTGAGCAGCTGCGGGTGGCATTCATCCCGGACTACAACGTCACCCGGGCGCAGATGATCATTCCGGCGGCGAATCTGTCGGAGCAGATCTCGATGGCCGGGAAGGAGGCGTCCGGCACCGGCAACATGAAGCTGGCCCTGAACGGTGCCCTGACGATCGGCACCTATGACGGCGCCAACATCGAGATCGTCGAGAACGTCGGGGAGGAGAACTTCTTCGGGTTCGGCCTGCCCGCCGACAAAGCGCTCGGCCTGCGCGAGGCGGGCACCTACAACCCGCGCGACTACTACGATCAGGACGACGAACTGCGGGCGGCTCTGGACGCCATCTCGCACGGCCGGTTCGGCACCGACTTCGAGACCTTCCACGGCATCGCCGACACGTTGCTGAACCGGGACGAGTACCTGGCGCTGGCGGACTTCCGCTCCTACGTGGATGCTCAGGACCGGGTGGACAAGGCGTGGGCCGACCAGGATGCCTGGCAGCGGATGTCGATCCTGAACACGGCCCGGTGCGGCTTCTTCTCCTCCGACCGCACCATCCAGGACTACTGCGACCGGATCTGGCACGTGCAGCCGGTGCAGGTGCCCACCGACAACGGTCACTGACCGGGTGGACCCGGCCAGGTCAGGACGCCGAGTTCCGGCCGGACCGTCGTAGGCCCCACCACGACGGTCCGGACCCGGCGCAGTCCTCCGTCCTGACCTCGCGTATCCGCGGATAGCGTTGCCGCACAGCGGTCTTCAGCCGCTCGTTCAGGGTTACCCCGGCGAATGCGCAATGCCCGCAAGCACCGTCGAGGTTGACCGTGAGCACGTCGTCGGCGGTCGACACGATGCGGATCACCCCGCCGTGGGCAAGCACGAACTCGCCTACCGGCCCGTCGAGCACGTCGCGGCTCACCAGCTCCAGCACCTGCTCGGGTGCCGCGGCGATCCGCCAGCCGCCGGGCATACCGGAGTCCGCGGACGGTCCAGCGCCCTGCGGCACGACGGACAGCGCGTCGATCAACGCGTCCCGCACCTCGGCTCCCACCGCCCGCCAGGAGATCGCGGCGTCGAGCGTGATCCACAGCGCCGCATGCTCGCTGACCATCCGCCGGATCCGCCCGCCGGCC
>PDSI01000228.1 GCA_002748415.1 Micrococcales bacterium | reverse complement strand
TGGCTGCGCAGCCACTGGCAACTGCTACGGCGCGATCCACGCACCTACACAGGCGTGCTCGCACAAGCTCTGCGCACCGGAGAACCCCGGCCGAAAACCCGTTTGTGGCAAGTGTTCTACTTTGCCGAAGCAGTGGTCCTGCACGACCTGATGAGCCACCGGCAGCTGCGGCACGTGCATGCCCACTTCGCCAACAACGGGGCCGACGTCGCCCGGTTGACGGCGCTGATCGGGCAACGCCTGGACGGCCCGCGGGCCGGGTGGAAGTGGACGTTCACCATGCACGGGCCCACCGAGTTCGAGGCGGTGGACAGGTTCGATCTGCCGGCCAAGGTGCGCTCCGCCGACGGTGTGGCCTGCATCAGTGACTTCTGCCGCAGCCAGTTGATGCGGATGGTGGAACCGAATCACTGGGACAAACTGGCGATGATCCGGATGAGCGTGGACACCGACAAGTTCACCCCACCCCCGGCGGTGCGCGACCACCCCGGCGACGAGCGTATGCGGGTGTTGTACGTGGGCCGGCTGGTGCCGGAGAAGGGCAGCCCGGTGCTGTTGGACGCAGTCGCCGACCTGACCCGGCGCGGGGTGCCGCTGCAGGTCAAGCTGGTCGGCAGCGGTGAGCTGGAACCGCAGCTGGTGGAGCAGGTGCGCCGGGACGGGCTGACCGACGTCGTCGAACTGGTGGGCGCCGTCGGCCAGGACGACCTGCCCGCGCTCTACCACTGGGCGGACGTGTTCGTGCTGCCGTCCTTCCAGGAGGGACTACCGGTGGTGCTGATGGAAGCGATGGCCACCCAGCTGCCGGTGGTCACCACGCAGATCGCCGCCATCAGCGAACTGGTCGAGGACGCGACGAGCGGCCGGGTGCTACCGCCCGGACGCGCCGACCTGCTCGCCGAGGCACTCGCCGAGTTGGCCGCCGACCCGGTCACCCGACAGAAGATGGGCGAGGCCGGCCGGGAAACGGTGGTCAGCCAGTTCACCAGCGACCGCAGCGCGACTGCGCTGATCGGCTTCTTTGAACAGTCAAAAATTGATTGAACAGCCTGGCACAAGCCTGAGCTGAGCAAGAAAACGCGGCGAGCACTGAATCGTTCTTGTTGCGGATCCGCAACCAAAGGTTCCACCGCCCAATACGGCACGCTACCGTGATGTGATCCCCGCCACCGTAGCTAGGGAGTCGTGGCATGAACTCCGTCGTCCTCGCCCTGATCGGGATCGCCATGATCCTGTCCGGCTATGTGCTGTACTCGAAGTACCTCGCCACCAACGTGTACCGTCTCGACCCGGACTACCGCACCCCGGCGCACACATTGGAGGACGGGGTCGACTACGTCCCCACCAACAAATATGTGCTGTGGGGACACCACTTCACCTCGGTAGCGGGGGCCGCCCCTATCGTCGGGCCGGCGATCGCCGTCATCTGGGGCTGGCTGCCCGCTTTCTTATGGGTCACCGTGGGCACCGTCTTTTTCGCCGGAATGCACGACCTGGGTGCGTTGTGGGCATCGGTGCGCAACAAAGGCCAATCCATCGGGGCACTTTCCGGGCGCTACATCGGCGATCGAGGCCGGAACCTGTTCCTGGTGGTGGTATTCCTGCTGCTGCTGATGGTCAATGCGGCGTTCGCCGTCGTCATCGCCGGCCTGCTCGTGGACACCCCGAGCGCAGTCATCCCCACCTGGGGCGCCATCCTGGTCGCCCTGCTGGTCGGGCAGGCGATCTACCGGTTCAACTGGAGCCTGCCGACGGTCTCGGTGGTGGGTGTCGTCGCCCTGTACACCCTGATCGTTCTCGGTGACCGGGTTCCGGTCAGCCTGCCGGACACCGTGGCCGGGCTGCCGGCCAACGCCGTCTGGATCATCATCCTGTTCGGCTACGCCGGTATCGCCTCCATGCTGCCGGTGTGGATGCTGCTGCAACCCCGCGACTACATCAACGGACTGCAGCTGTTCCTCGCCCTCGGCCTGCTGTACGCCTCGGTCCTGATCGCCCACCCGGCCGTGGTCGCTCCAGCCATGAACAACGCGGTGCCGGAGGGCACCCCCAGCATCGTGCCGCTGTTGTTCGTCACCATCGCGTGCGGCGCGGTCTCCGGCTTCCACGGCATGGTCTCCTCCGGAACCACGTCCAAGCAGCTGGACAAGGAAACCGACGCCAGGTTCGTCGGCTATTTCGGCGCGGTCGGGGAGGGCCTGCTCGCCCTGGGCGCAATCGTGGCGACCACGGCCGGTTTCCGGACCCTGGCCGAGTGGGAAGAGGTCTATACCGAGTTCGGGGCAGGCAGCGTCGGCGCCTTCGTCGACGGCGGTGCCCGCATCCTCGACACCGGCCTCGGCCTGCCGCACTCGCTGAGCGCGATCATCCTGGCCACCACGGCAATCCTGTTCGCGGCCACCACGATGGACACCGGGGTGCGGCTGCAGCGCTTCGTCGTTCAGGAGATCGCCGAGATCGCCGGCACCCGCCTCAGCAAAGGCGTGGCCACGCTGATCGCCGTCGGGGTGGCGCTCGCGCTGACCTTCGGCTCCGGCGCGGACGGTTCCGGTGGCCTGCTGATCTGGCCGTTGTTCGGCACCACCAACCAACTGCTGGCAGCGCTGACGCTGTCGATGCTCGCGATCATGCTCATCCGCCGGCGCCGCACCCCGCTACCGGCGCTCATCCCGCTGGTGGTGCTGGCGAGCATGACCATCTACGCCCTGTTCATCCAGCTGCAGACGTTCTGGTCGGACCGCAACTGGCTACTGCTGGTGCTGGACGTGATCATCCTGGTCGCCGCGGTGCTGGTCGTGGTCGAGGCCATCGGCGCGATGCGGGCAGCCCGCCACTACACCGGCGACGACGACGCGGAAGCCGATGCGATCGCCGACGAGGCCGTGCTCGGCCCGGGCGGTGACAGCAGCGGCGGCAGCTGAGGACACGCGCCATGAGTGGCACCGGCGCCGGGGACTCACCCGGCAAGCTGCGGCGAGCCGCCGCGCTGCTGACCGAAATGTACGCCGCGCCGTACCGGCGGACCTTGGCGCGCGCCCGGCAGGACGAGGACGACCTGTTCATGGTGATGGTGCTGAGTGAGGCGCTCGGGATTGCGAACCCGGCCAGCGCCTACACCATCGAGTTGCTGCCGGTGATCTACGAGGAGATCCACGCCTGGCATCAACGGATGGGGCTGGACCGCTCGCCGCTGGAGCACTTCTCGTGCTGTTGAGGTTCTCGTGCTACTAGAGCTGGCCGCCGACCGGGAAGTCGTGCTGGTCGGCGGCAAGGGCGGCACCGGAAAGACCGCGGTGGCATCGGCACTGGCGCTGGCCTGCGCCCGCGCCGGCCGCCCTACCTTGGTGGTCTCCACCGATCCGGCACACAACCTCGGCCACCTGTGGCAGCGGCCCATCGGCGACCGGGAAGTGGACTTGGCCGCGCGGTTGCGCGGCCTGGAGATCGACCCGCGGCGGACCACCGATGCGCACATCGACGCGGTCCGGCACACCCTGCAACGGCTGATGCCCGAACACCTCAGCGGTGAGATTCGCCGTCATCTGGAGCTGGCTCGCGAGGCCCCCGGCACTCATGAGGCTGCCTTACTGGAACGCCTTGCCGAGGTAATCGAGAACCGCGGGCCGGACGAACTGGTGGTGGTGGACACGGCCCCGTCCGGGCACACGGCGCGGCTGCTGGCGTTGCCGGAACTCATGCAGGCCTGGACCGACGGGTTGCTGCGCAGCCGGCACCGTTCGGAACGGTTCGGGGCCGCGTTGCGTGGACTCGGCGGCGTGGACACCGCGGGCCGGCAGAACCCGTCGGCGGATCGCCGGGCCCGCCGCGACCGGGAGATCCGGGCCGTCCTGGACCGTCGGCGAGAACGCTTCTGCAGGTTGCGCACCACCTTGCAAGACGCGCGGCGGACCGCTTTCGTCATCGTGCTGGCGGCCGAACGGGTGCCGGTGCAGGAGAGCATCGAGCTGCACGACGAATTGCTCACCTCGGGCTTGCACGTCGCCGGCCTGGTGGCCAACAAGCTCTCCCCCGCCGATGCCGGTCCCCTGTTGGCCGCGCGGCACCGGCAGGAGCGACCTCAGCTGGACCAGCTACGAGCCCGGCTACCCGGCCTGCCCGTGGTCGAGATCCCGCTGCTGGCCGGTGAGGTTGCCGGGGCGAGCGGGGTGGGCCTGCTCACGCCGTACTTGTGAAGAGCGGGCTCGCGCCGCCGCAAGCCCCGATGCCGTCCCGCACACTGACGTCGACTCGTTGCGCCGGAACAGGTCGGCGCAACCGGGACGTCGGCGGTGGCCAAGCCGGTCACAGCGTGGAGTCCCCACCCGCGGGCGGTGCTGCTGCGCCGAAAAGCCAGCCACCCGCTGGACCGGCTGGGCCGGATCGGCAAGCGACGGGAGGGGTGTCGCGGTGGATGATCGCAACTTCTCGCCTCCGGTGCGCACCCCGGTCGCAGAGTGTGAAAAAGTAGGGCGATGAGTACGAAGAAGTCAGCTGCCGACGCAGGTCCCGCCCCCTCCTCACCGGAAGCCATCCGCAACGTCGCCCTGGTGGGGCCGACGGGTTCCGGCAAGAGCCGGTTGTTCGACCACGCGGTCGCCGCAGCTGTGCCCGGGTACCGGGTGGGCACCCGCGACGACGAGCGGTCGACCGAACTCGCGGCTGCGGCGATCACACATGGCGAGGTCGTCATCAACCTGATCGACACCCCGGGCAATCCCGACTTCACCGGTGACCTGCGGGCCGGGCTGCGCGCCGCGGACGCGGCGCTGTTCGTGGTCTCCGCCGCCGACGGGGTGGACGCCACCACCCGCGCGCTGTGGCTGGAGTGCTCCGAGGTCGGCCTGCCGCGAGCCGTGGTCATCACCCAGCTGGACAAGCAGAACGCCGACTTCGCCCGTACCCTGGCCGACTGCCAGCAGCAGTTCGGCGACGGAGTGCAGCCGCTGGGAGTTCCGGTCTCCAAAGGCGGGGATGCCGTGCGCCAGGTCATCGACCTCATGCTCGGGGAGATCCACGAGTATGCCGGCGGCGACCGCACCGTGAAACCCTCCGGTGCCGGTCAGTCCGAGGTGTTCGACACCTACCGCGGCCCGCTCATCGAGGGCATCATCCAAGAGTCTGAGGACGACACCCTGATGGACCGCTATCTGGAGGGCGAGGAGATCGACTTCGCCATCCTGGAGAAGGACCTGCTGACCGCGGTGTCCCGCGGGTCGTTCTACCCGGTGATCCCGGTGTGCACCGAGACCGGCGCCGGCACCGACGTGCTGCTGCACCTGGTGAAGGCGGCATTCCCGGCACCCACCGCCGCCCGGATGCCGCAGGTCACCACCCCTGACGGCGAACCGCACCCGGACCTGGTCTGCGACCCCAGCGGGCCACTGGTTGCCGAGGTCGTCAAGACCACCTCCGACCCCTACGTGGGGCACATCAGCCTGGTCCGGGTGTTCAGCGGCACCCTGGGCCTGGACGCGTCAGTGCACGTGTCCGGGCACCTGGAGCGCAGCAGTGGGCACCACATCGAGGGTCATCACGACCATGACGACGAAGACCGGATGAGTGCCCTGAACTCGCCGCTGGTGAGCGAACTGCGGCCCAAGGACGTAGCGATCGCCGGTGACATCGTCGTCGTCACCCGGCTGGCCAGCGCCCAGACCGCCGACACGTTGTCGGCGGCGTCCGCCCCGCTGCTGGTGGAACCGTGGACGATGCCGGACGCTCTGCTGCCGGTGGGAATCATCGCGGCCAACCGTGCCGACGAGGACAAGATGCCGCGGGCTTTACAGGATTTGGGCGGGCAGGATCCGTCGCTGCGGGTGGAGCACAACGCGGAGACCGGACAGGTGGTGCTGTGGACGATGGGCCCGGCACATCTGGACCAGACCTTGGACCGGCTGCAGTCCCGGTTCAACGTCCATGTCGAGAAGGCGCCGGTCAAGGTGGCTTTGCGAGAGACGTTCTCGGGCAAGGCGGCAGCGCAGGGCCGGCATGTGAAGCAGTCGGGTGGGCACGGGCAGTTCGCGGTGTGCCACCTGGAGGTGGAGCCGCTGGAACGTGGGGCCGGAATCGAGTTCCACGAGACCGTGGTCGGCGGCGCCGTGCCCCGGCAGTTCATCCCCAGCGTGGAGAAAGGCGCCCGGACACAACTGGAGAAGGGACTGCTGTCCGGATACCCGGTGGTGGACGTGAAGATCACCCTCACCGACGGCAAGGCGCACTCGGTAGATTCCTCCGACATGGCCTTCCAGACGGCGGCCGGCCTGGCACTGCGGGAGATGACCTCGCACGTCACCCTGCTGGAACCGGTGGACACCCTCACCATCACCGTCGACGACGAGTACGTGGGCGCGGTGATGGGCGACCTCAACACCCGACGGGGCCGGATCCAGGGCAGCGACGCCAGCGCGAACCCGGGCCGGTCGGTCGTCTCCGCCGAGGTACCGCAGCTGGAGCTGCTGGACTATGCCATCACGTTGCGATCGTTGTCGCACGGGACGGGCACCTTCACCCGCCAGCTGCGCGGCTACGACGTCATGCCGCATCGGTTGGTGGAGGAGCACCTGGCCGCAGCCGAGCAAGGATGACGCCGAGACCGGCCGGGGGCTCCCCGGCCGGTCTCAGTTCCGGCCCGTGCCGGGGCGGGTTGCGCGGCACGCACGGACAACACACTGAGGACGGCTGGTGGGAGCGTGCTGCGCCTCAGTAGGCGCCCCGGGACGCCACTACGGCACCCATCGTCTTCCAGATGATCATCAGGTCGAAGGTGAACGACCAGTTCTCCACATAGCGCAGGTCCAGCCGCACGGCCTCGTCCCAGTCCAGGTCGGAGCGGCCGTTGATCTGCCACAGGCCGGTCAGCCCGGGCTTGACCATGAGCCGGCGGCGCACATCGTGGGTGTACTGCTCGACCTCACGACGCAGCGGAGGACGCGGGCCCACAAGTGACATCTCGCCCCGGATGACATTGAACAGCTGGGGCAGCTCGTCGATGGAGTAGCGGCGGATGAACGCACCGACCTTGGTGACTCGCGGGTCGCGCTTCATCTTGAACAGCACGGAGTTGCCGTCGCTCTGGTCCTGGAGTTCGGCCACCCGGGCATCGGCGTCGACGACCATGCTGCGGAACTTCCACATCATGAACGGGGCACCGCTGCGGCCGATGCGCTCTTGCCGGAAGAACACCGGCCCACGCGAGGTGAGCTTGATGGCGGCGGCGACACCGAGCAGCAGAGGCGACAGAGCCAGGATGCCTAACACCGCCGAGCTGCGGTCGAAGACCGACTTGGCGATTTGCCGTACTCCGCGGATCTCCGGACGCTCCACGTGCAGCAGCGGTAGGCCGCACACCGGCCGGATCGCGATCCGCGGCCCGACGACCTCCACCACCGACGGGGCGACCAGCAGGTCGGCCCGGGTGTCCTCCAGCGCCCAGCCCAGCCGCCGTAGCGCCGCACCGCCGAGTTCGGGTGAGGGCAGGACCGCGACGACGTCGGCGTCCAGCCTCCGTACGGCTGACGCGACGCTGGTGAAGTCGCCCACGACCGGAACGCCGAGCGACTCCAGCGCGGGGTCGTTGCGGCCGCTGGGCACGCACGCGGCGATGACGTCCATGCCGTGGTACTGGGCCCCCCGCATCCGCTCGACCAGATGCTCGACCGAGCCGATGTGTCCCACGGCGACGACCTTCTGCTGGAATCGGCCGTGCTCGCGTTGCGTATGCAGCCACTTGCGGGCCAGGTACCGCCCGAACAGCACCAGCGTGGTGGCCAGTGGAAGCGCCACCAGCACGAACCCGCGGGCCATTTCCAGCATGAATCCGTAGGACAGCGTGGCGATCAGCGCCAGCATGAACAGCCCGATCACACCGACGCGCTGGAATTCCTCGGAACCGACACCCAGGTAGCGGGCCTCGTAGCCGCGGCCGAAGAGGGTGACCAGCACCCACAGCACCGGCAGCAGGAGCGTCATCGCCAAGTAGAAGGCCACCTCGTACCGGCTGGCTCCCGCGCCGAAGCGGGCCACGTAGGCGATGAGCGTGGCCACGAAAACGGCACCGAAGTCGAGGGCCGCCAAGGTCCGCTGGTACCGGGGCACCCAGGCGCCGCCGATACGGCGCCGTTGCTTGGATGCCAGCGGGCGTGGGACGGCGAAGGGGCTGGGAACCTCGTGCGCAGCGGCGGAGTCGCGAACCAGGAGTTCCAGATCGTGGGCCACGGCCTCCGTGGCGGCCTCGGCGGAGACCGGCAGTGCCTCCTGGTCGGTTGAAACCAGGCGCTCAATCGCCACAGTCAATCCCCCTAGGACTCGATGCTTGCGGTGTTTCAGCGCTCGTCATCGGACGCATGCGGCCCCGCGGCGTCTGCAGCAAGGCACGGCTGTATTGCGACGCGTCGTCCCCGAGGCACACCACCTACTGTATCTGTTCGAAGCGTGATCTCGCCTCTCCGCGCTGCTCCATTCGTGGTGCTCGACCTGGACAAATCGTGCGCGACGGCCGCGCACCGTAACGACGATGACATACAGATGTACGAGTGAGTGCACTGTGCCGGCGCATTGCCGCACACCTAGTCAACCTTGGTCGCCCACCGTGATCCATATGTCACAATTCGATTACTCACGCCGCACCCGCGCGTCGCCGCAAGTGCGGCGACTCAGTTCAGTTCGCAGAGCCTCGTCCGCATCAATCCCGCACGCACGGGCAGAATCGATCACACTCAGCAACGCTTCGCCAACCGTCCGGTTAGTTGCATTCGTAGTCAACAAGTGAACCGCGTCGATCATGTCTGGCAGGTCAAGTGACACGCCGGCGTCCTGCAGCCCGGACAGCACCTTGCGGGCCCGCACCAATGTCGGCAGCCCGGCCGGGATCCCCTCCAAAGGGTCCGGGCGCTGCTTCTCCTGCTGTTTGAGCCGCACCCACTGCTCGTGCACTTGCTGCGCGCTCTCGGCCTGAGCATCACCGAACACGTGCGGATGCCGGCGTCGCAGTTTTGCCGCGATCCCCGCGGCGACCTCGGTCATCCCGAACGGCTCGTCGGGGTGCTCCTGCGCCAGGCGGGCGTGGAACACCACCTGGAGGAGAAGATCGCCCAATTCCTCGGCCAGGTCGGCGCGCGTCCCGGTGTCGATCGCTTGGATGACCTCGTAGGTCTCCTCGATCAGGTGCGGCACCAACGAGGCGTGCGTCTGTTCCGCGTCCCACGGGCAGCCGCCCGGCGAGCGCAGCCGGTCCATCACCACCAGCAGGTCGGCCACCGCAGCGGCGGCCGCACCGGCATCGTGCGGATCGATCGACGGATCGCAAGAACCTTCAGCAGCGTGGTCACTCACGCCAGCACTGTACGACCCGGCGGATGCTGCCTGGACACCGCAGCGATTCCGCTACACCTCTTGCCATCGCTGCAGGGCGCGCTCGGAAGCTGCGGCGGCCATCACGAGCACGGCCCCGAGCCAGCCGGCGGCCAGCCGGAACAGGGACTGGTGCGCCAGCGCGACGACGTCGAAATAGTCGAGTGCGCCCGCTGCTATCACCAAGGCGACAGCGGCGAGCAGCAGCAGCACGCGCTGGCCGGCGCTACCGACGAGCAGCAGGATCAGCGCGGCCAGACCGCCCAACGCTACGATGACCGATTCCACCGGCCGGTCACTGACGAGCACGGGCAGGCCCAGCTGGGTGATCGCAGGTAGGCCTGCAGCCCGCTCGCCCAAGGCCAGCACACTGGTCAATGAGGCCATCAGGGCAGCCAGGCCCATCGACAGCCAGGCGACCCCTCGCACCCAGCGACGGCTGCGCCTGGCCCGGCCGGCCGCCGCCCAACTCCACACGGCAACCAGGGTCGCCAGCGCGGTGGTCCACCACGAGGGCACTGTGGCCGACCCGTTCACCTCGAGCACCGATGCCAGCACCGACCAGCCCACGGACTGCTGGGTGATGCCCTTTGCCCACGCGACCCCGGCGGCCACGACAGCGCTGACGACCAGGACCAGACCGACCCCCCACCAGCCGCCGAACTGGGTGGGCAGGTAGGTGGGCGCATAGGGCTGCGGGTAGTCGACGAGCGGGGAGTCCACGTCCTCGACGACACCGTCCTCGACCGCCTCAGGGATGTAGGTGTCCGGCGGCGGGGCGCCCTGCGCCCACACAGGTACGGGCTGCGTCGCGGTTTCAGGTGTCTCGGGCACGGGCGGCGTGGCCCGAGTCGGCGGCTCCGCCACAGGCATCGCGCGGGTCGCGGACGTGGCGTCCGGAGACTGGCCCGCGCCGCTGACCTTCGGCGCCGGGTCGCGCAGATCGATCGAGGCATCCTCCGCGTAGGTCTCGGCCTGATCCCCATCGATCGAGGTCTGGTCCTGAGGTCTGCTCATCGTTCCTCCGTGGCGATGCCGGGTGCGATGCGCCCGGCCCGCGGCCGGACTCATCAGCGATACCGGGTGTCCGTTTCAGCGACTCTACTCACCGTCTCACTGCGGACTCCGAAACACCAGGTACGACATGCCGGGCCGTCCGGTTGATTATGAATCCGGACATTCCAGACGATCTGGCCCGTTCCGGGACACCTGGTGGCGGCCCGCCGGCGCCGCAGGTCCCCGGACAACGGCTCAGGGATCGGCCTGACCGGTCTGTCTTCCGTCACCCGGCAACTCTGTCTTCTGTCACCCAGCAGCTTCGGCTTCGGTCTCACCCAGCAAGACCGCCCGAACCAGCCGGGACGCCCATTGCAGCACCTCGGAATCGCGCACCGGCTTGCCCCCGATGCGGGCCTGCTTGGGCGCGGGCACCAGGACGGTGCGCACCGCGGGCTTGACCAGCGAGCCCGGGTACACCCGTTTCAGCCGCAGCATCTGGGACTCCCGCAGTTCCACCGGGGCAAGCCGCACGAAGTTGCCCTGCACGGTGACCTCGCTCAGCCCGGCACGACGCGCCAGCACCCGGAACCGCGCCACCTCGACGAGATTGGTCACCACCTCCGGCAGCGGGCCGTACCGGTCGGTCAGCTCGGCGACGATCTCCTCGACCTGCTCGTCGGCCTCGGCCTGGGCCAGCTTGCGGTAGGCCTCCAGCCGCAGCCGCTCCCCCGGGATGTACTCGTGCGGCAGGTGCGCGTCGACGGGCAGCTCGATCTTCATCGGCGGCACCTCCACCGGTCCGCCACCGTCGCGCAGCTCGGCGACCGCCTCCCCGACCAGCCGCACGTACAGGTCGAACCCGACGCCTTCGATGTGCCCGGACTGTTCCCCGCCCAGCAGGTTTCCCGCGCCGCGGATCTCCAGGTCCTTCATCGCCACCTGCATGCCGGCGCCCAGATCGGTATTGGCGGCGATGGTGGCCAACCGATCCGCGGCGGTCTCGGTCAGCGGTTTCTCGGTCGGGTAGAGGAAGTAGGCGTAGGCCCGTTCCCGGCCGCGGCCCACCCGCCCGCGCAGCTGGTGCAACTGGGCTAGGCCCAGCCTGTCGGCCTGTTCGACGATGAGGGTGTTGGCGTTGGAGATGTCCAGTCCGGTCTCCACGATGGTGGTGCACACCAGCACGTCGAACCGCTTCTCCCAGAAGTCGACGATGACCTGCTCCAACCGCTGCTCGCTCATCTTGCCGTGCGCGGTGGCGATGCGGGCTTCCGGAACCAGCTCCCGCAGCCGGCCCGCGGCGCGGTCGATGGAGGACACCCGATTGTGGATGTAGAAGACCTGCCCTTCACGCAGCAGCTCGCGGCGGATCGCGGCGGCGACTTGCTTGTTGTCGTAACCGCCGACGAACGTGAGCACCGGGTGGCGTTCCTCCGGCGGAGTCGCCAGCGTGGACATCTCCCGGATGCCGGTGACGGCCATTTCCAGCGTGCGCGGGATGGGGGTGGCCGACATGGCCAGCACGTCGACCGCGGTGCGCAGCTGTTTCAGCGTCTCCTTGTGCTCCACACCGAAGCGCTGCTCCTCATCGACGATGACCAGGCCCAGCTTGGGAATGCGGACCCGGCCGGTCAGCAACCGGTGGGTGCCGATGACCACGTCGATGCTGCCGTCGGCCAATCCCTGTATGACCTGCTCGGCCTGCGCATCGGTCTGGAACCGGGACAACGCCCGCACGTTCACCGGGAACGAGGCGAACCGTTCGCCGAAGGTCTCGTAGTGCTGCTGTACCAGCAGCGTCGTCGGCACCAGCACGGCCACCTGTTTGCCGTCCTGCACCGCCTTGAACGCGGCCCGCACGGCGATTTCGGTCTTGCCGTAGCCGACGTCGCCGCAGACGAGGCGGTCCATCGGCACCGGCTTGGCCATGTCGGCCTTGACCTCGTCGATGGTGATCAGCTGGTCCGGGGTTTCGACGAACGCGAACGCGTCCTCCAGTTCGCGCTGCCAGGGGGTGTCCGGGCCGAACGCGTGGCCCTGGGTGGCCATCCTGGCCGAGTACAGCCTGATCAGCTCGCCGGCGATCTGCCGCACGTGCTTGCGGGCCCGGGATTTGGTCTTGGCCCAGTCGGAGCCGCCGAGCTTGTTCAGCGTCGGCGCCTCACCGCCGACGTACTTGGTCACCTGGTGCAGCGCATCGGTGGGCACGTACAACCGGTCGCCGGGCTGGCCACGTTTGCTGGGGGCGTACTCGAGGACCAGGTACTCCCGGGCGGCCCCGCCCATGGTGCGCTGCGTCATCTCCACGAACCGGCCGACGCCGTGCTGTTCGTGTACCACCGGGTCACCGGGGTGCAGTTGCAGCGGGTCCACCTGGTTGCGCCGCCGGCTCGGCATCTTGCGCATGTCCCGGGTGGAGGCAGTCACCGCGGCCCGGCCCAGCAGGTCCGCCTCGGTGACCAGCGCGAGGCCGAGCGACTCGTCGACGAACCCGGCCGATGCGGGCGCGGCCAGCACCTGGACCACCCCGCGTGGCGGGATTTGCGGCAATTCGTGGACCCCGGCCGCCGGCACGTCCGCGGCCCGCAGTTGTTCCACCATCCGCTCGGCCGGGCCCGGCCCCTGGGTGGTCACCACGCAGGCCAACCCGTCGCGGACCTGGGCGCGCAGGTCCTCCAGCGCGGCCGGAACGTCACCGCCGTAGGTGCGCACCGGGCGGGCACCCAGGACGATGTCGCGGTCGCCCTCCACCAGTTCCTCGTCGACCGCGAACGGGGATATCGTCCACCAGGCTTGCCCATTGCCGCGAGCCATCGCCCGGACCTGGGCCAGCGAGTAGAACGAGGCACTAGACAGATCCACCGGGGCCGAGTTGCCGGCGGTGGTATTGGCCCAGGCCGCCTCCAGGAACTCCTCGGAGGTGGCCACCAGGTCGTGCGCCCGCCCGGTCACCCGTTCCGGGTCCAGGACGACGACCATCGCCTCGGCCGCGATCAGGTCGGTCAGCGGTTGCATGCCGTCGACCAGGGCCGGGGCCAGTGACTCCATGCCCTCCACCGCGATGCCGGCGGCGATCTTGTCCAGCAGGTCCGCGGCACCAGGCAGTTGCTCCTTCAGGTTCTCGGCCCGGGTGCGAACCTCCTTGGTCAGCAGGATCTCCCGGCACGGGGGCGCCCACACCCCCCGCGGCTGGAGGTCCAGGCTGCGCTGGTCGGCGACCGAGAAGCTGCGGACCTCATCCACGTCGTCGCCGAAGAACTCCACCCGCAGCGGATGGTCCGCACCGTGGGCGGGGAAAACGTCGAGGATGCCACCGCGGACCGCGAACTCCCCGCGCCGCTCGACCATGTCGGTGCGGGTGTAGGCGTTGCGGACCAGCGCGTCCACGACCTCGTCCAGGTCTGCCTGCACACCCGGGCGCAGCACCACCGGGGTCAGCTCGGACAGGCCCCGCGCCAGCGGCTGCAGCACTGCCCGTACCGGCGCGACGACGACTTGCAACTGCGCGGTGTCCGGATGCTGGTCCGGGTGGGTGAGCCGGTGGATCACGCTCAACCTGGCACCGACGGTGTCGCTGCGCGGCGAAAGCCGTTCGTGCGGCAGCGTCTCCCAGGACGGGAAAACGGCGACTGCTTCGGCCGGCAGGTAGCTACGCAGGTCGCCGACAAGGTCCTCCGCGGCCCGGGTGGTGGCGGTGACGGCCAGCGCGGGCCGATGCACCGAGGCGGCTGCCAGTAGCGCCGGCCGCACCCCCGGCACCGCGGACACCGCCAGTTCCGGGCGGTTGCCGGCGGCGGCGGCCTGAAGGAGTTCGTCGACGCGCTCCTCGCCCTCCAGGGCGGTGCGCACTCCGGTGAGCAGCATGAGTTCGGTGAACCAGTCTCGATGGGGGCCAATGAGGCCCCGTTGGCGGGTTGTTCACGGCGGTGCGGCCTGGGAAACCTAGGATCGTGCCATGTCGCACGTCCAGTCCGAGGTCGATCCCGCAGCAAGGGTACGCCGCTGGGCACTGATCATCCTCGCGGTCACGGCCATCGCGGTCATCGCCTGGACCTGGCGCAGCATCGCCGTGCTGCAACGCGAGGCCAACGCGGCGGTGGACCCACTCGGGCAAATCAGCGCCGACCCGGACCAGCTGGACGAGACCGAGTTGCTACTGCGGAACTCTGCGATACACGCCCAGCGGGCCAAGAAGGCGTCCAACGCGTTGCCGCTGCGGGTGGCCAGCCGGCTGCCGCTGATCGGCGACGACATGCGGGCGGCCCGCACCCTGGCCAACGCCCTGGACAACACGGTGTCCGATGCGGGGGTACCGATGGTGGACCTGGCCGCCCGGCTGCTCGACGTTCCGGAACAGGGGAACGGGCCACGGCCGCTGGTCAACACCGACGCACTGAACGATGCGCCCGCCACCGTGGATCGGGCCAGCCGGGCGATCTCGGTGTCGCATCAAGAGCTGGCCGAGATCAACGCCGCATCGATCATCGACCAGTTATCGGTGCCGGTGACACTGGCAACCGACAAGCTGGGCAAAGCCGACCAAGCCCTGCGGGAAGCCAACGCCTACGCCCCGTTCGCGGCCGACCTGCTCGGAGCCGACAAACCGCGCGACTACCTACTGGTCTTCGAGAACCTGGCCGAGGCCAGGCCGACCGGCGGAATAGCGGGAAAGTGGGCGTTGGTGCGGGTGGACAAGGGCGCCATCCAGCTGGTGGACATCGGCGCCAACGAGAACTTGACCGAGTTGACGCTGACCTCCCGGCCCCCGCTGGAGGACGACTTCGTCGCCTTGTACGGGCCGAGCCTGGGGCCGGTCACCAACGCGAACCTGACCCCCAATTTCCCCGACGCCGCCCGGCTGATCCTGGCCACGTGGGCGCAGCAGGGCCGGCAACCTCCCCAGGGCGTGGTGTCGGTGGACACGGTCGCCATCGCCCGCCTGCTGGAGCTGACCGGACCGATCACCGTGCCCACCCCTGGTTCGAGCGACCAGATCGTGGTCGGCGCGGACAATTTCGTGCAGGTGGCGCAGGCCGACATGTACCGGTGGTTCGAAGGACAGGAGGAGGCCCGTCAGCTGTTCCTGTCCGGCCTGACCGCGGTGATGCTGGACCGGCTGGGCGACAACATGTCGATGCGCAACCTGGCCACCACGCTGGCCGGGCTGCGCGACGGGCAGCACCTCATGGCCTATTCCCAGGACGAGGCCGAAGAACGGGCCTTGCAGCAGGCGGGGCTCAGCGGCGCTCTGCCCGCGCCGACCGGCAAACAGGCACTGGTGTTCGTGACCGATAACGGCGGTTCCAAGCTGCAGCACTATCTGCACCTGGGCACCTGTGCCACGGCACAAGCCATTGGAGTACAAATTCGTAACGATGTCCCGGCGGACTTTTCCAGCGCATTGCCGGACTATGTGTTGAATCAACGGGCGGGCGCGCCCGACGGTGATCAAATTGTGACCTTGGCGGTATATCTACCGGCCGGCCGCGGCACGGATTCCGTCACGGTCGACGGCAAGCCGGTCCCGGTCCAGGCCGGGACCGAAGGAGGTTGGGCACTGGTTCGTGTCCCGTTGAGCGTTCCGCCTGGTCAGACGGCTACCGTCAAGATCCAGCTGTCCGGTTCTGGGGATGCGCCCGAGGTGCAGAACCAGCCGCTGACACACGAGGTCACCGCTGCGGACGGTGTGTGCGGCTAAGCCATCAAACGTGACCCGTTCCGCCCAACTCTGTTAGCTCAGGTAGCGCCGCGTTTGACCCGGCGGGTGTAGCATGAGTGCTCGACCCGTCTGAACTGCTTCCTCAAAGGGGGAACACGCCCATGACCCGTAAGTTGCTGGCAAGCACCGCCGTCGGTGCTGCTCTGGTATTGGGTTCCGCAGCTGCGGCCACCGCCGCCCAGCCGTACCCGCCGTCGCAGCCCACCCCCGGCGACACCTCTGTCGCGCCGAAGCCGCCCGCCGCTGAGCAGCCGCCGGCGGTGCGGGACGAGAACGCGCCTGCCCCGGCGGCTCCCGCCCCCGCTGCTCCTGCCCCGGCGGCTCCCGCCCAGGGTGGTGCAGCAGTCGGCGGTGAGACCACCGAGTCCTCCACGCTGCCGAACACCGGCGCCGAATGGGCAGCCACTGCGGCCATCGGCGGCGGCCTGCTCGCCGGTGGCGCCGGCCTGGTCGTCGCGTCTCGCCGCCGCAAGGAGGTCTGACACCCAGGGCTCGCCCAGCACCCTAACGATCAGTCACACGAAGCCCCGCGACCTGTCGCGGGGCTTCGTGGTGCTACCCGAAAAACAGCCAAGATTGGTCGCGTAAGGTGGTGGACATAGGTGACAGCCACGACTAACTTCGATAGTGCCGTGGGTGGGCGAGGTGTCGAACCAGGCAGCGACCCGAGAGGTCATGAGCCTGCTCGCGGGCATCGGGAGAGCGCTCCGTTCCCTGGTGTCCAAGAGCCCTTTTGAACGATCAGCCATCCGGTTGGCCTGTTCGGTGGGGTTCGCAGACTCCACGAAAGGATCTCGCTTTGACACCGCCAACACACACCGCACCCCGCCGCGTCGGCTCCGGCAGACAGCATTTCGGCGACGAGCCGCTTGCCGTGCGAGAGAGCGACCACTATCACCGTGAGTACGTCGAGTCGTTCGTCCATAAGTGGGACGAACTGATCGACTGGGAGGCTCGCCGCGAAAGCGAGGGAGCCTTCTTCGTGCGGCTTCTACGCGATCTGGGCAAGCAGAAGGTCCTCGACGTCGCCACCGGCACGGGCTTTCATTCCGTTCAACTACTGGCGGAGGGGTTCGAGGTCACCAGCGCGGACGGCAACGCCGAGATGCTCGCCAAGGCATTCGAGAACGCCCGCCGGCACGGCCATGTGCTGCGCACCGTGCAGGCCGACTGGCGATGGCTCAGCCGCGACGTGCACGACACCTACGATGCGATTATCTGTCTGGGCAACTCCTTCACCCACCTGTTCGAGGAACGAGACAGGCGGCGGGCGCTTGCCGAGTTCTACGCCGCACTGCGTCACGACGGGGTCTTGATCCTCGATCAACGAAACTACGATTCGATCCTCGATCATGGTTTCAGTAGCCAGCACAAGTACTACTACTGCGGTGACCAGGTGAGCGCCGAGCCGGAGTACGTGGACGAGGGGCTGGCCCGCTTCTGCTACACGTTCCCCGACGAATCCCGCTTTCACCTCAACATGTTTCCGTTGCGCGGCGAGTATGCGCAGCAACTCATGACCGGTGTCGGGTTCCAGGACGTACACACCTACGGCGACTTCCAGGAGACCTACTGCGAAGCTGATCCCGATTTCCTGGTCCATGTCGCCACCAAGACCTGGAATGCCGGTGATCGGGGGTGAGCCGTGACCCGCAGGAAATCGTGGACCGGGCCGAGGAGTACTACGACAGCTGCGAGGCCGACGAGTTCTACTTCAACATCTGGGGCGGGGAGGACATCCACATCGGCCTGTACGAGACCCCGACCGACGACATCGCCACGGCCAGCCAGCGCACCGTGCACAAGCTCGCCGACCGGTTGTCTCTGCATCCCGGCCGGCGGGTTCTGGACCTCGGCGCGGGGTACGGCGGGGCTGCCCGCTACCTGGCCCGTACCTTCGGCGCACACGTCACCGCGCTGAACCTGTCCCGGACCCAGAACCGTCGAAACCAGCAGCTGTGCGCCGACCAGCAACTGTCCGGCCTGGTCCAGGTGGTGGACGGCAACTTCGAGGAACTGCCCTTCGAGGCAGACGGTTTCGATGCGGTCTGGTCTCAGGACTCGCTGTTGCACAGCGCCCGGCGCGAGCGAGTCCTCCAGGAGGCCCATCGGGTACTGCGGCCGGGCGGTGAGCTGCTGTTCACCGACCCCATGCAGGCAGAGCGGGTCCCGGCCGGCGCGCTGCAACCCGTGTACGACCGCATCAACCTGGATTCGCTCGGCTCGATCGGCGACTACCGGGCCATGGCAAGCCGAATCGGCTTCCAGGAGAACGGAATCGAGGTTCTCACCGACCACCTCAGGTGGCACTACAGCCGGGTTGCGGACGAACTGCACCACCGCTACGACGAAATGTGCCGACGGGCCTCCAAGGACTACGTCGATCGCATGCTCGAAGGCCTACGGCATTGGGTCGAGGCGACAGCAGCCGGCCACCTCACCTGGGGGATCCTGCATTTCCGGAAACACCCAGCAGGGGCCTAGCACCCAGCAGTGTTCTAGCGCACATCGGTCGATCTCGGCGCGTGCCACGACACCGCGACGGCCCCGGTCGTCCGCGCGGCCCGCCTGGATGGGCTGATGGACAAGCCTCGACCGGGCCGGCCGGCCGTGATCGGCTTGGACCAGGTCGAGCAAGTGGTGGTGGACACGGTGGAATCGACGCCGCAGAACGCGACGCACTGGTCGCGGTCGAAGATAGCTGAGCGTTGCGGGTTGTCGAAGTCGACGGTCGGGCGGATCTGGAAGGCGTCCGGTCTTACGCCGAACCTGGGGAAAGAGCTTGTCAAGCCGCCGCGGGAGCGGCCGATCGCGTGGTCGGGCGGCTCCTCACCGAACTTCTGGTGATTCGATCCTGCCCCCTGTCCCGCGGCACGGTCGCAACATGGAGCTTGTCAAGTTATCTGTGTAAGTGATTCGGGTCACATGTTGTGGTGTTCGGGTTTGGTTATAGGTAACGGTTGATGCGGTCGGGGTAAATCAGTGCGAGTTCCCCGAGAGCGGCTTTCCAGCCTGTGACGGTGCCTGCGTCGACGAGTTTCGGAACCGATGTGCGATCCTTTTGTGGGGGCAGCGGCTTGTTTCGCTCGTTCTCGGGCTCGTTTGTCCTCGGCATGTCATGATCGCCAGCCACCACAGCTTGATCGCGGCGTCATCGCCGGGACATACCCCCAAGGGGGTTTTGGATGGTCTTCCGTAACTAGTCGTTCAACGACTCGATCGAATTCGTTGTGTAAATCACTTTCCCCTACGCTGGGCCGAACACCCCCGGGAACCGGGGGTGAACCGGTCCCCGGGCGTTCTCCCAGGACGCGACCGCAGCCCGGGGGATGTTTCTTACCGAGCCCCCGGAAGTCAGCAAACGCGTCCAACGCGGACCGGGCTGCGGCCTCGCCGTGGACCGTTCCCGGTTGGGTGGAGGTGGGGGTTGCCTGGTCTGATGGGGAGGGTGGGTTGTTGTGGG
>PDSI01000133.1 GCA_002748415.1 Micrococcales bacterium | reverse complement strand
GTCGGGTGCAGCTCGGCCACTGCTATTCGGTCACGTCTCCTCGCACGGCTGCGACGATCCAGCGAATGACGCCGAACGCGAAGAGCGCGGCGCCGATAGCGCCGTACAAGAAGGGCGGCCTGTCGGTAGCCGCGATCAACGTTCCGAAGACGACCAGGACAACGACGGTCGTCACCGCGAGAACAGCGGTCTCGCGACGTAGTGTGGGAGCCGGACCTATCTGGCTCATGTCCCGGATGAGGGTGCTCATGCTGGTCCTTTCTGGCAGTGCTTTAGCCCTTCGCAGCTTAACCCCAGCGTGCTCGTTCATCCGGTACCGGATCAGTGTCATGGGTCATCCGGATAGGTGACAGGTGTCCATTCGCGGCTTTCCCGTGATGCGGACTAGAGAAAGCCTCGGCTCTTCGCCTTCTTGACCGCCTCGTTGCGGGATACGGCGTCCAGCTTGGCCATGGCCGAAGACAAGTAGTTACGCACTGTGCCATTAGTGAGGAAGAGCTCTTCTGCGATCTGGCGGGTCGGTAGATTCTTGTCGACCAGCCGCAGGATGTCGCACTCGCGAGCCGTGAGCGGACTGGGCCCGGTTCGCAGCGCGTCCGCAGCCAGGGTGGGGTCGATGGCGACTCCACCCTTGACAACAGCAAGGATCCCGTCGATGAGCTGCTTGGCCGACGCCGATTTGACCAGGTAGCCGGACGCTCCGGCATCGAGCGCCCTGGGTAGGTAGCCGCTACCCGGCAGCGCGGTAAGCAGCAACACCTTGCAACTGGGCAGTGCCTTGGTCAGTTCTGCGCAGGCTTCGATGCCGGTTGCGCCGGGCATGTCGATGTCGAGAAGCGCGATGTCCGGCTCATGGCGGAGCGCGGCTTTCACCACCTCGTCGCCGCGGTTCACCCTGGCCACGACATCGAAGCCCGCCTCCGTGGCGAGCAGCGCTTCGAAAGCCTCGCCCACCAGGTCGACGTCCTCGGCGATCAGGATTCTTACGGCTCTATTCACGGTTGCTCCTGTCGAACTCGGCATCGGGCTGCTGAGTGCCTGCGAGCCCAGCGGTAACGGGGGTTGTCTCGGTTCGACTCGGTATTCGTGCCGTGAGCCGGAAACGACCACCGTCGAGACGCCCGGCGTCGAGGGTGCCGCCCAGGGCGCGTACTGCCGTGGCGTGTCGCGCGAGGCCCGTTCCGTGCTCGAAACCTTCACCTTCGGCCACGCCGTCGTTGGTAAAGCTGAAAATGCACTCTGCGTCAGCCCTCGCCACGATCGTGCACCTGGTCGGTTCGGCGTGCTTGAACATGTTGGTGATCGCTTCCCGCAACAGGAGCGAAAAAACCTGATCGACGGTGTCAGGCACTGTGTCGACCGACTCGGTCAAAGTGACTCCAAGCCGTCGGCAGAGGACCTGGGCACCCCGCAACTCGGTCTCGAAATCGTTGACAACCGGCTCGAAAGGGATATCGCGGAGCTGCTGCACACCCTGTTGCAGCAGCGATTCGATCTCGGCCATTTCGTCCAGCAGCCGCGTCGAGTCCGGCGGCAGGAGGGCGCGGGCTTCACGTACCTGATGAATCACCTGGTTGATGGATTGCCCAACCACTGCGTTGAGATCATGAGCAAGCCGGTCGCGCTCGGCGTCCACTTCCGCGTCGGCAAGCTCGTCTTGAGTGATCCGGAGTTGTCGAGCGGTGACCGCCAGGCGCTGAAAGATATAGATCAAGATGCCGGAAAGTGCCGAGCCGAGAATCAGATTGTCCAGGGATGCGGAGGGCTCCAGGGCGGCAACCCGCCAGATCGAAGCAGGGAGGATCGACAAGACGGCAACGACCGCGACCGGGAACGGCAACGTCACCGCAAGAACAGTCAAACCGATGATGGTCGAGAAGATCTCCGCGAAGCCGAGTCCCACCGTCACGAAGCAGACGCCGAGAATCGCCCCTCGAGGTCCGAGCCGTTCAGAAAAGATCACCCAGATCAGGAACCCTATCGCCTCTGCCGTAGTCACCCACCACGGCACGCGTGACTGCCCACTGGTGGCGTATGCCAGGGCAATCGACGCAACACCGATAGTGAGCAAGACTTGCGCCAGCCTCTCCTCCACCCCCAGATTGGAGAAGCGCAAGATGGCTGCACTGTTCGTCGTGCTTGTGGTCATCCTTGCGTCACCCCCGCCATGGGCAGCCGCACGGTGACCGTGCACACCCCCCGTGCGTCTTGCGAGTCCGATTCGCCCCCGGCTGCCTCGACTGCACTGGCCAAGCGGCCATCGATGTGGGCAGCGACACCCCTCTCGTGGACAGTGCCGCCGTCGTGGGACACCTGGACCACAGTCGTACTGCCGTCGCGATCCAACAGGACGCGACACCAGGTGGCGCGCGAGTATTTGAGCACATGGGTGATGGTCTCGCGGACGACGAGACCCACCGTCGCCTCCTGCTGCGCGGGAGGCCACACACGGTCCTCGACATGAACGTCGACCTCCACTCGGCCGCACAGCGCACGGAGCGCCTGCAACTCGTCCTCGAGATGCGCGATGGCGGGGCCGCTGGTGAGCGCTCTGAGCTGTGACTGGCCGCGGCCGAGCGACTGATGGATACGCTCCAGCTGCTCCCGCAGGAGTGGGTTGCTGTCGCCCAGTGTGCGCAGCAAGGTCTGGTTCCGCAGGGACGCCGCGACCAGGGTCCGGCCCATCAAGTCGTGCAGGTCCCGGCCGACCCGCTCACGCTCGACGTCAACGAGCCGGCGGGCCAGCACCTCCCGGGTGAAGGTCAGCCTGTCAAGCATGATCGCCAGTCGCGTCACCGCCACAACGCCGAGACCGAACAGGCCCAGCTCAATGAGCGCGCCAAGCAGATCGCTCGGGACGTCAGCACGTACCCGAGGGTAGAGAACACTCAGACCCGTCACACAGACGAACACGGCCGCGATCGCCTGGCGTGGCGGGTAGTGATTCACGGCAGCAGCGGCTCCGTAGACCAGGACAGGGCTGAGCGTTCCCCACAGCAT
>PDSI01000142.1 GCA_002748415.1 Micrococcales bacterium | reverse complement strand
CCTGGGGCAGGTGCGCGGCGCAACGGTCGAACTGGCCACCGACCTGGTGGCCCGCACGTCCACCGCGCACGCCTACACAGCGGCCAAACGCATGTACGGGCAGGTCGAGGGTGACCTGCTGTGGGTGCTGGAAGTCGCCATGGACGGCCAACCGATGGGCGCCTATTCCTCGGCCCGCCTGACCCGTGCGCCGGCATGACGGAGCACAGCGCCGGCATGGCAGAGCACTACGGCGACCCGATGGCCGAGCAAAAGGCGCTGGTGGCCGGCACCGGCGTGGTGGACCTGTCCACCCGGGGCGTGCTGACCGTTGCCGGCCCGGACCGGCTCAGTTGGCTGGACACTCTGTCCACCCAATGGTTGCGCGACCTGGCCCCCGGGATGAGCGCCGAGGCGCTCATCCTCAGCCCGCACGGGCACATCGAACATGCGCTGCACCTGGTCGATGATGGGCAGACCAGCTGGATCACCGTCGAACCCGGGACCGCCGACGCGCTGCGTGCGCACCTGGAGTCGATGCGCTTCATGTTGCGGGTCGAGATCGCCGATGTGTCCTCGCAGTGGGCGGTCCTCGGCCGGATGAGCGACGAGCCCGCCGGCGACGCGGACGGGCCGGTGTGGCGGGATCCGTGGCCGGGCCCGGTCGGGCAGACCGCCACCTACAGTGACGCGGATCCGCACCCGGGCGCCGGGTGGAACCTCGTCGAGCAACTCGTGGCCAGGGACCGGGTTGCGGGTCTGCTGGCCGCTGCCGTCCCGGCCGGCCACTGGGCACTGCGGGCGCTGCGAATCGCCGCGTGGCGTCCGCAGCTGGGCGCGGAGACCGACCACCGGACCATTCCGCACGAGCTGGATTGGCTGCGCACCGCCGTTCACCTGCGCAAAGGGTGCTACCGGGGCCAGGAGACGGTGGCCCGGGTGCACAACCTCGGGCGCCCGCCGCGCCGGCTGGTCATGCTGCACTTGGACGGCTCCGAACACACCCTGCCCGAACCGCAGTCCGCGCTGACGCTGCCCGGCGGCGGCCGGTCGGTGGGACGCATCACCAGCGTCGCCTGGCACTACGAGCAGGGGCCCATCGCGCTTGCCGTCGTGAAACGATCCCTGCCGGCCGAGACCGTGTTGCACGCCGGCAGCATCAGTGCCGCCCAGCAGATCATTGTCGGATGAAATCCGCGATCCCCAGCTTTTCCCGGCGCCACGAAAATCGCACCTGGGCCACCTGCTGGGATTAATCGGCGGGGTTTCGTAGGGTAGGCCTGCGGTTCAGCATAGGCTAGGGCCGTGATCGTTGCGTGATCCACACGTAGCGCCGTCGACGAGGAGTTCTTATGTCGGATGATGTCGTGCCTGGTGGACGACGGCGCATCGACCGGGTGCTGGCGCCGGAGTTCATCCAGGATCTGGGCGATGTCAGCGACGAAGAGCTCGTCTCCCGGCAGAACCAGGCGGTGCAGGAGGAAGCCGACCTGTCCTACGTGCGCCGGCTCGTGCAGGGGCGGCTGGACCAGTTGCGAGCCGAGGTGCATCGCCGTGGTCACGGCGGTGACGACGCGTCCGTGGGTATCCGCAGCGACGAGGAACTGGTCGCCATGCTGTCCAGTGCGCTGGCCGAACCACGCCCGCCCGCCACGCGGTCCGGCCGATACGTCGACGCCGAGCACTCCGAGCCCAAGGGCCGGCGCCGGGAGATCGAGAAGGTTGCCGGCGACATTGAGCTGTCCGATCCCCGAGGTCTCAGCGACGACGCACTCAAGTCCGCCGTCACCCGGCTCGCCGAGCTGGAAGAACGGGCCTCATTGCTTCGTCGGCAGGTACAACGAGTTGCCGATGTCCTTGAAGAAGCAATGTCCGGTCGTGGTCTCTACGGCGCGTAAGGACTGTCGATTAGCAGGCGCGCCGCGGGTACGGCAGGATAGCGGCGTGAGTATGCGTGTCGGCGTCATCGGGTGTGGATATTTGGGGGCAGTGCACGCGGCGTGCATGGTCGAGTTGGGGCACGACGTCGTCGGTGTCGACGTCGACCAGCGCAGGATCGAGGCGCTGAGCAGCGGTCGAGCACCCTTCTTCGAGCCCGGCCTGCCCGAGCTGCTCGACGGTGCCCTGCAGACATCCCGGCTGCGATTCACCACCGACGCGGCATGCCTCGACGGCTGCACGGCGATCTTCATCTGCGTCGGTACACCGCAGCGCAAAGGCGAACTGGCCGCGGACACCAGCTACGTACGGGCCGCTGTCGACGCCGTCATCGACCACGTCACCGAGCCGGCGCTGGTCATCGGCAAGTCCACCGTCCCGGTGGGCACCGCCGCCGAACTGACCCGCATCCTGGCCCCGCACCCGCAGTTCCGGCTGGCCTGGAACCCGGAGTTCCTGCGTGAAGGCTACGCCGTCGAGGACACCCTGCGCCCGGACCGCCTGGTGTTCGGAGTCGCCGCCGAGCAGGACGAGGCCAGCCTGCGGGAGATCTATCAGGCCCCGATCGCGGCCGGCTGCCCCGTCATCGTCACCGACCTGGCGACCTCAGAACTGGTCAAGGTGGCCGCGAACGCGTTCCTGGCCACCAAGATCTCGTTCATCAACGCCATGTCAGAGGTGTGTGAATCCGCCGGGGCGGACGTCACCCAGCTTGCCGACGCCATCGGGTACGACGACCGGATCGGGCGCAAGTTCCTCGGCGCCGGGCTCGGCTTCGGCGGCGGCTGCCTGCCCAAGGACATCCGGGCCTTCATGGCCAGGGCGGGTGAGCTGGGGGCCGACCAAGCGCTCACCTTCCTGCGCGAGGTCGACGCCATCAACATGCGGCGCCGCGCCCGGATGGTGGAACTGGCTCGTGAAGAACTCGGCGGATCGTTCGTCGGTGCTCGGGTGGCCGTGCTCGGTGCTGCCTTCAAGCCGCTCAGCGACGATATCCGCGATTCCCCGGCCCTGAACGTGGCAGCCCAGATCCGGCTGCAAGGCGGCGACGTGGTGGTCACCGATCCCGAGGCGCTGGCCAACGCGAAGTCCCTGTGGCCGGACCTCACCTACGTCAGCACACCCGAGGAAGCCTGCGCCGGTGCCGATGTCGTGCTGCTGGTCACCGAGTGGCAGCAGTACCGGGACCTGGATCCACACCGGTTGGGAGCGGTGGTCCGGCACCGGCGGATCCTCGATGGGCGAAACGTGTTGTCGGCGCAGGATTGGGTGCACGCAGGCTGGACGTACCGGGCCCTGGGCCGCCAACGCCGCGAACCGGTGGACTAGCCTGAGGAGGGGACGGCGTGCGAGCCCGAGGGCGGAGGTGGTCACCGATGGGTGCGCCCGCGCAGCCGGACGTGGCAAGCAACGCCGGCCTGCTCGCGCGGGTGATCCGCAACGACCTCGTCGACAGCGCCCACCTGGGGCACCTGGTGGTGCTCGGGGCGGGCGGCGAGACGCTGCTGCAGATCGGCGACCCGGATCAGGTGTTCCTACCTCGCTCTGCCCTGAAACCGCTGCAGGTGGTGGCCATGCTGCGCGCGGGCCTGCAGCTGCCGCCGGATCTGGTGGCCTTGGCCGCGTCGTCGCACAGCGGCGAGAGCGCACACCTGGACGGGGTGTGGCGAATGCTGTCCCGGGCCGGGCTCAGCGAGTTCTACCTGCACAACACCCCTGCGTTGCCGCGTAACGCCGACGCGGCCAGGGCATGGCGGCGGCACGGCCGGGGACCGGAAGCGATCACCCAGGAGTGCTCGGGCAAGCACGCCGCCATGCTGGTCACCACCACCACCAACGGCTGGGATCTGGGTCGCTACCTGGCACCGAATCACCCCGTGCAGCGGGCGGTGCGGGACACGGTGGTCGACCTGACCGGCGATGACACGGGGCTGGTGGCCGTCGACGGCTGCGGGGCCCCGCTGTTCGCCGTGACGCTGAGCGGGCTGGCCCGCGCCTACGGCCGGATCGCCGCCGCCCCGGGCACCGACCCGAAATCACCGTTGGCCAAGGTGGCCACCGGGATGACCGGGCATCCGTTCATGGTCGGGGGAACCGGGCGATTGGCCACCGGCCTGATGTCCCGGCTGCCCGGCATCCTCGCCAAGGACGGAGCGGAAGGGGTCCTGGCGATCGGGTTGCCCGACGGGCGGGCGATCGCCTGCAAGGTTCTCGACGGTTCGCCCCGTCCGCTGGCGGCGGTCGTGGTGGCGGCGTTGCGGGCCATCGGCGTACGGACCGCCCCGGTGGCGGATCTGGCCGACACCCCTGTACTGGGGCACGGCAAACCGGTGGGCCGGGTCATACCGGTGTTCCTGCCTGCGCCCGGACCCGGTCATCGCCTGGTGCCGTAGACTTCACCTATGAGCTTGGGCGAGACGCAAGGCATGGTGGCGTTGCTGCTAGGTGTTGCGGCAATCATCTTTCAAGGCTTCGCTCTGGTCGATGCGCTGCTCAGCCGCAAGGACGCGTTCGAAGCAACCAGCAACCAGACCAAGAAGATCTGGCTGGCCATCCTCGGCGTCGCCACCGCCATCGGATTCGTGTCCCTGTCCGGGCCGCTGAACATGTTCAACCTGCTGGCCGTCGTCGCTGCCGGTGTCTACCTGACCCGGGTCCGCCCCGACATCAAGAGCATCACCGGAGGCGGTAACTCCTACGGCTGGTAGCCCGCAAGGCTGCCGGGTCGCCGGCCGGTGATGACGTACCGTCAGCATTGTGCAGTTGCCTGACCTACGCCGCATCGCCATGTTGTCGGTGCACACTTCCCCGGTCGAACAACCTGGCACCGGTGACGCCGGCGGCATGAACGTTTACGTGGTGGAGTTGGCCACCCGGCTGGCACAGCTCGGCGTCGAAGTGGAGATCTTCACCCGCGCCACCGAGGCCGGCTCAGCGGAAGTGGTCCAGTACGCGCCGGGGGTTCAGGTCCGGCACGTGCTGGCCGGGCCGCTGCAGGGCCTGTCCAAGGACGACCTGCCCGGGCAACTGTGTGCTTTCGCCGCCGGCTTGATGCGCACCGAGGCCCGCCGGCCAGCCAATTGGTACGACCTGGTGCACTCCCACTACTGGCTGTCCGGCCAGGTGGGCTGGCTGGTGGCGGACCGGTGGAACGTGCCGCTGGTGCACAGCATGCACACCATGGCCAAGGTGAAGAACGCCTACCTGGCCGAGGGAGACCACCCGGAACCGCCGATCCGCGTCATCGGCGAGGAACAGGTGGTCACCGAGGCGGACCGGCTCATCGCCAGTACCGGGCAGGAACGCTCCGAGCTGCTGGAGTTGTACCAGGCCCGGCCGGACCGGGTCACCGTCATCGCGCCCGGTGTGGACCTGGACGTGTTCCGTCCGGGCGACCGGGATGCGGACCGCGCCGCGCTCGGGCTGCGACCGGATGCCGTGGTGCTGTTGTTCGTCGGCCGCATCCAACCGCTGAAAGCGCCCGATGTGCTGGTCCGGGCGGCCGCCTACCTGCTGCGGGACGATCCCACCTTGGTCGACCGGCTGGCCGTCGTCGTCGTGGGTGGACCCAGCGGTAGTGGCCTGGAGCATCCGGAGGATCTGGCCGACCTGGCCCGCTCGCTGGGGCTGACCCAGCACAGTGACCGCGCTGACATCGTCAGGTTCGTGCCGCCGCAAGGGCGAGCGGAACTCGCCCGCTGGTACCGGGCCGCCGACGTGGCCGTCGTGCCGTCCTACAACGAGTCGTTCGGACTGGTGGCCGTCGAAGCGCAGGCTTGCGGTACCCCGGTGGTGGCCGCCGACGTCGGTGGGCTGCCCACTGCCGTGGCGGACGGTGTCAGCGGCGTACTGGTCGACGGGCACGACCCGCGCACCTGGTCGTGCGAACTGGGCTCGTTGATCAACGACGAGCCCCGGCGCGCCCGGCTGGCTCGGGGCGCCGTGGCCCATGCCCAGACCTTCGGCTGGGACGCATGTGTGCAAGCCCACTTGCAGACGTACCGATTGGCCAGATCCGAGCGTCTGGCCCGGTTGATGTGAGCACCGCGCGGAGTAGGGTGTAGCAATGACCAGCACCTATACCCTCGTCCTGTTGCGCCACGGCGAAAGCGAATGGAACGCCAAGAACCTGTTCACCGGTTGGGTTGACGTCGACCTCACCGACAAAGGCCGGCAAGAGGCGGTCCGCGGCGGAGAACTGCTGACCGAAGAAGGCATCTTGCCAGAGATCGTGCACACGTCGCTGCTGCGCCGGGCCATCAACACCGCCAACCGCTGCCTGGACGCTGCCGACCGGCACTGGATCCCGGTGAAGCGGTCGTGGCGGCTGAACGAGCGGCACTACGGTGCGCTGCAGGGCAAGGACAAGAAGCAGACGATGGACACCTACGGTGAGGAGCAGTTCATGGCGTGGCGCCGCTCCTACGACACCCCGCCGCCCCCCATCGAGGATGACGACGAGTTTTCCCAGGTCGGTGACCCTCGCTACGCCGATGCGGTCGGGGCCAACGTCAGGACCGAGTGCCTGAAGGACGTGGTGGCCCGGATGCTGCCCTACTGGGAGAAAGAGATCGTGCCTGACCTGAAGGCGGGCAAGGTCGTCCTGGTGGCTGCCCACGGCAACTCGCTGCGGGCGCTGGTCAAGCACTTGGACCAGATCAGTGACGACGACATCGCGGGGCTGAACATTCCTACCGGTATTCCGCTGCTGTACGAACTGGACGCCTCGCTGCGTCCGGTGACCGTGGGCGGGCGCTACCTGGACCCGGCCGCCGCCGAAGAGTCCATCAAGGCCGTGGCCAGCCAGGGAAAGAAGTAGCAAGAAGCAGGCTGGCCGGCGACAGCTACATGGCCGCGTGCCGGACGCGGTGCTGCCCGTTCACGATGAATTCCATCCGGTTGGCCACCGACACCGCGTGGTCCCCGAACCGTTCCAGGTAACGGCTGCACAACGTGGTGTCCACGGTCGCCTGCGTGTCCTGATCCCAGTTGGGGGAGTTCAGCAGGGCGAACACCTGCCGGTGGAGTTCGTTCACGTTGCCGTCTGCAGTGCGGATCAGCCTGGCGAAGGAAAGGTCACGCCGGCGGATGAGCCGACCCACTTGGTCGGCCATCTGCTCGTCCAGGCGTGCCATTTCCGTCATCAGCTGCTGCGCCGGTACCGGCAACGCCGGGTGTGGGAACCGTCGCTGGGCCAGCTGCGCGACATGCCGGGCCAGGTCACCCATGCGTTCCAGCGACGAACTCATGCGCAACGAGGTCACCAACACCCGCAGGTCGGTGGCTACCGGCGACTGCCGGGCCAGGATCTGCACGGTCTGGTCTTCTACCTGTTCCTCGAGGGCGTCGATCTGTTGATCCGCGTCGATGACGCCCTCGGCCAGCACCAAGTCGGCGTTCAGCACCGAGTTCATCGCATTGGTGATAGCGGCACCCACCAGCCGGCTCATCTGGTAGAGCCGCTGGTCCAACAGATCCATATCCCGCCGGAACGCGTCCCGCACTCACCCATCATGACACTTGCCGTGAGCGGAACCCTGCCCGCGACCCTCTGATCGCCGTACCCTTGGCCACGTGCCAGACCTGCCGGCAGCCTCGAGCATCGTGCTCGGCGTTGCCGTCGTGCTCGTCGTGGTGCTGGGTGGCCTGGTGGCTTTTCTGGTCAGCGAACGCATGACTCGCCCCACCGAGCCGGCCGCAGCCTCCGAGCTACCCGAAGGCGTGGCAGAGGTGCTGGACGTGTTGCGCTCGGCCGCCATCATCGTCGATGTCGCCGACGACGTAGTGCGCGCCACCCCGGCCGCGTTCCGCCTCGGCCTGGTGCGGGAGCGGCAACTGGTGCACCCACAGGTGATGACCCTGGTGCGCGCGGCCAGGCGTGAGGGCCTGATCGTAGAGCGCGAACTCGAACTGCGTCGTGGGCCGATCGGGCAGGGCGTGGTGTACGTCCAGGTGCGCGTGGCCCCGCTCGGGTCGCTGCACGTGCTGGTACTGGCGGAGGACCGGACCGAATCGAGACGGGTCGAAGAGGTGCGCCGCGATTTCGCGGTCAACGTCTCCCACGAGCTGAAGACCCCGGTGGGCGCGATCGCGTTGCTGGCCGAGACGCTGCAGGAGGCGGCCGACGACCCGGAGGCGGTCCGGCGGTTCGCCGAACGGACTCGCTGGGAGGCCGACCGGTTGTCGGTGCTGATCCAGGAGATCATCGACCTGTCCCGGGTGCAATCGGCGCCCGACATGGAATCCCCCGAACTCGTCGACATGGCCGAGGTGGTCAGCGAGGCCGTCGACCAAGCGCAACTGGCTGCCGCATCCAGCCAGATCAGCATCGACGTACACGCCGATTCGACCGATCTGCAGGTCACCGGCGAGAAAGCGATGCTCATTACGGTGTTACGCAACCTGGTCGACAACGCCATCCGGTACTCCGAACCGCAGACCCACATCGACATCGACCTCAAGCGCGAGGACCAGCTGATCGTGGTAACCGTACGCGATCAGGGCATCGGCATCGCTACCGATGACCTGGACCGAGTGTTCGAGCGCTTCTTCAGGGTCGATCCAGCGCGCTCGCGCGCCACCGGCGGAACCGGGCTGGGGTTGAGCATCGTCAAGCACGTCATCGGCAACCACGGCGGCGATGTGCAGGTCACCAGCGAACTGGGCCGAGGATCAACGTTTGCCTTGCGGCTACCCGCCGCGCATAGGCTCCTCTCCGTGACCGAGCAAGAGCTGGCGCCGACCCCGGCCGAGCCGACGAGCCGGGTGTCGTCCTGGGGACGTGGCAGGAGAGAGAGTGGCAGGAGAGAGAGGAGATCCGGTGATCCGCATCCTGGTGGTTGAAGACGAGGAGTCCTTCAGCGACCCGCTGTCCTATCTGCTGGAGAAGGAAGGATTCGAGGTCTCCGTGGCTTCGGACGGTGCATCCGCGTTGGAGCACTTCGACCGCGACGGCGCCGACCTGGTGCTGCTCGATCTGATGTTGCCCGGGCTGTCCGGAACCGAGGTGTGCCGGCAGCTGCGGGCCCGCAGCGCGGTGCCGGTCATCATGCTCACCGCCAAGGACAGCGAGGTCGACAAGGTGGTCGGCCTGGAACTGGGCGCCGACGACTACGTGACCAAGCCGTACTCCTCCCGGGAACTGGTCGCCCGCATCCGCGCAGTACTACGTCGTCGTGGCGAGCCGGAGGAACCCGCCCCTAGCATTGTGGCCGCCGGGCCGGTACGCATGGATGTGGAGCGGCACACGGTGCACGTCGACGGTGCTCCGTTGTCGATGCCGCTGAAGGAGTTCGAGCTGCTCGAGGTGTTGCTGCGCAACGCCGGCCGGGTGCTGACCCGTGGTCAGCTGATCGACCGGGTGTGGGGTTCTGACTACGTCGGGGACACCAAGACCCTGGACGTGCACATCAAACGGCTGCGCTCAAAGATCGAACCCGACCCGGGGGCGCCGCAATTCCTGCTGACGGTGCGGGGGCTAGGGTACAAATACGAGGCTTGAGCCAGTTCAGTATCCGCCGTGGTCCTCTTCGTGGTCGTCCTTGGTCGGCTCAGGGGCGGGCGTCCAGCCGCCGGGCACCAGATCACGGTACTCCGGCAACGTGCCATCGAGCACGGGGACGTCCAGGTCCACCGACTCACCTGCCGCGCTCACCTGGATCGGCATCAGTTCGCCGGGCCAGACCGGGACCGACTCTATGGTCAGCCTGTCCGCTTCGAGATCGTGGAGCTGACCCGGGTCGACCGTGACTTCGCCGATGGATCCCTCCGCGCTCGCGAAAGAGACCGTGACCGGCTTGGCCGAGTCGTTGATCACGGTGGCCTGGAAGCTGCCCTCGGCGTCCTTCTCGGCGGACACCACCAGGACATTGCGGACCTTGACCTGATTGACCGTGGTCTGCACCCCGTCGGTCGCCGTGTAGTACATCGATGTGGTTTGCGGGCTCAGCGCCGAGCATCCGGATGTGACTGCCACGCCAGCAGCGACGGCGAGAGCGACGAGTCGACGATTCACAACATTCCTCCTGTGCACAGTCACGTAGTGCCCAGCGTAGCGGGGGCACGTCGATTGTGACGATACCCCGCCCGGGGGTTGCACTGCGTGTGCGCTCTGCCACCGGTGCATGACCCGTTGCGTGCTAGAATGTTCCGGTTGGAAGGGGAAAAGAACACATGGCATTTCAGGTCGGCGAGACGGTCGTGTATCCGCACCACGGTGCTGCCCTCATCGAAGAGATCAAGAAACGCAGCATCAGAGGCGAAGAGAAGCTCTACCTCAAGCTGAAGGTAGCCCAGGGCGACCTGACCATCGAAGTCCCCGCGGAGAACTGCGATCTGGTCGGGGTCCGCGATGTCGTCGGCAAGGACGGGCTGAACCGCGTGTTCGAGGTTCTGCGTACCCCGCATACCGAGGAGCCCACCAACTGGTCCCGCAGGTTCAAGGCCAACCTGGAAAAACTGGCCTCCGGCGACGTGATCAAGGTCGCCGAAGTGGTGCGTGACCTATGGCGGCGGGACCAGGAGCGCGGACTGAGCGCGGGCGAGAAGCGCATGCTGGCCAAGGCTCGCCACATCCTGATCTCCGAGCTTGCCCTGGCGAAGAAGACCGGCGAGGAAGAAGCTACCGAGATTCTCGACGGCGTCCTCAACTCCTCCGTAGCCTGACCTTACCCCTCTCCCTTGCCTTACACGTTGCGCCGTTCGCGTGAACGTGGGTGGTGCGTCTTTCGTCCGGACAGGCCAAGTCAGACACTTGAAGAGTCCGTGCCTGCGTTGCCAGGCCTCGCTCGCCCCTCAGGACTGACTCGTGGCGCTACGACCGAAACACTCCTCCGGAGTGATCGAACTCCTGCGTCTGTGCATCGTTGTCTTCTTTGCCGGCCTGGGTAGTGAACTCGGCCGGCTGGTCCCCGGCGGCGACGACGTCGGCCCGCTGGATCCGGTTGCCTTCGGGGTTCTCCTCGGCGCCGCCATCGGCTATGTCATGGGCGGAGTCCTGGCCCGGCTCACCGTCCGCGGCCTGAACGAGGCGGAACGGGCGATCTCGGAGCGCTCACCCGAGCGGGTTTTCGGCTCGATCCTGGGGACCCTGCTCGGCGTGTTCACCGCGGTCAGCATCGGTTGGCCGCTGCTGCTGATCGGCAGCAGCGCGGTCACCATCCCCATCTTCTCCTTCGTGGTGGTCAGCGCCGGCACCCTCGGCCATCGCATCGGCAGCACCAAACGACACGTCCTGATGAGGCTGATTTCCGGCTCGACCCGCATGTCCCCGGCCAGCACCGACGGGCTCGAACGGATCGTCGACACCTCCATCGCCATCGACGGACGCATCGTCGATGTCATCAGGGCCGGTTTTCTGCACGGCACGCTCATCGTGCCGCAGCCTGTACTCGGCGAGCTGCAGGCGCTGGCCGATTCCGGCGAGGACACCAAACGCGGCCGCGGCCGCCGGGGACTGGAATGCCTGGAGGCGCTGCGGCGGGAGCGGGGGGTGGAGTTCGAGGTGGTTGCGGACGGAGCCCTCGAGGTCCCCGAGGTTGACGGAAAACTCGTGCGCATGTGCCTGGACCGCCCCGCGGTTCTGCTGACGCTGGATACCAACCTGGCCAAGGCGGCCTCGCTGGCCGGTTGCCGGGTCATGAACGTGCACGCGCTCGCTCTCGCGTTGCGGCCGCCGGTGGTGGCCGGCGAGGTCATCGAGGTGCTCTTGACCAAGGCAGGGCGCGAACAGGGCCAGGCCGTCGGCTACCTCGATGACGGCACTATGGTCGTCGTCGAGCGAGCGCGAACCCGCATCGGCCAGGAGATCACCGTCGTGGTCACGAGCGTGCTGGTTACGGCCAATGGGCGGATGGTCTTCGCAAAGCGGGTCGATGCCCAGGACGACGACCACGACACAGCCCGAGATCGGCAGTCCGGGGGCCCGCTCACGCCCGCCCGGATGGCTGCGCAGCTGCAATCGGCGGTACCGACTCCCCGGGACGTCGCCCGGACCATCAGACGGGACAGTGATAGAACCAGCGCATGAGTGTGTGCTGCGTCCTGATGGCGGCCGGTTCGGGAACGCGTTTGGGACTTGGCCCGAAGGGAATGGTGCGCGTTGGCGGCCGGTCGTTGTTGGCGCGGGCGCTCGACGGCCTGGCCGGTGCCGGGGTCGAAGACATCGTGCTCGTGCTACCGCCCGAGAGCCACCGACTGCCAGCCGACGTCTACCCGGCTGCCGGGCTGGTGAGCGTGTGCGGCGGCCCCACCCGGCAGGAGTCCGTGCGGCTCGGCCTGGCTGCCCTGTCCCCGCAGGCGGACGTCGTCCTTGTCCATGACGCCGCCCGTTGCCTGACCCCGGCGCGGGTCATCGCCGACGTCATCGCCACGGTTCTGGCTGGGGCTGAGGTGGTGGTGCCGGTGGTTCCTCTGACGGACACGTTGCGCTGGGCGACCGGCGGCTGCGACGAGCCTGCCCCGGCGCGAGAGCGGCTGGTGGCCGTGCAGACACCCCAGGGTTTCGCTCGAGAGGTTTTGCTGCGTGCGCACCAGGTGGCCCACGAGTGTGGCGTACGGGCAACCGACGACGCGACACTGGCCGAACAACTCGGCCACCAGGTGCGGCTGACCGAGGGGGACGAATTGGCGTTCAAGGTGACGCAGCCGCTGGATCTGACGCTGGCCGAGGCTCTGGTTGCGGCCCAGGCCCCGGTTGCACAGCAGTGCGCCCCGGGCAACGCTGATGAGGACGGGCAGCGCTGATGAGTGAGCTGCCGCGCGTGGGTATCGGCACCGATGTGCACGCTTTCGCTGCCCCGGACAGCGGCCGGTCGTTGTGGCTGGCCGGGTTGCACTTTCCTGGCGAGCTGGGCCTGGTCGGACACTCCGACGCAGACGTGGCCGCGCACGCGGCCTGCGACGCTCTCTTTTCCGCCGCGGGCATCGGCGATCTCGGCGTGCACTTCGGCACCGGGCAGCCGCGATGGGCAGGAGCCAGCGGCCTGGACCTGCTCAGCGAGACGGCGCGGTTGGTGCGCGTCGCGGGATTCGGGATCGGCAACGTGGCCGTTCAGGTGATCGGCAATCGACCCAAGCTCGGTCCCAGGCGTGCCGAAGCCGAACAGGTACTCGGGCAGGCCTGTGGGGCACCGGTCTCGGTGGCGGCCACCACCACCGACGGGCTTGGGCTCACCGGGCGCGGCGAAGGGGTGGCAGCGGTGGCCACGGCATTGGTGGTCCGGGTGTCCGCTGCGGGATCCAGCCAGCTACTGCAGTGACGCCGTTCCTCGTTCGTCACGCAGGTAGCTGCGGCCACCCGGGCTGGTCCATAGATACACCGGGCGTAGGTCGTTGCCCTCGCTGCTGATCCTGCGATACCGCCAGCCGTGGTGGGTCTTCAGGTTGTGGTGTCGCCGGCACAACGGAGCCAGGTTGCAGGGGCAGGTGGCACCGCCGGAATCCGGCTCGGCGTGGTTGTACGCCTCACTGTGGTCGGTGTCGCAGCGGTGGGCGGGCCGGGTGCAATGCGGGAACACGCAGGTTCCGTCCCGAAGGTGCACCCGCTCCTTGACCCGGTCCGGCACCTCGTACTGGGTGACGCGGACGTGTTCGGCCAGGTCGATGACCGGCTTGACGACCACCTTGGTTCCCGGTTCGCCGGCCCAGCGGCGGACTTGCTCGGCGGTGATCAGCCGGTCGCCCTCGTTGGCCACCCTGGCAAGCCCTAAGCGGCTGGGACCGAGCAGGTCCGTCAGGTTCAGATGCACGTACAGGTTGAGGTCGCGGGGCAGGCCGCGAAGCTGTCCGTGGTCGTTGTCGTCGGCCAGCCAACCCAGGTAGGCCCGGGCCATGTCGCCCATCACCCTGGATTTGCGCACCTCGAGCGGTTCGATGTCGAGTCCCTCGTCCTTGGCCCGAGCCTTCATCGTTTCGGCCCCGGCAATCAACGCCGCGTGCAGATCCCGCGCGTCGCGCAGGTCCAGGCACCCACTGAACCGGGTTACCCCGCCGCACGGATCCGGGTCGCGGGGGTTGAGATCGACATCGACGCGCCGGGCCTCGGCGGCCGCGGCGGCAGCTTGGGCGGCCTCGGCGGGCATGAACTGGGCCAGCGCCTCGCCGACGATGTTCTTGATGCCGCGCTCACCCAGTTGCCCGGCCGACTCGTGCACCTGATCGTCGACGAAAGCGGCCGCCTCGTCGCTGAGTTGCACGGTCTGCGCAGAGATCATCCGGGCCCGCCAAGCCTTCAGCGACCCGAGAGTGACCCGCGCCCACGTCTTCGGCAGCCGGGTGGACAGCTCCACGGCATCGCTGAGCAACCCCATTCCGCTGCCGGTGCGCATGCCCATCGCGGCGGCGAACTCGGCGGCCGCGTACTCGCACACGTTGCTGGTTCGCGGGCTGAGATCACCGGGGAGGTCCGGGTCCTCGCCGGCCCCCGGCGGCTCGGGTGGATGGTGCGCTCCGTATTCGGCCGCAGCGACCAACACCATCCGATGCCAGTGATCGGCGTACCGCTGGGCGGCGACGGCCGCCGCCAGGGCTTGGTCGGAGCTCCTGGGCTCGCGCCGCTGTTCCCAGGGTTCCCGGTCCTCGTCGACCGGCTGGTCGGCCCCAGCGTGCAGAGCCATGATGTCGTTTCTCATGCCCGTCATCACACGCGCGGGCACCGACAACCGGAGCCGCAACTCTGGCGGTCACTGCGTCCTGCGCGCTCTTCCCCCAGCGCACTTGTCGTTCAATCGCCTATGCCGCAACGGATTCCGGTACGAGTGACGGATGCGCGCGGGCAGTCTGGGCTGGCGAGCGATGCTGTTCGGCACCGATGGCTATCGACTCGCCATGACCGGTATGAACGACTGTCGCCGTATCGAGAGTGAACGGATGGTC
>PDSI01000114.1 GCA_002748415.1 Micrococcales bacterium | reverse complement strand
GCCGGCGCCCCGGCCGGTTCGCGGCTGCTGGACCCGCACGCCGCCGATCTGGCGTTCGTCGCCCTGGCCGAGCGCCGCAGCGCGGCGGCAGACTGGCCGCGTGACCCGCAGCCGTTGTACCTGCGCCACCCCGATGCCACCCCACCGGGGCCGGCGAAACCGGTGCTGACCGGTCGCACGTGAACGCCGGGCACCCCGCAACCCGCATCGAACGGATGCGGTGGTGGCACCTGGACCAAGTCCTGGCGTTGGAGCACCAGCTGTTCCACCCGGACCGGTGGAGCGCGGAAACGTTCTGGGCTGAGCTGGCCGCCCCCGGGCGCAGCTACCTGGTAGCCGTCGGACCAGACGAGCACGTCATCGGTTATGCGGGTTTGTCGGTGAGCGGGCCGAGCGCCGATGTGCAGACCGTCGCCGTCGCGCCGTCCGCTCGCGGCTGCGGGCTCGGGCGCGCTTTGCTGGACAGGCTGATCTGTGGCGCGACCCAGGCGGGGGCGGGTGAGCTGCTGCTCGAGGTCCGCGCCGACAACGCGCCCGCCCAGCGGCTGTATGCCGAAGCCGGGTTCGAACGGATCGGGATCCGGCGCAAGTACTACCAGCCGGAAGGCGTCGACGCGCTGGTGCTGCGGTTGCGGCCACTGCCACCCCGCGGTGGGTCGAGTGATACGTCCAGCGCCGGTAGTGATCCTCAGGCGTCCCCGGTCAACAGGCCGTCGCCGCAACGAATCAGCACCGAGTGAGCCGATTCACCCGCTCGCTCGACGGACCATCGGCCGGCTCTTCCACCAGGTAACCCATGGTCTTCAACACTCGAATTGCTTCCGCAGGAGCCCGTCGTAGCGAGGAGGGCCACCGCAGGGGCCCGGGACCCACCAAGACCACCCACGCCCGGGGCGTGCCCCGCTCAACGTTCGTGGCCACCGTGGCGGGCGCGCCCGCCGGGGCCCGACCGGGGAGTGCTTTCCGCCGCCCGGTTTCGCGCGTGCCTCGGGTGTGATCCCAGCCCGGCTGGGGTAGTTTTGACTATGACATCGGCTTGGTGAGATGCCGCGTCATTCCGTCCCGAACCCCAACGCCGCAAGGGAGCACCAATGGCAGAAAACGACAACAAGCCCGGTTCGCAGATCAGCCCCCTGGTCACCGAGAAGGGGCGCACCACCATCGCGGATACCGTGGTGTCCAAGATCACCGGCATCTCGGCTCGCGAGGTCAGCGGCGTGTATGCACTGGGCGGATCGACGTCACGGGCCATGGGTGCGCTGCGGGAACGTATCCCCGGGGCACGCACCAATCACGGTCAAGGAGTCTCGGTCGAGGTCGGCGAGCGGCAGGCCGCCTGCGATCTGGACATCATCGCCGAGTACGGGGTGGCCATCGCCGACCTGGCCGAGGACGTACGGCGCAACGTCATCAGCGCCGTCGAGCGGATGACCGGCCTGCAGGTTGTCGAGGTGAACGTGAACGTCAACGACGTGCACGTTCCCCAGCCGGAACGGGACGAGAGCCTTCAGCAGGCGACCCTGGAACCGGCCCCGGAGCCTCGCGTCAAGTGACCCGGCAGCCGGAGGCACCCAACTCCTCAGCCGTCCGCCCCGGTGCTGGCGACGCTTTCGCCGAACCTGTCGATCGCGTGGCCGAGGCCGTGCGGGCGGTTCCGGGCGTCGCCGACCTCAGCGGCGGAGTCATGGGGGAGGTGGGCACCTATCTGCCCGGCCGCCGTGTCGCCGGGGTGCGCCTGCGCGAGAACAGCACCGACATCCACGTCACGGTCGAATACGGCCGGGACGTACGCCGGGTGGCGCACATGATCCGGCACATCGTCGGCCAGCTGACCGGCACATCGACCGTCAACGTCACTATCGCCGACCTGCGTGCACCGGACGAGGCTGTGAACGGGAAGGACGATGGAGAGCAGTCGTCGCAGTGATCAGCGGGCCGCCTTCAAGGAGCGGGCGCGGATCGCTCGAGATCTGCATCCCGACCGGGGCGGAGACCCCGAGGCGTATCTGGCCGCGGTGGCCGCGTTCGAACGGCGGTTCGGCGGCCACGGCTCCGATACCGCTCAGCACGTCGACGTGGTGGTCCGCAAGACGCTGCGCGGGCGGGTCAGGAGCACCTCCCGGCGGCTGCGCCGCATCATCCGGCGCCGCCGCTCAAGCCGGGTGATGTGACCGCAACCGCAAGGCGAACAGACAACAAGGAGACACCATGAGTACTTCAATGACCGGCCTCGTCGTGGGTATTCTGCTCGCCATCGCCGCGGTGGCGGGTGGCCTGACCGGCCTGCTGCTCGCCATCGTCTTGGGCGCCGTAGGCTACGCCGCGGGTGGCCAGCTGAGCGGGGAACTGGACCTGAACAGGATGTTCGGACGTGATCGTGGCTGACCAACCGGTCACCGAGAACGGATCCGGCCCGGACGCTCGCTTGGGTTCGGCCACCGGCCCGCACGCGCTGAGCGCGCATGCCGATCCCAATGCGCTGGCCAGCGTGCCGGAGTTGGGCGACCCGGCGTACCGCGGTAAGACCGTCGTCGCCAACAAAGTGGTGGCCCGGATCGCCGAGGCGGCGGTGCGGGAGGTGGGACCGGTGGCCACCTGGGAGGGCGGTGACGGTGTCGCCCGATACGTCAGCAGGTCGCTGCCGCGGGTCGAAGCCACCGTGGCCGGCCAACGAGCCAGGGTTCTCGCTCACGTGGCCGTGGTCTGGCCGACCCCGCTGGAGCACGCTGCCGCCCAGGTCCGCGACCACATCAGGGTGCGAGTTCAGGCGCTGGCCGGGGTACACGTGGACGCCGTCGACGTCCGCGTGGAGCACATCGTCGTTCCTGACGACGAGGACGTGAGGACGGTGCAATGAGTTCCCAGACGGTGCACAGCCAGCATCCGCAGGCTCCGGCACAGGACGCGAACCCACCGGTGTCCTGGGCCAGGCTCGGCCTGCTGGGCCTTTTGCTGGCCTTGCTCATGGGCGCGGCAGGCGCGGTTCTGCTGCGGGATGCCGTCATTCATGCAGGGTGGCTCGACGGCAGGCTGTGGATGCCCGTTGCGGTCGAGGCATTGCCGCGGATCGAGAAGAACGGGTGGCTGGTGGCTGCCGGCATCCTCAGCGCCCTGCTCGGGTTGCTGTTGCTGATCTGGGCGCTCAAGCCACGCCGATCGGTAGCCGTTCCGGTACCCGGTAGTCCCGGGGTGTACGTGCGGGGTCGCGCGGTGGAGGCGCTGGCCATCTACGCCGCCCGCGACGTCGACGGGGTGCACGGGGTGGACGCGAACGCCAGCAAGACGGCGGTGGCGGTGCGGGTCATGACCACCGGTGATCCAGGGGTGGGGCCGAACGTCAACCAAGCGGTGCGGCGGGCGCTGGACGGACTGGGGCCCAACTTCGGTGTCAAGGTCAAGACCAGGGCGGTGAACGGATGAGTTCAGTGGTTCGCGGCATCGACCGCTTCGTGCTGGTGCTGCTGGGAGTGATTCTGCTCGTGCTCGGCGGGCTCGCTGTCATCTGGGCGCTGGAGTTGTTCGACTTCGGCACCCAGTACCAGGCCGTGGTGTTCACGCCGTTGCAGGACACGCTGCAACGCGGCTGGTGGCCCTGGGCGGCGGCGGTAGCCGGCCTCGTTCTGCTGGTGGTCTCGCTGGCTTGGCTGATGGCGCACGCGCCGCAGGGCGGCTCGAAGGAAGTCCGGATCGCCGGCTCCGGCAGCGGCGGCCGCTTCACTGTCAATGTGGTACCGCTGCTGAACGCAGCGGTCGAGACACTGCGCCGCCACCCGAACGTCGAATCGGTACACGCTAGGATGCATGACCGGGACAACATGCTGCTGGCCGACTTCGACGTCGAGATGCACCCCACCGGCGACGTCACGTCGGTGACCCAGGCGGCCGCCCGGACCGGTCGGGAACTGTCCGTGGTGCTGGGCCGCACCGACCTGCAGACCAGGTTCATGGTCAAGACCAGCGGCGATTCCGCCCCGCGCCAGCTGGAAACCTCGGCAAGCACGTGATTCGCGTCGTCTCGGCGAGTTCGTCGCACCCGCAAGGAGGCGTACCGTGACCGCGGCAGCGGCGGGCCCCTTGGTGCTCGGTATCGAGACCTCGTGCGACGAGACCGGGGTGGGGCTGGTGACCGGCGACACCCTGCTGGCCGATGCCATCGCCAGCAGTGTGACTGAGCACGCCAGGTTCGGCGGCGTCGTGCCCGAAGTCGCCAGCCGCGCCCACCTGGAGGCCATGGTTCCCACTGTCGAGCGTGCCTGCGCGGACGCCGGTGTACGGCTGGCCGATGTGGACGCGGTGGCGGTGACCGCGGGGCCAGGACTGACCGGAGCCTTGGTGGTCGGGGTAGCTGCGGCCAAGGCGCTGGCCACCTCGCTAGGCGTTCCGCTGTACGGGGTGAACCATCTGTCCGCCCACGTAGCGGTGGACACGCTGGAACACGGGCCGTTACCGCAACCCACGATGGCCATGCTGGTCTCCGGCGGGCATTCCTCCATGCTGCTGGTGGAGGATGTCACCGCCCGGGTGACCTCGCTGGGGCAGACCATCGACGACGCGGCCGGCGAAGCGTTCGACAAGGTGGCCCGGTTGCTGGGACTGCCGTTCCCCGGCGGCCCGCACATCGACCGCGCCGCGCGGGACGGCAACGGTGTCGCCATCGATTTCCCACGCGGCCTGAGCAGCCCACGCGATCTGCAGCGGCACCGGTTCGACCTGTCCTTCTCCGGGTTGAAGACCGCGGTGGCCCGTTGGGTACAGGCCAGGCAGGCCGCCGGCGAGCCGGTCCCGGTGGCGGATGTCGCCGCGTCGTTCCAGGAAGCCGTCGTCGACGTGCTCACCCGCAAGGCGGTCGACGCGTGCACCCACCACGGGGTGGACACACTGCTGATCGGCGGCGGGGTCGCGGCGAACTCCCGGCTACGGGTGGTCGCGCAGCAACGATGTGCCGATGCCGGCATCGACGTCCGGGTTCCCCGGCCGGGATTGTGCACCGACAACGGGGCGATGGTCGCCGCGCTCGGCTCACACCTGGCCCGCGCGGGGGCGGCCGCGTCGCCGTGGGACTTCGGCACCGACTCTTCGCTGCCGGTACAGGAGCCGGTGCTGGCCGGCAATGCCGGAGGCGACGGCGCTGGCCCTGCGTGACCGGCTGGTCCCGGCCCGGCAGGCATCTCGGATCAGGAGAACTCTGTCACGAAGTGGTGTCATATTCGTCCGTCTCGCCTAGTCAGAGGACCGATCGCTATATAGCTTAAGAAGGACAATTCGGGTTCCGAATCCCGTGTTGGCCGAGGCCCTACCCGCGGACACAAGGAGCCACATACATGAAAAGATGGCTTCGCCTGCCCGATGTGGACGGCCCCGCGGTGCGCGCCTACCAGCGGCTACTGACCGCTGCACTGCTGTCCAACCTGGGCGATGGCATGCGGCGTATCGCAATGCCGCTGCTGGCTGCGACGTTGACGCACGACCCACTGTTGGTGGGCGTGCTGTCCAGTGCGGTGTTCCTTCCGTACCTGTTCTTCGCCGTGCCCGCCGGTGTGTACAGCGACCGGATGGACCGGCGCACCGCGATGATCGGTGCGACGGTGACGCGCGCCGGTGCGCTGACCGCTATGTGCCTGAGTCTGGTCAGCGGAACCGTTGCCGTATGGCAGGTATTCGTCCTGAGTCTGGTGCTCGGTGGTGCCGAATGCCTCTATGACACATCCGCCGACGCGGCACTGCCCACGTTGGTCCCAGCCGCAGCCCTGGACCGGGCCAACGCCCGGCTGCAAGGCGTGATCACGGTGGCCAACGAGTTCCTGGGCGGCCCGGCCGGTGGCTTCCTGTTCGCTGCCGTCGCGGTCGGGCCTTTCGCCGTCGAACTGGGCGCGGCACTGCTGGTGATCGCCCTGATCACCGGACTGCCGAGCCTCACCCAGCACCGGCGGCAACCGGATGAGCAGCAGCAGCCCGCCGGCGCCGGTACCGGCGCGCAGGACCGGCGGACGCCTGCCCCCGGCCACCTGCGCTCGGTGCTGGCCGAGACGATTGCCGGCATCCGCTGGCTCCTGGGATACCCACAGCTGCGCGCCTTGGCGTTGCTGACCGCTGTGGGTGGCCTGTGCCTGGAGTTGGCCCAGGCCACGATGGTGCTCTTCGCCTTGCACGTTCTGCACCTGCCGGAAGCCGCCTTCGGAGTCTTCGCATCCGCGGCCGCTGTGGGTGGCGTGCTCGGTGTCAGCGTGGTAGGCGTGCTGGTGGCCCGGTTTTCCCGTTTTCTGGTCATGTCCTGCGCCTTGATGGCTCAGCCGCTGTTCCTGTTCGGTGTGGGCGTGGCCCCCAACCCCGTCCTCGCCTGGGTGAGCCTCGCCCTGGTGGCGGCCGCGGTGGGCGTGTGGAACGTGCTGACGGTCACCGCCCGGCAACTGCTCACCCCAAACGCCGTGTACGGCCGGGTCCAGGGTGTCTGGCGCACCGTGATCTGGGGTGCGCTGCCCATCGGCGCCGTCCTCGGTGGGCTGATCGCCCGGGAGTTCGGTCTGCGCGCACCCTGGCTGGCGGGGGCAGCGGTGTTCCTGCTGGTCGCCGCCGGCTGCCTTCCGGTGGTCCGCCGGGTGTGCACGCTGGTGGACGCGCAGGTCGCGCAGCGCGGCGCGGTCCCGGCCGAAGACACTCGCCCCTGAAAAGCTCGTGTCCCCAAGAGACCTTTCCGTTCACAGACCTTTCCGCTGACAGACCTTGCTGCTGAACAAACGTTCAGATAGCATGATGAACATGTGTTCAGCTCCGCAAGACATGTCATCGGGGCCACGCCGTCAGGCCTCTGCCGGGTCCGGGCGGCTTTCCTCGGTGCCGTCGCTGCAAGACCTGACGGCCAAGGCTGCCATCCGCGAGGTCGCCCTGGAGCTGTTCGCCGAGCATGGCTTCGACGCGGTCAGCGTCCGCCGGATCGCCACCGCTGCCGGGGTCTCTCCCGGTCTGGTCATGCATCACTTCGGCAGCAAGGCGGGCCTGCGGGCGGCGGTGGACGAGCACGTGCTCACCCTGCTCAACACGCTGATCGCCCAGGTCGGCCTGGACACCGACGAAGCCGTGGTGGAAAGGCTCGAGGGCGGCGACGACCTCGCTGTGCAGCTGTTCTCCGGAGCCATCCCGGCAGGCTCTGCGGTGTTGCCCTACCTGCGGCGCATGCTGCTGACCGATGACGAACAGGCCCGCGGCCTGATCGAGTACTGGTTCCAGCTCATCCTGCAGGTCCTGCAGGGGTTGCGCGACCGGGGGTTCCTCGCGGCTGACTGCGATCTCGAGGTCCTTTCCGGCCAGCTGCTCAGCATGGACCTGGGCGTCCTTCTTCTCCAAGGAGCCCTCACCGAGACGCTCGGGTTCGACCCGCTCAGTCCGGACGGCGTGAGCAGGTGGGCCACCAGCGCCTACCGGCTCTTGGCCGGTTTGCTCACCAGTGCATCCGCGCCGGCCGGCTCACCCACCGGCGCGGCCCCGTCCGAGCACGGCGCACCCACGCCCGACTCACGACCCACGAAGACGGAGGAATGATGACCGAACACCTCATCGAGATATGCGGCCTAGTGAAGAGATTCGGCTCCTTCACCGCCCTGGACGGGCTGGACCTGAACGTCGAGAAGGGGCAGGTGCACGGCTTCCTCGGCCCTAACGGCTCCGGCAAGTCCACCACCATCCGGGTGCTGCTCGGGCTCATGCGGGCCGACGCGGGCACCGTGCGCATGTTCGGGCAGGACCCGTGGACGCAGGCGGTCGGCATACACTCCCGGCTGGCCTACGTACCCGGCGACGTCACACTGTGGCCCGGCCTGACCGGCGGGCAGTGCATCGACGTGCTGGCCCGCGCGCACGGCGGCATCGACGAGGCGCGCCGGGCCGAGCTGATCGAGCGGTTCGAGCTGGAACCGCGCAAACGTTCCCGGGACTACTCCAAGGGAAACCGGCAGAAGGTGTGCCTGATCGCGGCACTGGCCGCGCGGGTGGAGCTGCTGATTCTGGACGAGCCCACCGCCGGCCTGGACCCGCTGATGGAGGCGGTGTTCCAGCAGGTCATCGCCGAACGTAAGGCCGAGGGCGTCACCGTGCTGCTCAGCAGCCACATCATGGGTGAGGTCGAAGCCCTCGCCGACCAGGTGGCCATCATCCGGGAGGGCCGCACGGTGACATCCGGCACGCTGACCGAACTGCGCCGGCACACCCACAGTCAGATCCGGGCCGTCACAGACCTCGCCCCAGCCGGCATCGAGGCGCTGCCCGGGGTGGTCGACGTGCAGACCGCACTCGACGAGACCGGCCGCACCGAGGTGCACGCTTCGGCCGAACCCGACGCCGTCGGGCCGCTGGTGGGTGCCCTGCACACTGTGGGGATCCACACCCTCACGGTCACGCCGCCGAGCCTGGACGACCTCTTCCTGCAGGCGTATACGGACAACCCGCTCTCCGAAGCGGACCAGCCCGAGGCGGTGGCCGGATGACTTCGCCGAACGCATCGGCCTTCGCCGGCACCGGCATACTGGCCCGCATCGCACTGCACACCGGCTGGAAGCGGCTGGCGCTCTGGGTGCTCGGACTCATCGGCATGATGCTCGTGACCACCGCGTCCCTCTCCGCGCTGTACGACACCGCCGAGAAGCTGGCAGCATACAGCCAGTCCCTGGACGGCGACGCAATGCTGGTGCTCAACGGCAAGGTCGCGGGCCTGGAGACCATGGGCGGGGTATTCGCCAACGAGTTCGGATTCGTGCTCGCCTTCGGGCTGCCGCTGATGGGAATCGCGCTAGCCTCCCGCGGTACCCGCCAGGACGAGGAAGCCGGCCGGCTCGAGCTGCTGCTGGCCGCCCGCATCGGCCACCGTGCCCCCATCCTGGCCGCGGTGTTGGTGACCGGCGGCGCCCTGCTGATCACCGGCCTGGGGAGCGCGGCGGTGATGATCGCGTTCGACGCCGACGTCACCGGCTCATTGCTGTACGGGCTCGGCATGGCGGCGCTGGGGTTCGTCTTCGCGGGTGTCACCGTGTTCGCCGCGCAGTTCTTCGAGCACAACCGGGCGGTGTGGGGGTTCGGCCTGGCCGTCACGGTGATCAGCTACCTGCTGCGTGGGCAGGGCGCGGTCAACGACAACTGGCTGCTGTGGCTTTCCCCGCATGGGTGGGTCGACGAGGCTCGCGCCTTCGGCGACGCCAGGGCCTGGCCGCTGCTGCTGGCCGGCGGTGTCGGGCTCGGGCTGACGGCGGTGGCGTTCTACCTCAACACCCGCCGCGACGTGGGCAGCGCGCTCATCCGGCCCCGGACGGCCGCCGCCCGCGCTTCCCGGCTGTTGCGCAGCCCGGTCGGGCTGGCCGTCTACGAGCATCGCGGCGCGGTTCTCGGCTGGAGCATCGGCACGGTGGCGCTGATGGGGACCTACGGTTCGTTGACCCAGGAGGTCTTGAACGCCTTTCGGGACAACCCGGACCTCGCCGTGTTAGTCGGGGCCGACCCGAACGCCGCCGACCGGCTGCTCGGCGCGGTGTTGTCCACGTTCGTGATGATCCTTGCCATCCTGGTGGCCGCGTTCTTCGTCATGGCGGTCAACTCGTTGCGCCGCGAGGAGGCCGCGGCCCGGCTGGAGGCGGACCTGTCCGGGAGCCGGTCCAGGTACGGCTGGCTGGGCACGCACGTGCTGGTCATCGGCGCCGGCGCGCTGATCATTGCCGCCGCCGGTGCGGTGGTGCTGGCCACCACCACGGCCTCCTCCACCGGAGACGACACTTGGACGGGCGAAATCCTCTCCGCCGCAGTGTCCTTCAGTCCGTCCGTGGTCATTTTCGGGGGCATCGCGGTGGCGCTGTTCGGGGCACGGCCCACCTGGCAGGTCTTCGGCTGGGTGCTGTTCGCGTTCGCCGCGATCGTGGCCTACCTGGGACCCGGCTTCGACCTGCCCGAGTGGCTGGTCAAGGCATCCCCGTTCGCTGGGATCGGCGCGGACATCATCAACGACGGAGCGTCCGCCACCGGCACCGGCGTGCTGCTCGGGACGACCGTTGCGTTGCTGCTGGTGGGGCTCGTCACCTTCCGGCGGCGCAACATCCCGGCCGCTTAGTCCACCGGGCTGACCAGGATCACGTGCTGGCGCCCGCCCAGCCGGGTGAGCACGATCGTGGCGTGCCTGGTACCGCGCAGCCGCAGTTGTGCCCGTAGTTGCTCCGGGACCACTGCGGTGCCGCGCTTCTTGATGGTCAGTGAGCCGATGTCCAGTTCGCGCAGCCGGGTGCGCAACGGTTTGAGCGAGAACGGCCACACGTCCAACACCCGGTAGACCCGGGCCAGCCCACAGCCGGTCACCGCGTCGGTCACCCGGTCCAGGCTGAGGTAGGCAATCCCCGGGTCCAGCGCGGTGGCCGCGAGTCGTTCACCCAACGGCCCCACCAGACCGGCGCGCAGCACCGCGTCGTCAGGTTCGATCAGGTACTGGCCCAGCGGGCCGACCCTGGTGCGGGGCGGTTCGTGGTCCGGCCAGGTCAACTCGCTGCCGGTGCCGTGGCGCAACACCGTTGCCGCGCGGCGGATTCCGGGACGGGCCAAGGGCCCCCACCACACCGCCGCCTCCACCAGGTCGCCGTCGACGCTGACCCATTGCGTCTCGGCGTCCAGGGGCAGCAGCTCGTGCGGAACGCCCGGGGCGAGTTTGGCCCCGGTGGCGGGCACGTGCGCGGCCACCGAGCAGACCTGCGACCAGGACGGGCTGCCCCGGCGGGGATCATGACGACGGCTGCCGCCCTTGGTGCGCCGGGACGGATCCAGCCACGCTCCGTCCACCGCGGACAGGTCGACGTCCATCGCGTCGCTGCACTCCACCCGCACGTGCGGGAAGTGCCGCAGATTGAGGGTGGCCACGGCGGTAGCCAGTTCGTCGCGATCAACCGCCAGCACGCCGATGTCCAATCCGGCCAGTGCCATCGCGTCGCCGCCGATCCCGCACCCCAGATCGGCCACCAGCGTCACGTTGGCTGCGGCGTACCGGGCCGCGTGCCGGGCGGCCACGTCCAGCCTGGTGGCCTGCTCCAGCCCCACCGCGGTGAAGAGCATCGAGGAAGCGAACGGGCCGAACTTGGCCTTGGCCCTGGCCCGTAGCTTGGACTGGGTCATCGCCGCGGATACCAGTGCGGCGGGGTGGCCCTGCTCGCGCAGCGACCCGGCCAGGCGTAACGCTTCGGATTCCTCGTACGGCGGCAGGGACTCCAGCAGTGCCCACCCCTCCTCGGTCAGCAGTGGGGCCAGTGAAACAGGGGTCATGTCACTGATCGTGTCACGTGTTCGCGGGTGCGCTTCACCTCACCAGTGGCTGCGCAGCGGGTAGGCGGTCTCCCCGGTCTTGGCGGGTTTGGTAGCCAGCATCTGGGCGACGTGCAGGGTGTTGTCCTCGAAGCTGAGCCTGGCGCCGGCCATGTACAAACCCCACACCCGGGCGATCTGCTCATCGGCCGCGGCTACCGCCGCGTCCCAGTTCTCCTGCAGGTTCGTGCTCCACGCGGCCAGGGTGCGGGCATAGTGCATGCGCAGGTTCTCCACGTGGTGTACTTCGAGGCCACAGTCGTCGACCAGGGTCGTGAGTCGGCTTGCGGTGGTCAGCTCCCCGTTGGGGAAGACGTACCGGTCGATGAAGGCATCGGTACCCGGCCTGTCCCAGCTGTGTACCCGGGTGATGCAGTGGTTGAGCAAGCGACCGCCGACGCGAAGGCGATCGCGGATGAACTCGAAGTAGCCGGGCAGATTTCGGACGCCGACGTGCTCGGCCATTCCGATGGAACAGATCGCGTCGAACCCCGTTTCCGGAACGTCCCGGTAGTCCTGGTGGCGGATCTGCACGAGGTCGGACAGGCCTTCTTCCTCGACCTTGGCGCGTGCCCAGTCCGCCTGCTGGCGGGATACCGTGACCCCGACGGCTCGAACCCGGCGATGCCGGGCAGCATGGCGTACCATGCCGCCCCACCCGCAACCGATGTCCAGCAGTCGCTGCCCCGGCTGCAGGTCGAGCTTGTCCGCGATCAGGGCGTGCTTGCGTTCCTGTGCCGCATCGAGGCTCGGGTCCTCCGGGGTGAAGACGCCGCAGCTGTAGGTCATGGTGGGGCCGAGAACTATTTCGTAGAAAGGGTTCCCGACGTCGTAGTGGAACCCGATCGATTCCTCGACCCGCCTTCTGGCACCGGCCGGAAGCCTGGTTTGGGCGGCGCGCAGCCAGCGCGGCGGTGCTTCCCGGGGCGGCAGCGGTGGGCGTTTGAACATCCCCACCCCCAGATCGCGCATCAACCGCGCGGCGTGCACGGGCGACGGTCGCTTCAACCGGGCCTGCTTGAGTGTGGCCAGGGCAGGGTAGGGGTTGCCCGGGTGAACCCCTTCGACGTCGATGGCCCCGCTGAGGTAGGCCCTGCTCAGCCCCAGTTCGCCGGGCGCTGTCGTCAGGTACTGCAGGGCTCGACGGTCCACGAGCTTCAGCGTGAGCGGGGCGTCGCGGGGTCCGATGTCGGTGCCGTCGTAGCCGAGCACCCGGAACGGCAGCCGATCCGTCGTCACGGCGTGCAGGACGCGGTGTACGGGGCGATCGTCGCGGCTCAGCTGTTCGGTGTTTGACCGGACTGCCATGAGTGTTCCTCCTCACGCGACAGCGCCAGGCTCGATGCAGAGCCTTAATCAAAAAACGGTCGAATAGGACACTCGGTCTCTGCTGCCTGAATCCACCGCCTGTCATTGGTGCACGTCCACTTTATCGAGTGAGTCATCCGGCGGGAGTGACGGAAGACACGAGACGACCTGGATATTGTCTATTTAGCAATGAATCACGGTGGTCTTCAGGGTGCTGGGCTGGCACAAGCCCAGCGCTACCGGGCTGTGCGGAGGTCCCGAGGGTGAGCATCGCCAGCGTGACCCGAACCGGTTGCGGCCTGCGTCATCAGGACTCTGATGGCGTAGTGACAGCACAGGTGGCCCCAGATCTCTTGCAGAGCCAGCTCCGGTGATTTGGACCGCATGACCGTGCGTGCGCCTCGTTGGTGAGCCGACAGTTCACCGAAGACCAGTCCGATCTTCCACCGGCGGGCGTAGGCGCCGGCAAGGTCGGCGGCCGAGGCTTCTTGCGGATCGGTCACGGTGGTGAACAGCCGGTAGCTGGTGGGCTTGTTCCGTGCGTGGCTCGGGGTGTAGTCGACCACTCGTACGAGCATTGGCTCCGGTTGCCGCGCTGCGGCGGTCCGGGTCTGCTTCAGATGAGCCAGCCATGAGCCGTCCGGCAGATCCTTCGCGTGTACCGGCTTCGGTGCGGTCTTGTCGGTGCGGATGCGCCACAACACATCGGCCCCGGTGCCCACTGCCGCGGCACACGACGCCCAGGAGAACAAGCCCCGGTCTGCGATCAGCAGCATTCCCGGCTGTAGCTGGGCCAACAACGATTCACTCAGGCTGGCTTCGGACCGGGCGTAGGCACCGACACGGGCAGCGAATACGACGTGGGTGCCGCACTCGGCCAGCGCGACCAGCCGGGCCTGCGGAAACGTTGCCCGCTCACCGTGGGACACGGCAGGCCGCCCGAAGTACTCCGCGTTGGCGGGGGTGTCGGCCACGTCCAGGCACATCCCGTCGACCGCGACCAGGCGCCGGCCGGCCAGCCATGACTGCGGCGTGTCGCGTTCGGCCAACGGCACCGCCACCCGGGAGAACAGGTCTGCCACCGGCTGGGCCCCCAATCGCGTGCGCGCCTGAAAGATCGCCGACTTCGACGGCACGCAGTACCTGTCGTGCCACCCCGATGCCCACGACAACCCGTCGGTCAACTGCTTCAGCACATCCTGGTAGGACCCTTCCGAGTACAACGCCATCCCGATCGCGAAGTACGCCATGACCCGCGCCGGCAACGTCCGGTGACGCTGCTGGGTTCGGCCCGCCGCCGCGATGACCTCGTCCACCAACCCCGGTGGGAACACCCGTGTCAGCACCCCCACCGCCACCAGATCCGACAACCGGCGATCCGACTCCGGCTTCACCCACCCACCACGCGGCATGCCATCAAACTACACCTCTGAATCCTTAATTGAACGGTCCGGAATTGCGAGGTACGGAGCCGCTCAACGCGCAGACTTGTTGAACACGAATGATTCTTGGTCGGCGCGACTGTGTTCGCCGTGCCCCGAGTGCCGAGAGCTGTGGCCCGGGCGCCGGTGACTGGGCCACAGTACGAGCGGCCTTGTCCTTCACAACGGCGGCGGCCTTGTCGGAAAGGGCCGCCAAGGGTCACCACTGCGCGCGTTACCGGCAACGGTGGAATTGTCTGATCGGCGGTTCGATCATGCGGCCGAAACCGTTCCATTCAGTGAGGTTCTCTCACTGGGTTTTGTGGTTGGGGGTGAGGAGGACGAGTGCGGCGGCGATGTGGCCGATTCGTTGGGGGCAGGCGGTGATGCGGCGGAGGG
>PDSI01000060.1 GCA_002748415.1 Micrococcales bacterium | reverse complement strand
GTGCTAATGGCGTGGGTGGGGTTGTCGACCGAGGGAATGACCGTGGCGGCGCGGATCGATTTGTTGACTGCGCTGGAGAAGGTGAAGCGGGCCGCGGTGCCGGTTCGGTGGGTGCGGGTCCGTGTGCTGTTGTCGTGTGCTGTTGTCGTGGGCTGTGGTCGTGTGGCCGGGTTTGCTGGGCCGGGTCGTGGGCGGGTGGTCAGCGACGGGACCCGGCTACGCCGGGTCGGGGATACCCGCAGCCTCGGGGCACAGGTGGCGCTGGCCCGGCGGGAATCAGCACACCGTGGTCCGGCACTGCTGAAACGTTCCAGGATGCTGGTACACGACATGCCGTACACGCTGCGGGAGCTTGTCAAGTTGTCTGACCTGCCACTCGTCGTGGGCTTCGACTAGGACGGCGCCGGCGAGGCGTAGCAGGGCCTCGGGGTTGGGGAAGACGCCGACGACGTCGGTGCGTCGCTTGACCTCCTTGCTCAGCCGCTCGAGTGGGTTGGTCGACCAGGTCTTCTTCCAGCGCGAGACCGGGAAGGCGGTGAAAGCGAGCAGGTCGTCCTCGGCGTCACGGAGCATCTTTTCCACCTTGGGCAGCCACCACAAATCAGTCGCAAGTAGGAGTCAGGCCGCTCGAGGACCAGCGTCAGTCTCACAAGTCGAAGAAGCCGGCACTGGCGACCGAGAGCCCGAATATCGGAGCCGCCAAGAACGGTGAAGAGGTCAGTCTCGAGGGATGATCGGCATGAGGACGTAGCGGAAGCTCGCGGCGTCCCCGATGGTGTCGGTGGAGCTGAGGTGCATGGGCTTAGTGGCCCCGTTGCAAGCGATGACCACCGTGTTGGTGTGCACCCCGGCGAGCCCGTCGATGAGGTAGGCGGGGTTGACGCCGACGGTCAACTCCTCTCCCTCATGTTGCGACGGGAGGGTTTCTGTGGCTCGCGCGTTCGTGTCCGAGCTGGCGCTCACCGTGACCTCGCCGTCGGTGAAGGTCAGCTCGGTGATGCGCCGGCTCGCTACGAGCGAGACACGTTTCATGGCCTCAAGCAGCGGCGCGACCTCCACCTCGATACGAGAGTCGAAGGAGTGCTTCAGCAGTCTTCTCCAGGGAACGTAGGTGCCGTCGAGGCAGGACAGCACCCCCGACCTGGACGGTACCGCGATGCCCAGGCTGGACAGCGTGGCGCCGTCGGACGTCCCGAGCAACTCGGCTCGGGCGACGCCACCGAAGGCGCGGGAGAACTGCTGGAGCTGGCAGGCCCGCACAAGGGCGGTGAAATCGCCCGCTGAGGGGGTCCATTCCAGAATCCGCACGGCCACGCGGTAGCGGTCGGTGCTGACGAACGTGAGGATCTCGCCGGCGGCTTCCAGGTACACCCCGCCGAGGATCGGAATGGTGTCGCCTCGGTCGGCAGCCACGCTCGTCTGGTTCACTGCGCGTAGCAGATCGTCGGCTGGGACCGTCCCCAGCGTGGGCGGGACCTCGGGGATCGTAGGGTAGTCCTCGACCGGCATAAGTGGGAGGGTGAAACTCGTCTGCCCGGAGGCGATGAAGAGGTCACTCTCTTGCGTCTCCAGGACAACCGGAGCGGCGGGTAGCGAGCGCACCAGGCTGGACAGGAGGTGGCCGCCGACGAGGACACGGCCTCGCTCGGCGACGTCGGCGGCCACGACGGACTCGGCGGATAGTTCGTAGTCGAACCCGCCGATGTGCAGCAGTTCGTCGGCATGGAGCATGATGCCCGAAAGGATCGGCATCGTTGGCCGGGCATCGACGGCCCGGGTGGCCCACTGCAGGGCATCGAGGAAGGCGCTCTGGTCGATCGTCAGTCTCATCGCGTTCCCTGTCGGGTCGTGGTCGCTGCCCCACCGTACAGCCCGCGGCGCGGAGCGGCCGCGACGCCGTTGGTGAGGGGGTCAGGGCTTGGCCCGCGTCACATCTAGGACGTCTGGATCGTTTCCGGTTGGTGTGGAGGTGGGGGTTGCCTGGTCTGACGGGGAGGGTGGGTTGTTGTGCTGACTCGCAGAAGGTTCACGGATGAGTACAAGCGGCAGGCAGTGGAGTTCGTGGACGTGGCCAAGTCCTACCCGATACCGGCAGGTCCGGTCACGGTCCTCGAGGGTGTCTCATTGCGCCTGGTCGCAAGCTCTTTCACTGCGGTGATGGGTCCGTCTGGGTCGGGCAAGAGCACCCTGCTGTATTGCGCAGCCGCGCTGGCCCGACCGACCAGGGGGCAGGTCCTGCTGGCCGGCGCCCGGCTCGACACCCTGGCCGAGGGCGAACTCACCCGGCTACGCCGGACCCGGGTCGGCTTCGTGTTCCAGGCCTATAATCTGCTGTCGGCTCTGACCGTCCAGGACAACATCACCCTGCCGCTGCGGCTGGCCGGTGTCGAGGTGGACCGCGACTGGGCCGGCCAGGTCGTGCACCGGGTCGGCCTGGGCGGCCTGCTCCATCGCCGACCCGCCGAGCTCTCTGGGGGCAGCAGCAGCGCGTGGCCGTCGCCCGCGCGATGGTGACACGGCCGGCGCTGGTGATGGCGGACGAGCCCACCGGCGCGCTCGACTTGCGCACCGCAGCCGCCGTACTCACGCTGCTGCTGGCGGTGACCACCTCGTTCGGTGGGTTCGCCGTGCGCATCGCGGTCGTGGTGGTGTGGGGCACCTTGTCGGTGACGGCGGAGTGGGTGGGGACCTCAGGCGATCGCGGCTCCGCAGGCGGCTCGTGGCGTGGCCGGGTGGGACTCGTGCTGCTGGTCCTCGGCGGCTGCATCTCGCTGACCCCGCTGGTACTGCGCAACGAGGTGGGCGCGGCCGGCACAGGCAGTGCCGGCCTGCTGCTCGTGTTGGGCATCGTCGTGCTCGGGCCGGCGGTGACCCGACCGCTCCTCGCGCAGTTGACCCGGCCGCTGACGCTGCTCCGGACCGGAGTCAAGACCGCGCTGCGCGACCTGGCCCAGAGTTGGAAGACGCTTGACGTCGAGATCAAGGCACACGACAAACGGATCCAGGCCCTCGTCACCGCCGGACCTGTCGCGGTCAACGAGTCCTGGTCCCGATTGCGCACCGACTCTGCCCACCACGCGGTGCTGTGGACCGGCGAGTGGCCACGCTCGATGGTCTATCCCGGCGTTCTGTCGCCAGTGCTCTTGTCGACGGGGATTCAGCGGTCGTTCTTGCTGATCTGCACCCCGATGCGCCCCGACAAGCCGCCCGCGATATCCGCAGGAAGAAGGCGGCGACCTGGGTCGCAGACGGACACAAGGCCCGAACCTCGACCCACGTTCCTGTTGGAAAAGAGTTCGAGCCTTGTGCGTGCGGTGGGCCCCGTGGGACTCGAACCCACAACCTACGGATTAAAAGTCCGCAGCTCTGCCAATTGAGCTAGAGGCCCAGCACGGCAACGCCGCACCCACCAGAGTACCGGGTTCGGCGGGGTCAGCGCTTGGCGACCTCTTTCGTAGGCAGCGAGATGGTGGCGGCGGCGAACCCGTGGCCGGACATGCTCGCGCCCGGCGCCCGCAGGGTACCCACTGCGACCTCGTCCGTGCGGGGTTCGGCCTCGGCGAGGTCCCACACGAACCGGGTGGCCCGGAAGCCCTCGGCGAAGCTGATGCGAGCCATCGCCCCGTAGTGGCGGGCCGTGGCCACCACGACGTCGGGCTCCACCATCGCCGACTGCTCCACCTGAGTTCGATGGCATTCCAACGCGGCCATCTTGGTGTCCAGGTGACCACTGATGTCGACGTACAGGGTGGGCACGAAGCCGATTGAGGACGGCGACTGGTAGTGCATCACTCGTGGATGACGCCGCGCCGCCGACAGGGTCGCGGCCGCGACCGCTCGGTGATCTTGATGGGTGTCGTCCGGGTGGTGGACGTAGATCAGGTCCGGCTCAACGGCTCGCAACACGTTCTCGATGACCCCGATCGTGTTCGTGTCCACAGAGACCGCGCAGTCGACCAACCCACCCCAGTGAAGAGTCGCGCCCAACACCGCGGCAGCGGCCTCGGCCTCGTCGACGCGGGCTTCGAAATCGCCAGGGCCGTTCTGGCCGCCGGTCACCACCAGCATATGCACATCGTCGCCTGCGGCGACGTGCGCCGCCAGACTGCCCCCACAGGCAAGCTCCAAGTCGTCCGGGTGTGCTCCGACAGCCAGTACCGTTCTCACGACGGCCCCCCTCCAGTTTTCTGTTTCACCGACGTCCGCAAGACGTGAGTGCCCACTTCAACTCGCAGGTTGAGCCCCGTCGCTGTACCCACGGTGAACCGAACACTATCAGTTCACCTAACCAGCATGACAGCGTCAGAACGAAGGAATCGCGCCCCAAGCGGCCTTCACAACTAGTTGCGATTCTGAATTGTAACTTTATGCGACCCTAAGTCGCTCGATCTCTACCTTGAGTTACCTGAACATTCGTCGATTTGTCCGGGGTGGGCGTTGTCATAGCGGCGTCGCTATGGGCCGCGGCAGATGGGCTGACCGCATCCTCTCAGGACACCGCCGCCCTGAGCCGGCTGCCAGCCGTTGCTTTGACGCCGAACCCGGCGGGAATCTCGATCGTCTGGCCGGTCTGGGGGTTCCGGCCCTGGCGGGCTGCTCGCTCCACCCGTTCGACCGTGAGAACGCCGGGAAGCTGCACTCGCTCACCACGGCCTACCGCGTCAAGCAGAATCTCCTCCAACGCACCGACGGCTCGAGCTGCCTCGCTCGGGCTCATCCCGGTGCGCTGGGCGATGGAGGACACGACTTCCTTGCGATTCATGATGCTCCCTGTTTGCTTCGAGTGACCTGGTGAGCCTACTTGTTCGGACTCAGCGACCATGGTCAGACACGCTGTCCGATTAGAGCATTTGCCCGCGTGGACAATGGCTGACGCTGTGCTGCGCCGAGCCACTGCGGCGCCCCTGGTTGTGGTCCGGCAAGCGGAGGTCGGCGCGGGCGGAGGACGCATCGCAAATGGTATTCGTTCCTGCCGGAACTGCAGCGCCGGGCAAGCCCAATTGTCCCTCGCCATCCGGTCGGCGGCATAGGCGCGGGACCGGCGCCGGCGAGGCGAAAACAGCAAGCGAATCCGGTGGAGTGGCCAGCTTTCCTTGCCTTTTTCTTATCTTTTCCCGCGCGTCGCCATGATCACGAGTATTCGCAACGGGGTGCCTATTGCCTTGATTCCGCGCCAATCTGCCCGGGGCAGCAGTGGTGGGCGCCGCTCGCGAAGACAGCTAGGCAACTGACATGGTCGCCATGCCCGGCCCACCGCAGCTGCCGCCCGACTGTGCCTGTGGCGTGTTCTGCCGCACCCTGTCTCAGGCAATGTCACGAGGGGTCACGCCCTGGCTTGGGCATGACCCCTCGGTCAAGTCTTCGGCTGGTGAGGCTCCTAGGCCCTGGCCGTTCAGAGAGAGCGGACGTTCTCCGCTTGCTGGCCCTTGGGGCCTTGAGTGATGTCGAATTCGACTCGCTGGTTCTCTTCGAGGACGCGGTAGCCGTCTGCCTGGATTGCGGTGTAGTGGACGAACACGTCAGCTCCGCCGCCCTCCTGGGCGATGAAGCCGTAGCCCTTCTCTGCGTTGAACCACTTCACGGTGCCCTGTGCCATTGGTGGCATTCTCCTTGTTGCTTGGGCGACGAAACACCGAGCAGGACTGGTGTCCCGCCCGGGTCGTACTGCAGGCCCCAGCACAGCGAACGCCCGGGGATCGACAGAATCCCGCGGGCGTCATGCACATGCCAGATACTGCAGCTACAACGGTGAGAGAGTAGCACGTCCGATTCGACTCATGCGTTCCGCGTCCACGCGGTCCGTCTACTACGGTATTGCCGATCGGGAGGTTCCTCCCAGGTTTATCGATTCCACACACGCCCGGACCAGGGAGGCTACCTGTCGGTAACCCATAGGGCTTCTTGGGGGAGCCTCCAGTTCGTGCCGGTCCTTGAAGCGCACCGGGAGTTTGCGATGACATGAGAATGTGTCATGATTGAAGCGCCTCGACGCCCGCAGTCGGCGCACGGGCTGCGCAACCCCCCTAGGCGCGGCCCAGCAACGCCCGGACGACATCCGCAGTCGCCCGGGCGTTGATCTGCCCGGGCGCAGCCGGGCAGTACCATCGATACGCACCACAGCTTTCGGCACACGGTGGGACAATCGGCACAGTGAGCACTGCATCCGAGCAGCTCGAACCGAGCATCGCGAAGGCCGCCGGCACACGCCGCTGGCACCGCCGCATCTTGGTCACCCGCGTGCTCGGCGTTCTCATCGCCGGCATCGTCGGCGGTATCGCCGGGTTGACCGTGGCCCCGCCGAGCACCGCCCACGTCGGCCCGATCACCATGCGGGTCTCCGCCGCCGTCGACCTGTCCGGTGGTTCGGTACTGCAACTGCCCCCGTTCGGCCAAGTCGAGTTCGACTCCCACGCGGGCCCGCTACGGCTGAACGCATCCGTGCAGAGCATCGACGCCGCCGGCGCGGAAGAACTCCTCGACTCGGCCGGCCAACTAGAGGAACTCGCTGCCGAAGCCACCTCGCAGCTGCGGGTGGCGGTGATCCGAGCGCTGGCCTCGGCTGCTGCCTGTGCCGCCGGCGGGGCCGCGCTGGCCGGGTGGGCCGTCTTCCGCCGGCCCCGGCGCGTGGTGCAGTCGGTCGCCGTCGCGCTGGTTCCCATCGTGACTGCTGCGGGTATCGGCTCACAAACGTTGAACGAGCAGGCGCTGCGCCAGCCCGAGTTCACCGGACTGCTGGAACGTGCCCCATATCTGGCTACCCAGGGTATCGGGCTGGCCGACCGGTTGGAGTCCTACCGCTCCGGCGTCGCCGACATGGTCAGCGCGGTGACCGCCGTCTACACCGCCACCGAGGGGCTCGACGGCACGCAATTGGCCGCCAACCCCGATGTGGTCACCGTCCTGCACGTGTCCGATATTCACCTCAACCCGCAGGGTTTCGATCTCGTCGGCCGGTTGCTCGACAACTTCGGGGTCGACGCGGTGGTCGACACCGGCGACGTCACCACCTGGGGGACCGACGTGGAGTCCACGACGCTGTCGCGGATCTCCGCCATCGATGTGCCGTACGTGTTCGTCCGCGGCAACCACGATTCCATGCGGACCCAGAAAGCGGTGGCCGCCCAGTCCGGTGCCGTGGTGCTGGACGGGTCGACGGCTGAGGTGGCCGGCATTCGCTTCGCCGGCATCGGCGATCCCACCTTCACCCCGGCGGGCGGCAATCCGGCGCTGATGTCGAGCGTCGAGGTCGCCGGTGCCGCATCGCAACGCTTGGCCGATGTCATCGAGGCCAGCGCCGAGGACGGGAAACCGGTGGACGTGGCACTCATTCACAACGCGGCGCAGCCGTACCCGCTGTTCGGGCAGGTACCGCTCGTGCTGTCCGGACACTTCCACAAGCGATCCAGAGTGCTGGACGACGCCACCGGCACCAGGGTCATGACCGAGGGCTCGACCGGCGGCGCCGGGGTCACGGTCGGCGCATTGCGCAGCCTGATGGAGGATCGCCCGGAGCCGTTGCAGGCTACATTGCTGTACTTCCTGCCCGACGAGCGGGACGGCGGGTACCGGTTGAGCGCGTTCGACGAGGTTTCCGTCGGGGGACTAGGGCTGAACTCGGTGGTGGTGCGCCGTTCGACGGTGGAACCCACCGAGGTCCATCCCGCCCCCGAAGAGGTCATGACCGAGTTGGCTCCACCGCCGAACCCGTGGGTCAGCCCGCCGGTCGCGGAATCCCCCAGCGGTGGCGCATCGGCGGCCACGTCGTCCGGCACTGCCTCCGTCACTCCCTAGACTCGTCATGGCTGGCCGTCGGCCCCTGATCCGGCAAGGAGGTCATCGATGCCTTTCATTCCCCGTGACGGGGTGTACGAAGACCTCCTCGTCGAGCATGCCGACCTGGTAGTGCAGGCCGCCGCCCTGCTGGGGCAGATGCTCGACCTGCACAGCGCGGACTGGGACCAGTACGCGGTCCGGATCAGCGACTTGGAACTGGCCGGCGACGAGATGCGCCAACGTACCGTGGAACGCATCAACAGCTCACTGTTCACCCCGGTCGACCCCGAGGACATCCTGATGCTGTCCCGCGGGCTGGATGCTTGCCTGGACGGATTCGACGCCGTGGCGGACCTGCTGGTGTTGTTCGACTTCCATGAGCTTCCGGAGGGTGTCGCCGAGCAGGTGGCCGTGCTGCAGCGGCAGGCCGAACTGACCCGAACGGTGATGTCCGGGCTGCGGCGCAGCAAGGACCGGGCCGAGTACTGGGCCGAGATCGAGCGGCTGGAGAACCGCGGTGGCAAGCTCTTCCGGCGGATGGTGGCCACCCTGCTGCAGGAGGGGTCAGGCTACCCGGGTGGTACCGATGAGGCGCTGAAAGCTTGGGAGGTACTGTCCAGGCTGGACTCGATCGTCGATGCATTCGCGGCGGTGGCCGCCGCGGTGGAGACCATCGCGGTCAAGGCCAACTAGGCAGGCATGATCCTGTTCGGCGTGGTGGTAGGCGTCGCGGTGATGTTCGCCGTGACCAACGGCCTGCACGACGCCTGCGCGGCGGTCGCCGGTGCGGTGCGCACCCGGGCCTTGACTCCCCTGGTCGCGGTCGTCAGTGCCGCGTCCTTCACCTTCCTGGGCGCGCTGCTGGGCAACCCGGCGACGGCATCGTTCCCGGACGAGTTCATCGACACGGCCGCCGGGCGGGACGGTCTCGCGTTGCTGTTGGCCGCATTGCTCGGGGCCACCGCCTGGAATCTGATCACCTGGCGGCTGGGCTTGCCGACCTCCTCCACGCACGCACTGCTGGGAGGGTTGACCGGTGCGGTCCTGGCCGGTGGCCGATCGGTGGACTGGGCACCCCTGCTGACATCCCTGGTCCTGCCGCTGGTGGGCCTCACCGTGGTGGCCGGCGGCGTGGCGGCATTGGCGATGGGTGCGCTCATCTGGGCCGCGCACCGTCAACCGCCGGCCACCACCAATCGCAGGCTGCGCATCGCCCAATCGGTGACCGCCTCTGCGGTGGCGCTGGGGCACGGCATGCACGACGGGCAACGGGTTGCCGCTGTGCTGTTGCTGGCGCTTGCCCTGGCGGACGCGCCGGTGGCCGGGCAGACCTGGGTGCTGATCTGGGCGGCGGTCGCGATCGGCGCCGGGACGCTGGTGGGGGGGTGGCGAATCACCCGCACCGTGGCCCGCCGCATCGTACGCATCGAACCCGCCACCGGATTCGTAGCGGAGTCGACGACGGCCGGGTTGCTGGTACTCACCAGCTTCGGGCCCGGCTTGCCGGTCTCCACCAGCTACACCATCGTGGTGGCGCTGACCGGCGCCGGAGCCGTGCAGAACCGGCGAAACGTCAAGTGGTTCACACTACGGCGCATCGTCCTCGCGTGGTTGGCGACGTGGCCGGCGAGCGCCGCGCTGGCTGCGGTGCCGGCGTTTGTTCTCGTTCGTCCATGAGACGGAACACGCCAGCTGTGCGGCGGAACGTGCCCAATAGCCGTGCCCACGAGCGGCGGCCGGGTCAGGACGACCCCGGCCACCGCTGCGGTGGCGGAGGCGGCGGGATTTGAACCCGCGATGGGGTTGTAGCCCCAAACCCGCTTAGCAGGCGGGCGCCATAGACCGGACTAGGCGACGCCTCCATCACAGCTGTCGCACAGGCAGCGCGCACCAGGGTAACAGTCTGCACGGGTGCCGCGTTGGGCCGACCGGCATTCCGGCAGCGGCGCGTGACCGGCCCGTTTCGACACGCGTCCTCCCCGGGCGCGATGCCGCCCGCTGCGAGAGGTCCGGCACAAATGACACAATGTGTGCCCCCGCACCGGACGCCCAGCTAGGAGGAACCCGACATGGGCTGGTATCTCTCACAGTCCTGGATCATGCTGATTCTCGCCTTCGCCCTAGGCGTGCTGGCTGGCTGGATGCTGTGGCGATTGCCTTGGCGCAAGCGATATTTCGGAGAATCCGACGCCATTTCGTCGTTGATCCGTGAACATCGGGTGCAATTGGCTGAGCGGGACGAGGAGATCGCCCAATTGCGGGATCAGCTGGCCCGTCGCGACCGTGAGAACGACGACGTGATCTACGAGGATCCCCGCTACCTGGCCGCCCGCGGCGACACGGCCACCGCCCGGTACGTGACGGCAGTCACCACCGGAAATCACCCGGAGGGCAACGAGTTCGATGACGCTTACCACAGCACAGACGATGACACCGACCGCGGCGCAGAGCACGACCAGATGGTCACCGACGAGCCACACCTGGACGGCCATGAGGATGCGGCGCCGGCTGCCCCGCGCTATGCCGATGACGCTGTCCCGGGTGCCGACGACGAGTGCACCGACGACGACTACACCGACGACGAGTACGCCCATGACGAGTACGCCCACGGCGGGGACTGGGACGAAACTGATTCCGAAGAAGACAGCCCCGCGGCCGGTTCGGACCAGGCCACCCCGGGGGAGGCTCATGCCGATGCTGGTTCAAATACCGATGAGGAGGAATTCGAATCGAGTCCCGGCACGGCGGCGGACCGCGCCGAAGCCGCCGACGCCAAGAGCAGGCACGAGCATCGGGCCACGGATTCACGCGTCCACGAAACGCCCGGCGCCGGCGACGCCACGGAAGAGGCCGCAGCGGCTGACGCCGACCCGGGAACGAATGCCCACGGCGTCGAGGCCAAGCAGGCCGAAGACGATGCGGAATTCCAGCCGACGGGCACCCAGCCGGACGAAAACCATCGGTCGCCAACCGAACTGGACGACGCAGACCGGACAGCTGCCGTCGACTCCCCAGTCACCGATCACGCTGGGCAAGAAACGCCGGCCGGGCCGCGGGCAGCCAATCGTTTCCCGGTCGCCGAAGAGGACCCTATCGAGCTGACCGGGGCGGATGCGCGGGCGGCCGGTGCGACCGCCGCCGCGGCAGTGTCCGCCACCAAGCGCGCCGCCCACACCGGCGATAGCACCGAAGTGGATCTGCGAGAACGATCAGCCACCGAACCGAACCCGGTGGAGGATCCCGTCGGCTCGCACGCGGGCCCGCCGAAGGTGGACGGCGACCAGGTGACCGACCTGCGCGGTGCCGAGAACGAGCTGACCCGCATCGGCGGGCTGGAACCCCCGATGGCGCAGGCGCTGCGGGCTGAGGGATTCAGCACCTTCCAGTCGGTGGCCAGTGCCCGCCCGCAGGCGCTGTACGCGGCGTTGACCGCCCACAATCTGGACGTGCCGGCCAGCATGATGAGTTGGCCGCGACAGGCTCAGCTGCTGGCCGACGGGGACGAAACCGGGTTCGTCCGGTTGTCCCAAGAACTCAGCCACCGGCGTCATCAGGAGTCGTGATGCCCAACCAAGGGACTAGCCTGGAAATCGAGCAACACGAGTCAAGCGGTTTCTTCTGGGTCTACAGAACCGTCGGGTGGTGGCCTTGGCTGGTGGTTGCCCTGGGTCTGTTGCTGTTGGCCTTGGTGCACGCAACCCTGATCCGGGGCAGCATCGAGCGGGACCTTCAGGCCCGGGCCCGCGCGGTCTTGGACCAGCAAGGTGCCGATCAGGTACGCGCGGATTTCGTCGGCCGGGACGGGCGGTTGTCCGGGGAACTGCCCGCCGAGATCGACGCGCAGGAGTTGGCCGATCAGGTCAAGAGCATCGACGGTGCCCGCGTGGTGACCGCCGACTTCGGTGGCGCGGGCGCTTCGCCCAGCGCTGAGGGCACCGGGCCGACGGTCTCGGCGCAAACTGCGGGTGGTTCGGTGACGCTTTCCGGCCAGGTGGTCGATCAAGCGACTGCCGACAGGCTCGAGAAAGCCGCTGTCGAAGCGTTCGGGGAGGGCAAGGTCGCCAACGAGCTGACGGTTGCGCCCGGACTCTCCGGTGAGGGGATCGAGGAGTTCGCCGCGCTGCTGAAGCCCATGCAGCAGACTGTCGCAGCGGGTGGGCAAGCCACCGCGCGACTGGCCGACGGCGACCTCGCCTTGTCCGGGTCGCTGCCGCAGAATGCCGACACGGCGCCGTTGTTGCAATCCGCATCGGGGGTGGCGGACGCCACCGGAGGCACGGTCCGGGACAACCTCACCGGCGCAACGGCAGAATCAAGCGCGGCCACCGGGGCAAGTGAACCCTCGGCCGCAACGGTGGAACAGGAACTCGCCGCGCTGCCCAACATCACCTTCGCCACCGATACAGCGCAACTGACCGCCGACGGGCAGGCCGTCGTGAGGCGGGCCGCGGACGTCCTCAAGGCGAACCCACAGGCCGTGGTCGCCATCAACGGCTACACCGACGACATGGGCGACGAGGGGTTCAACCTGCAATTGAGCAAGGACCGGGCGGCCGCGGTGCGTTCGGCGTTGGCCTCGATGGGGATCGCCGCAGACCGCATGACCTCGGACGGGTTCGGAGAAAACAACCCCAAGGTGCCCAACACCTCAGCCGCCAACCGTGCCCAGAACCGGCGGGTGGAGTTCGTCGTCAGCTAGCCAGTTCACCCGCCGGCGTCTCCTCACCATGCCGGTATCTCGGGGTGACGGGTGCGTGCCAGTGAGGTCCGCCAACCGCCGGCCGCGAGGCCCGTCTCACCAGTGGAAGGCCAGCCTCAGGAGTTCCGGCACAGGTCGTTCTCATCGGCTGCTTCGGAATCCAGCGTTCCCGGGCCGGATGTCTGCGTGGAGCCTTGACGGTCGTGCGGGTCCGCGCCGATCGGCTGCTTCGGTAGGTGGGTCGACCTGGCCCCCGGCACCGCTGCCACGGCAGGGGCGCCGGCACCCAGCTCCACCCGGACTATGCCGTCGTCGATCTTCTCGTCCAGCTCCACGTGCGCCCCGGGGAACGCCGCAGCCACGGTCATCGCCTCCGGTCGCCTGCCCACCGGGTAACGGACCAGGGAGCCGCGTAGGCCCGGGTTCATACCGCTCACGGCAGTGGCTGTGAAGCCCTGCTCGGCCAGCGCATCCGCCGACTGCTGGCCCAGCCCGTCGATGCCCGTGGTGTTCACCACCTCGACGCTGACCAGGGCCGGATCGATCAGCTCATCGGCTGGAACCGGCGTCGGTTTCGGTGCCGGTTCCGGTGGTGGGCCGGTGCCGGGCAGATGCCCGTCGGTACGGATGATCTCCCACAAGTCCTCGGCCTGCGGTGCCCAGACCACCCGGTTGGGATCCGGCTTGTAAGGCGCCACCGGGAC
>PDSI01000159.1 GCA_002748415.1 Micrococcales bacterium | reverse complement strand
GTCCGACGCGAAAGCATGCTGCTCGCGAGCCTGCTGGCCTTCAGCCTGCTCGCCCTGCCCTCGGTGGTCGTCATCACGGTGATTGGGACGCTGATACTCGACGTGCCACTTCAGCCACACTGGATCGCGCTGCCGCTGCTGCCGGTACTGGTGCTGCCGACCGGGGGAATCGGTGCGTTCATCGGCAACGTCTCTCGTTCGTTGGAGCAAGCCTCCTCGATCGGCCTCGCCACCACCCTGGCGTTGCTCGTCCTCGGCCCAGTGGCGGTACCCGCCACCCTGCTGCCAGCACCGCTGGTCTTGGCCGGCTATCTGAACCCGGCTTTCTACGCGGCTTCGCTGATCCGCGGCAGTCTGCTCGGCGGCGATCCGAGCAGCACGCTTCGCGACGTGGCCGCGCTGTTGGTGATGGCGGTGCTCACCTGGGGGCTGGCCGGACGAACGCTGCGGTGGCGCACGTGACACCGACCGGTGGCCGAACGCTGGATTGCCTGGCTCACCCGAGACGCCCGACGCGTCACCCGGCGGGTGACCCGACTCGCCACTCGACGGCCCCCGGCGCAGTCCCGCCCACCCCAGGACCCACACCGAGACGACGCCTTGTTCAGCAGTCCGCCAGCTCGGGCGTGCGTTGCCCGGCCGGGTGATTCCCGCTGCGGCACTGCCGGTGGCCGGGCCCGGGAGGTAAGTTGAGGAGTACACAACTTTGCGAAGCGATGCGTGCTGGGGAAGAGGTACCGGACATGAGGGTGGAGCCGTCTCCGGAGCGTTCGGGCGAGGTGAACGGCAGCGTCCGCGCAGTGAAATGCCCGTTCGGTGGGGGAGGTTCGGACCGTGACGATCGTCTGCTGCATGCCTCCCAGTTCACCGTGCGCACGGGCTCGATCCAGCAGGACCCGGACTCTGGCGAATGGTTCGTCAGCGACCCGCGGCTGGCCAGGCAGGTGTTGCGTGAGACGACGGCAAGGCAGGCCGGTTTCGAATCCGATCAGGTCAACGAGATGGGCGGGCAGCGGTCGTTGTTGTTCCTGACCGGACTGGAACACCGCCAACAGCGCACCAAGGCAGCTCGTTTCTTTACCCCGAAGGCCGTACGGGAGAAGTATGAACCGTTGATGCGACGGGAGACGGACCGCGCGCTGGCAGCGGTGCGCCGCGGCGAAGTGCCGTTGGACGCCGTGGCCATGGAGTACTCGGTGGCCGTCGCCCGCCAGATCGTCGGCCTGACCGAGGCACCGCTGCACCGGCTGGCCGCCCGGATGCAGGCATTCTTCGGCCAGACCAGCTCGCCGGGCAGGCTGCGCCAGCAGCTGTACCGGAGCAAGCAACTGATCAACCTGAGCAGCTTCTACCTGCTCGATGTGTGGCCCGCGATCCGAGCCCGGCGCGCGAAGCCGCAAGACGACGTCGTCTCCCACCTGCTGGCCGAGGGCTACGGCAACGCCGCGATCACCGTGGAGTGCTTGACCTATGCCGCCGCCGGCATGGTGACCACCAGGGAGTTCATCAGCCTGTGCGCCTGGCACCTCCTGCGCGACCAGGACCTGCGGGCGCGGTACCTGGCCGGTGACCAGGCGCAGCGGCGCCGGCTGCTCACCGAGATCCTGCGGCTGGAGCCGATCGTGCGAGGTCTCAGCCGGGATCTGGTCACCGATCTGGAAGTCATGGTCGATGGCCGGCCGCAGACGCTTCCGGCCGGCAGCCGGATCCGGATACTGCTGCCCGAAGCCAATACCCACCCGGCCGTGGCCGGGGCCTGTCCGTACGCTATCGAGAGTGGGCGAAAGGTGGCGGAGAAGTTCCCAGACGACGTGCTGGCCTTCGGCGCCGGCCCACACCGCTGCCCTGGTGGCGCCGTTGCCATCCAGGAGACCGATGTGCTGCTGTACCAGTTGCTGCAGCTGCCGGTCCGGCTGGTCGGCGAACCCAAGATCGGGATGGACCCGCTCATCGCGAGCGTGACCCTGCGTGGGCTGCGGATCCGGGTGGACGATGCCGCCGGCACACAGGCCCCAGCCGGCAGCGTCGATGCCTCCGTGCCCGGGATGGGGTGATCCACCATCGAAGCCACCCTGGTTTTCCTCGCGGCCGTCAACATCCTGGCAGGCCTGGTGAACGTCGCTGTCTCCGGGTATCTGTGGTCCCAGCAGCGCAGTGGGGCGGCCATCGCGCTCGGTGTCCTCGGTGCGGCGATCGCTGTCTGGTGCCTCAGTTACGCGGGAACGTTGCTCACCACGGAGCCTTCGTGGTGGGTGCTCTGGGGAGACTTGCAGTATCTGGGCATCGTGTTGATCGCGCCCGCCTGGTTGGTGTTCATGCTGCTGTGGACCAGGCGGGAGGAGTACGTCACCGGCTGGACCGTTGCGCTGTTGCTGGTGGAACCGTTCGTCCTCATGGCGTTGCTGCTCAACCCGGGCACCCACGACTTGGTCCGGTCGGCCCCTGTTACGTGGGACCTGGCGGACCGCCCGTGGGCGACGGTCAGCGGGCCGGCGTTCTTCGTGCACTTCGCCTACACGGTGGCCATCCTGCTGGCGGCCACCGTCCTCTTCCTACATGACTTGTGGCGGCGTTCGCTGGTGTACCGCGAACAGGTCATCACCTTCAGCGCCGTCGCGGTGCTGCCGTTCATCGTGAGCGTCGGTTACAACCTGCGGTTGTGGAGGGTGGACTTCACGCCGCTGGCGTTCAGCGTCACCTTGATGGTGTTGGCCTGGGGTGTGGTCCGGCACGGACTGCTGAAGCTGACCCCCATTGCCTACCGGCGGTTGGTGGACGTGCTGACCGACGCGGTCCTGGTGCTGGACGTGTTCGACAACGTGGTCACCTCGAACCCGGCTGCGGACTCGCTGCTGAGCAAATTGCCGGGCGAGCGCTCCGGGCTGCGCCGGCGGTTGCCGGCCGTGCTGGGCCAGGTGGTCAAGCAGGACGGCAACGAAGAAGCCACCCTGGTGCTGGACGGCGAGCGGCGCTTCTGGGAGTCCCAGGTCAGCGAGTTGCCCGATGCGGACGGCCGGGCGGGTGGGCGGCTGGTGGTGCTGCGCGACATCACCGCCCGGCGCCGCAACGAACTGGAACGGACCCGGATCCTGGCCGAACAGGCCAGGGTGGCCGCCACCCTCAACCGGTCGTTGCGTCCGGACACTCTTCCGGCCACCCCTGGGGTGTCGTTCGCGGCGGAGTTCCGCCCGGCCGGTGCCGGCCGCGAAATGGGCGGGGACTTCTACGACGTCTACGGTACCGAGGACACGTGGTTGTTCACCCTGGGCGACGTCAGCGGCAAGGGCGCCCCCGCCGCGGCCGTCACGGCACTGTCCCGCTATTCGCTGCGGGCGCTGACCACCAACCGGCTGCTGAGCCCACCCAAGGCGCTGCAGGCTCTGAACCAGCAGTTGTTGTCCGGGGAGGACCAGGAGAAGTACCTCACCGCCGCACACGGGTGGTGCCAGGTCGATGGCGGCACCGTGCGGGTCCGGTTCGTGCTGGGTGGGCACCCGCAGCCCATCTTGGTTCCGGTGCACGGCGAGATCACCCCCGTCGGCTCGCCCGGCACCGCCATCGGATTGATCGAGGAGATCGATCTGAACGCGGAAGACATGGTGCTGGCCCCCGGCGAAGCGCTGGTTTTCTACACCGACGGGGTCACTGAGGCCAGGTGCGGGCGCGACTTCTTCGGTGAGCGACGACTGATCCACGAGCTGGACAGGGTGCGCGGCGCCGCCGCGACGCGGATCGCCCGGCACGTGCTCGAGGCGGTGCTGGAGTTCCAGCAATCCGACCCGGTCGACGACATGGCGATCCTGGTGGTGCAGGCCCCCGGCCCGGTGCGATCCGGCCGGGTCGTGGACCCACAGAAGGTGACCACGGCCTGACGCGCCGGCGCCGTCAATTGCTAGCCTGATCCTCCCGAGCGTGTGGAGGATCACCTGCAATGGCGTCATCAATGAGTACCCCGTTGGCCGAGGCCGACCCCGACATCGCTGCCGTCCTCGCCGATGAACTGAACCGGCAGCGAGGCACTCTGGAGATGATCGCCAGCGAGAACTTCGTTCCGAGGGCGGTCCTGCAGGCGCAGGGATCGGTGCTGACCAACAAGTACGCCGAAGGGTACCCAGGCCGGCGGTACTACGGCGGTTGCGAATTCGTGGACGTCGCCGAACAGCTGGCCATCGACCGGGTCAAGGAACTGTTCGGCGCCGAGCACGCCAACGTGCAGCCACATTCCGGCGCCCAAGCCAACGCCTCGGCGATGCACGCCCTGATCAAACCCGGGGACACGATCCTCGGCCTGGAGCTGGCGCATGGTGGGCACCTCACCCACGGTATGCGTATCAACTTCTCCGGCCGGCTGTACAACGTGGCCGCCTATCAGGTGCGGGAAGATACGCACCGCATCGACATGGACCAGGTGCGGGAACAGGCACTGGCGGCCAGGCCGGCGTTGATCATCGCCGGCTGGTCGGCCTACCCGCGGCACCTGGACTTTGCCGCGTTCCGCTCCGTCGCAGACGAGGTCGGCGCCTACCTGGTGACCGACATGGCGCACTTCGCCGGGTTGGTGGCCGCCGGGCTGCATCCCAGTCCGGTGCCGCACAGCCACGTGGTCACCAGTACCGTGCACAAGACGCTCGGCGGGCCACGGTCCGGGGTGATCCTGTCCACCCAGGAATTGGCCAAGAAGATCGACTCCGCGGTGTTCCCCGGCCAACAGGGCGGACCGCTGATGCACGTGATCGCAGCCAAGGCGGTGGCTTTCCGGGCCGCGGGAACCCAAGAGTTCGCCGACCGGCAGCGGCGTACGGTGTCCGGTGCTCAACTGCTGGCCGAGCGGTTGACGGCCGCGGACGCCAAGCAGGCCGGCGTCTCGGTGCTGACCGGCGGCACCGACGTGCACTTGGTGCTGGTGGACCTGCGGGAGTCCAGCCTGGACGGCAAGCAGGCCGAGGACCGTTTGCACGAGGTGGGAATCACGGTGAACCGCAACGCGGTCCCGTTCGATCCGCGTCCGCCGATGGTCACCTCCGGGTTGCGGATCGGCACCTCGGCGCTGGCCACCCGCGGGTTCGGCGACGACCAGTTCGCGGAGGTGGCCGACATCATCGCCGCCGCCTTGCAGCCGCAATGCGACGTCGAGCCGCTGCAGGCCCGGGTGGACGCCCTGGCGGCGCAGTTCCCGCTGTACGAGGGCGCGGAACAGTGGTGAACCGCCAGCACCCAGTACCGGCACCCCCGGCGGCCACGGTTGCCCAGCGAACGGGTGCGGCTCGGTGACCGCGCGCATTCTCGACGGGAAAGCCGCTGCGGCCCAGATCAAGTCGGAGCTGACCGAGACGGTATCCCAGCTGCGCCGGGCCGGCGCGGCGATGGGACTGGCCACCGTCCTGGTCGGTGACGACGCCCCCAGCCACAGCTACGTCAACCTCAAACACCGCGACTGCGCTGAGATCGGGCTGCCGTCGCTGCGGGTGGAACTGCCGGCCACCGCCAGCGCCGGGCAGGTTCTGGCCGCCGTCGAGGACTTGAACCACAACCCGGACTGCAGCGCCTACATCGTGCAGCTGCCGCTGCCACGTGGACTGGACGACCGGCCGGTGCTGGCGGCGATGGACCCGGCCAAGGACGCCGACGGCCTGCACCCGGCCAACCTCGGGATGCTGGCCCTGACGGTGCACAACCCGATCACCACCCCGGTCCCGTGCACCCCGCGGGGTTGCCTGGAGCTGTTGCGGCGCAACGGAATCGACCTGAACGGGATGAACGTGTGCGTGATCGGGCGGGGCACCACCGTGGGCCGCTCGCTCGGCCTGCTGCTCACCCACAAACAGGTCAACGCCACGGTCACGTTGTGCCACACCGGAACCCGTGACCTGGCCGCGCATACCCGGCAGGCCGACCTCATCATCAGTGCGGCCGGAGTACCGGGAATCGTCACCGCCGGGATGGTCGCCCCAGGAGCGGTGGTGCTGGACGTCGGGGTGGCCAGGGTCGCGGACGAGGCCGGCACCAAGCGGTTGCGCGGCGACGTCGCACCCGATGTGTACGAGGTGGCCGGCTGGGTTTCCCCGAACCCGGGCGGAGCCGCCTGAGCAACCGGGCGGACCACCAACAGGTCCACGTTCACGTGCTCCGGCGCGGTCACCACCCACTGCACGCACCGGGCGATGTCCGCAGCCACCAGGGGCCGGTCCACGTCGGCGTACACCGCGTCGGCGCGAGCCTGGTCGCCGGCGAACCGGGTCAGTGAGAACTCTTCGGTGGCAACCATGCCCGGCGCGATCTCGCACACCTTGATCGGCTCACCGGCCAGCTCGAGGCGCAGGGTGCGGGCCAGCACGCCCTCGGCGTGCTTGGCCGCGCAGTACCCGGCACCGCCCTCGTAGGTGTCCAGCCCGGCCACCGAGGTCACGAACACCACGGTCGCACTGGGGGCCTGCCGCAGCTGCGGCAGCAGCGCCTTGGTCACCGCCAGCGTCCCCATCGTGTTCACCTCGAACATGGTGCGCCACAGTGCGGGGTCGGCCTCATCGACGCGGTCCAGGCCGAGCGCGCCGCCCGCGTTGTTGACCAGTACCCGCAACCGGCCCGACAGCCCCTCGACCACCTGCACCAGAGCGGCCACCGCCGCGTCGTCGGTCACGTCCACCGTCACCGCCGTCCCACCGATGCGGTGGGCCAGCTGCTCGATCCGTTCGGTGCGCCGCGCCGCCAGTACCACGTGATACCCGCTGTCCGCCAACGCTTGTGCGGTAGCCGCCCCGATACCCGAGGAGGCGCCGGTCACCACGGCGACATCCGGTGCCGGTGTGTCTTGCGCGGTGGACCCTGGTGAAGTCGACATGGTTCGTTGCTACCACATCAGCCGCCGCGGCCCCGCCTTGGGTAGCGCCGGAGCGGATCGCCGTCTACCGTTGCGCCCCGTGCGGGTCGCAACGTTCAACGTCAACGGCATCCGCGCGGCGTACCGCCGCGGCATGCGCGACTGGCTGCACGCCGCCGAACCGGACGTTCTGTGCCTGCAAGAGGTGCGGGCCGACCACGCCGACCTGACCGCGCTGCTCGGCCCGGACTGGCATGTCGCCCACCACCAGAGCACGCTGGCCAAGGGCCGCGCCGGAGTCGCGGTCGCCACCCGGGCACCAGCGGCCGGGGTCCGGACCCGGTTGCCCGACAGCACCTTCGACGGTGCCGGCCGGTGGGTGGAGGCCGACCTCGGCAACCTCACGGTGATCAGCTGCTACGTGCCCAAGGGCCAGGAGGACACGCCCAAACAACAGCAGAAGTACGCGTTCCTGGCCGCGGCGGGTGCCCGCATCGACCAGCTGCGTCGCCAGCGCGAGGTGCTGCTCACCGGCGACGTCAACATCGCCCACACGGCCAACGACCTGAAGAACTGGCGGAACCGGCAGACCAGGTCCGGCTTCCTGCCGGCCGAACGTGCGGTACTGGACGCCTGGACCACCGACCTGGGCCTGGTCGACGTGGTACGCAGGCTGGCCGGGGACCGGCCCGGGCCCTACAGCTGGTGGTCCTGGCGCGGTCAGGCGTTCACCAACGACACCGGCTGGCGCATCGACTATCAGCTGGCCACACCTGCTTTGGCCGGCACCGCCACCGGTGCACACACCCACCGGGCCGAGTCCTACGATGAACGGATGAGCGACCATGCTCCCGTCGTCGTGGAGTACACCTGGTGACCGCCCACCTGGGCGGCGGTCCGGAACCGACAAGCAACCCGGGGGCCGCCGCGCCGTCGGTAGCGGCCACCATGACCGGCATGCCGGCCGTGCCGGGCCCGCAGGCTGACATCACCATCGGAGTTGTGTTGCCGCTGCCCGAGCCGTACGCCCAGGACGTGCGCTGGATGCGCCGGGAAGCGGGCGACCCGCAGGCCGACGTGATTCCTCCACACATCACGTTGGTGCCCCCCATCCGGATCCGCCAGCACGATCTACCGGCCGCGATCACGCAACTGACCGAGGTCACCGACGGCTACGCCCCGTTCGAGGTGCACCTGAGGGGCGTCGGTACCTTCCGGCCCCTGTCGCCGGTCGTGTTCCTCGACCCGGTGGCCGGGGTCACCGCCTGCGCGCACCTGAACCGAGCCGTGCGCGGCGGCCTCCTGGCCTACGACTCCCTGTTCCCGTACCGCCCGCACGTCACCATCGCTCACCTGAATGACGATGCGGCCTTGGACCGGGCACTGCACCTGGGCGCCGGTTACGACATTCGCTACCAAGCGGACGGTATCGGGCTGTATGTCTGGCATGCTGACCAGACATGGCGGCTGCACACGGTTCTGCCTTTTCGCGGGTGATCGGTGCCGGCCGGTTCCTGTATGAGAGCTGGCGACACCTGTCGGCCCGGCGCGGGCAGTTGCTGGCCAAGGGCACCGCGTTCGCGGCGCTGTTCTCGTTGTTCGGTGCCCTGGCGACCGGGTTCACCCTGTTCGCGCTCCTCGTCGGCAACGACTCCACGTTGTACGACCAACTCCTCGCCGGCGTCGCGGAGGGCCTGCCGGGGCTGCTGAAGACCCCGCAGGACCCGGGCGGCGCCATCGACCCGGACACCCTTATCCAGTCCGATGCGATGAGTGTGGGCGGCGTCATCGGCCTGCTGGTGATGCTGTGGGGCGGGCTGGGGTGGATCGACGCGCTGCGTGAAGGGGTGCGCAGCATGTACGACGCGCCCAAGGCGCCCGCCAACATCGCGGTCAAGAAAGCTTGGGACGTGCTCATGCTGGCTTTGGTGGGGTTGGGCGTGGTCAGTTCCGCCGTGGCCGGTCTGGTCGCCAGTTCGCTGGCCGGGCCGGTCCTGGACGCGGTGGGCCCCAGCGACGGCCGCTTCGGCCGGCTGGTGGTGCGGGTGCTGGTGTTCGTTGCGGTCGCGGCGGTGGACACGCTGCTGATGTGGCTGATCCTGCGCCGGATGTCCCGGGTGGAGATTCCGTGGGGGGACCTGTGGCCGGGGGCGGTGTTCGGCGCGGTGGCGATCGGGTTGCTCAAGCATTTCGCCGGCTTCCTGCTGGCCCGCACCGGCGGAAACCCCATCCTGGCTTCCGGGGCGGTGCTGGTCGGGTTGTTGTTCTTCCTCAACCTGATGTCCATCGTGGTGTTGTTCGCGGCCTCGATGACCCATGTGCGGGTCGAGCACGCGATCCGGGCTCAGCAGGCGGCCGTCGGCGCCTTGCAGACGGTGGATCTGCGCAAACCCGAGCGGCACCGGGACCAGGACGGTTCCGGCCGGCCGAAGGGCTCTGGCTGGCCGCCCAGGTGGTGGCGCCGGTTGCTGCCCGGCGGTCGCGGGTGAGACTGCCGCGTGGCGATCGGCCAACGCGCCGCATGCCAACCGGCGATCGGTCCTCGGCGTGTCTACGCTGGCCGCTATGACCTCACCCATCGAGCACTTCACCGCTGTCATCCCGGCCGGTGGAGCGGGTACCCGGCTGTGGCCGCTGTCGCGGGCCGGCGCACCCAAGTTCCTGCACGACCTCACCGGTACCGGCCGTTCGCTGCTGCAAGGCACCTGGGACCGGTTGGCCCCCCTTGCCGGGCCGGACCGGATCATGGTGGTGACCGGCCGCCCGCACGTCGAGGCAGTCCGGGCGCAACTGTCCGGCCTGGCCGCGGACAACCTGCTGGCCGAACCGGCCCCCCGTGATTCGATGCCCGCCATCGGACTGGCCGCCGCGGTCGCGATGCGCCGCGACCCGGACGCGGTGATCGGTTCGTTCGCCGCCGACCACGTCATCGACGGTCCGGACCTGTTCGCCGATGCGGTGCACCAAGCCGTGGCCGCCGCGCAAGCCGGGCACGTCGTCACCATCGGCATCACCCCCACCCACCCGGCCACCGGCTACGGCTACATCGCGCCGGGCGGGTCTGCCGGGGTGAGCGGCGGGCCGGACGTGCTCATGGTCGGTGACTTCGTGGAGAAGCCGGACGAGGCCACCGCGCATCGATACGTGACCGCCGGTTACCTGTGGAACGCCGGCATGTTCGTGGTGCGGGCGGCCACGTTGCTGGACCACCTGGCCGGGCGGCAACCCGGCCTGGCCGCCGGGCTGGCCGAGATCGCCGACGCGGTTCACGCGGGCGGCCCGGCAGCCCGGGCGACCCTGGACCGGGTGTGGCCCACGCTGGCCGGGATCTCCATCGACCACGCCATCGCCGAACCGGTGGCCGCCGCCGGCGGCATGGCCGTGGTTCCGGGGGCTTTCGCCTGGGACGACGTCGGCGACTGGGACTCGCTGGCCGCACTCCTGCCCGGCCCAGGCGAGCAGGCCCGGGTGGTCGGTGACGCTGGGTTGACCCTGGTGCGGGACTCCACCGGCATCGTGCTGCCCGGATCGGGGCGGACGGTCTGCGTGCTCGGGATCCCCGACGTGGTGGTCGTCGACACGGACGACGCGGTGTTGGTCACCACGCGGGACCGGGCTCAGCAGGTGAAAAGCCTGGTCGAGCAGTTGAAAAGTGACGGGCGCCAACAGCTGACTTAGCAACAGTTGCGAACCCAGATAACACCGTCCAGGCCGGTCCGTCCGGTCATTGCTGCCGTCGCGGTCTTCGACCAGGCATGCCCGGCTCGGTAGGATCAGGACATGTCAAAGAGCGACGGCCCCAGCCCTGAGGGCCTGCAACAGTGGCAGCAAGGCATCAAAGGCGTCTTGCTCAAGCAGGGGCGAGTGGCCGAGGACGACCCAGCGGACGGTGCTGTGCGCAAGCTGCATCGCACCACGACCGACCCGGTCACGGTGCAGCCGCTCTACACCGCGAACGACCTGCCCGACGGCATGGTCACCGAGCTTCCCGGTCAGGCGCCCTACCTGCGGGCCGGCAACGGCGACGCGGCCGGCTGGCAGATCTGCCAGCAGGTGTCCGAGGCCGACGCGAAGCAGGCCAACGACATCGTGCTGGCCGAACTGGAGGGCGGCGCGACCGCGCTGTGGCTGACGGTCGGCGGGCCCTGCGGGGTGCCGGCCGACCGTCTCGGTGAGGCGCTGACCGGCGTCATGCTCGACCTTGCGCCGGTCGTCCTCGGCCCGGACGAAGACGCGCTGGCCGCCGCCGAGGCCGCGCTGGCGTGGGCCGGCGAATCGGCCGCCCAGCTCAGCCTGGGCATCGATCCACTGGGCGAACGGATGCGCCGTGGCGCGTCCGCTCGGCCGGGGATGACACCGGACCCGGCCGCCGTGGCCGGGCTGGTCGGTTCCGGTGCCCGCGTGCTGGTCGCCGACGCCAGCCCCGTCGTCGAGGCTGCCGGCAGCTACGCCCAGCAGATCGCGGTCGCCACCACCGCCGCCATCGCTTACCTGCGCCAACTGTCCGACCACGGCGTGGCACCGGCGCAGGGGGCCGCCGCGCTGGACCTGCGGTTCGCCGTCACCGACGACCAATTCGCCACCATCGCCATGCTGCGGGCGGCCCGGCTGGTGTGGGCCAAGGTCGCCGAGACACTCGAACTGCCCGCCGACGCGCCCGCGCCGCGCCAGCACGCGGTGACCGCGAACACGATGATGAGCCACTACGACCCGTGGGTGAACATGCTGCGCACCACCGTGGCCGGGTTCGCCGCCGGTGTCGGTGGTGCCGACCTGGTCACGCTGCGCCCGTTCGACGCGCGGATCGGCAAGGCCACCTCGTTCTCCCGGCGCATCGCCCGCAACACCCAGTCGCTGCTGTTGCTGGAATCGCACATCGGTTCCGTGGTCGACCCCGGTGGCGGGTCGTTCTACATCGAGCGGTACACCGCCGACCTGGCCGAGGTGGCCTGGGGGCTGGTGCAGGAGATCGAGAAGGCCGGCGGGTTGGAGGCCGCGTTGGCATCCGGCCTGGTCGCCGGCTGGGCGCGGGACGCGTGGGCCGCAACCCGCGCCGACATCGCCCGGCGCAAGAAGCCGCTGACCGGGGTGAGCGAGTTCCCCATCCTGGATCAGGACGAGGTGGAGCGCGAACCGTTGCCGGTGACCGAACCGGTCGAGGACGAAACCGCCCTGGCACCAGTCGTTCTCGGTACCGACTACGAGCGGCTGCGGGAACGGGTGGACGCCGCCGGTGGGCCACCGCCGATCCCGGTGGTGCAGCTGGTCAGCATCGCCACCGCATCGGCACGGCTCGGTTTCGTCGCCAACGCGCTTGCCGCCGGGGGGCTGCACGCGGTGCCGGTGGAGCCGTTGACCGACCCGGCGGACCTACCCGCGGCGCTGGCAGCGGCCAGCCCGGAGGGGGCGAACTGGCCGGGCGATGCGGGCGGCATCGCTGTACTGGCCGGGCGGGACCCGGACTATGCCGAGCACGGCGAGGCGTTCGTCGATGCCTTGCACGAGGCCGGTTTCGACCACGTCGTCGTTGCCGGTAAGGCCAGTGCGTTGCCGGCCGCCGACGGCAGCGTGGCGATGGGCACCAACGTCGTCGAATTCCTGTCCGCGCTGCACGAGCGTGTTTTTGGAGGGCAGTCATGAGTGCGATCCCGAACTTCGCCGACATCCCCTGGTCGGCCCCGACCGGGAAGCCAGCCGACTCGGCCGCCCGCGATGCATGGATGGACGGCAAGGAGCTCTGGCACACCCCGGAAGGCATCGACGTGCCGCCGCTGTACCTGCCGTCGGACACCGACGGGCTGGACTTCATGCATACTTTCCCGGGAACACCGCCGTTCCTGCGCGGCCCGTACCCGACGATGTACACCACCCAGCCGTGGACCATCCGCCAGTACGCCGGTTTCTCCACCGCCGCCGCGTCCAATGCGTTCTACCGGCGCAACCTGGCAGCCGGGCAGAAAGGCCTGTCGATCGCGTTCGATCTGGCGACTCACCGCGGCTACGACTCCGACCACCCGCGGGTGGCCGGTGACGTCGGCATGGCCGGGGTGGCCATCGATTCCATCTACGACATGCGGCAGTTGTTCGACGGCATCCCGCTGGACAAGATGAGCGTGTCGATGACCATGAACGGTGCGGTGCTGCCGGTGATGGCGCTGTACATCGTGGCGGCCGAGGAGCAGGGGGTCACGCCCAAGCAGCTGGCGGGGACCATCCAGAACGACATCCTCAAGGAGTTCATGGTCCGCAACACCTACATCTACCCGCCGCAGCCGTCGATGCGGGTCATCGGCGACATCTTCGCCTACACCAGCGAGAACATGCCGCGGTTCAACTCGATCTCGATCTCCGGGTACCACATGCAGGAGGCGGGGGCGACGGCCGACCTGGAGCTGGCCTACACCCTGGCCGACGGGGTGGAGTACATCCGCACCGGGGTGCAGGCCGGGCTGAACGTGGACAATTTCGCGCCGCGGCTGTCGTTCTTCTGGGCCATCGGCATGAACTTCTTCATGGAGGTGTCCAAACTGCGGGCCGGCCGGTTGCTGTGGAGCGAACTGCTGAGTGAATTCGAGCCCCAGAACCCGAAATCCCGCTCACTGCGTACCCATTCGCAGACCTCAGGGTGGTCGCTGACCGCCCAGGACGTGTTCAACAACGTGGCCCGCACCTGCATCGAGGCGATGGCCGCCACCCAGGGGCACACCCAGTCGCTGCACACCAACGCGCTGGACGAGGCGCTGGCGTTGCCGACGGATTTCTCCGCCCGGATCGCCCGCAACACCCAGCTGTTGTTGCAGCAGGAGTCGGGAACCACCAACGTCATCGACCCGTGGGGCGGTTCGTATTACGTCGAGTCGTTGACCAAGGCACTGGCCGACCGGGTCCGCGGGCACATCGCCGAGGTGGAGTCGCACGGCGGCATGGCCAAGGCGATCGACGCAGGCATCCCGAAGATGCGGATCGAGGAGGCGGCCGCCCGCACCCAGGCGCGCATCGACTCCGGCCGGCAGCCGGTGATCGGCGTGAACACGTTCCGCCTGGAAACCGAAGAGGACATCGAGGTGCTGCGCGTGGACAACGCGGCCGTGCGTACCGAGCAGGTGGACAAGCTGCGCCGGTTGCGGGCGGAACGCGACGACGCGGCGGTCCGGGAGGCGCTGGACCAGCTGGCCGGCGCGGCCAGGGCGATTGTCGACGGAACCCCGCGCGGGAAGGACGCCAACCTACTGGCGTTGAGCGTGGCCGCGGCCAGGGCGAAGGCGTCGGTCGGGGAGATCTCCGATGCGATGGAGACCGCGTTCGGCCGCCACGCCGGCCAGATCCGCACGATCAGTGGCGTGTACCGGCATGAGATCGACCAAGCCAACACAACGGATACGACGGTGGCCCAGGTGCTGGCCGATGTCACCGCGTTCGCGGAGTCCGAAGGGCGCCGGCCCCGGATCCTGGTGGCCAAGATGGGCCAGGACGGGCACGACCGTGGCCAGAAGGTCATTGCCACCGCGTTCGCCGACCTGGGCTTCGACGTGGACGTCGGTGCGTTGTTCTCCACCCCGGAGGAGGTTGCCCGGCAGGCGGTCGAGAACGACGTGCACATCGTCGGGGTGTCCTCGCTTGCGGCCGGTCACATGACGCTGGTTCCGCAGCTGCGGGACGCGTTGGCTGCGGAGGGTCGCGAGGACATCCTCATCGTGGTGGGTGGGGTGATCCCACCGGACGACGTGCAGCCGTTGCTGGACCTGGGGGCGGCCGCGGTGTTCGGGCCGGGAACGGTGATCACCACGGCGGCAGCAGAACTCATCCACACACTGAGCGCGCAGGGTTGATTCCGGGTGGCACCCAGACCACTAGTTGACCTTGACTCGCTGGTTGCCGGTGTCCGCGAGGGCAACCGCGGAATGCTGGCCCGGGCGATCACGATGGTGGAGTCCCGTAAGCCGGAGCACCGGTCGCTGGCGCAGCAGTTGCTGTTGCGGTTGCTGGACAACGACAGCCAGGCCGTGCGAGTGGGCATCACCGGGGTTCCCGGGGTGGGCAAGTCCACGTTCATCGAGGCGTTGGGTAGCCGGCTGACCGGGGCCGGGCACCGGGTGGCGGTGCTGGCGGTCGACCCGAGTTCACCGCGGACCGGTGGGTCGATCATGGGCGACAAGACCCGGATGGCGAAGCTGTCGGTGGATCCGGACGCGTTCGTGCGGCCGTCGCCGACCGCGGGCAGCCTGGGCGGGGTGGCCAGGGCGACCCGGGAGACGATGGTCGTGGTGGAGGCCGCCGGGTACGACGTGGTGTTGGTGGAAACGGTCGGGGTGGGGCAGTCCGAGGCGACGGTCGCGCAGATGGTGGACTGTTTCACCGTGTTGTCGCTGGCCCGTACCGGGGACTCGTTGCAGGGCATCAAGAAGGGTGTGCTGGAACTGGCCGAGGTGGTCGCCATCAACAAGGCCGATGGTGAGCACCTGCCGGAGGCCCGGGTGGCGGCCCGGGACCTGTCGCAGGCGATTCACCTGATCACCCCGAAGGACGCGTTGTGGCGGCCACCGGTGTTGACGTGTTCGGCGGTGACCGGTGACGGGGTCGGGGAGTTCTGGGACACGGTGCTCGAACACCGCAAGACCATGACCGACGCAGGGGAGTTGGCCGCGCGGCGGGCCCGTCAGCAGGTGGACTGGACCTGGGCGATGGTCCACGACGAGGTCGCCTCCCGGATGCAGACCGATGCCGCTGTGGCCGGGGTGGCCCGTGCGGCCACCGAACAGGTCGCGGCGGGGGAGTTGACGGCAACCCTTGCCGCGCAGCGCATCCTGGACGCGTTCTTCGCCGGGGTCAACTGACCGCACCGCGCGACAGCTGCAACACCGGGAGGGCTCTCCTGCAATCTTTTGAGGTCTGTCGATGCGCTGGAGGTGTTGAGGCGGTATCCGGCGCTTTGGTCAATGTGGTGCTTGGCTGCCGCGAGTAAACGGCTTTTCGCCGACAGTATCTCCGTCACCGCCGCAGGTATGGCAGCAGGATAGGGGGTAGCCCGAATTCCGAAGGGAGACGATGCAGCGTGGAGCGGACGTACGGGTACACCATGAAAAGGACGTTCGTGCCGATGAACGTCGAGACGGCATCGTCCGATGGCTCGTTGTCTCCGCTCAGTTCGACCTCGACGATGTGGCTGGCTTCGATACTTCCCACCGGAATCTCCGGCTCGTCGTCGCGGGCGGGCTCGATGTAGTCGAGTCTGTGAGAGAACAGAACGAGCAAAGCGCCCGGTTGTCGGGAGAACCGGGGTTCGCTGTTGGACAGGCGCACGGTGATCTCCTCAGGCGGAGTTCGTAGCACTTCGCCCGTGAGCTTCTGCAACCGTATGTCCCGGATTTCGGTCCGATCCACAAGATCGCGGACCGCATCAAGGGTCGCGGTGCCCTTGACTCTCGACTCTTCGGCGTTAGGCACCGATTTGCTCCGCGTGCTCCTGAGGGGTCGTGCCCGAGCTTCCAGGTCCTTCCGTCCAGGAACACAGCAACGCTGGACTAGAGAGCCCCTCCATCAGCGATTGGCAGACGAAAGCCATGCTCGTCGTTCGTCGGCGCCAGGTATTCACCCTGGTAGTGGCGGTTTGGTCAATCGTGGCGGTCTGCCACTCCTTGTCGAGATAGCCCCTGACTCCGGTCAAACAAGCGTCGATGTGCGCAACGGTTTCGGCATCCGGGAAGGCCTCATCCATGTCGATGCAGTACGCGTCGTCCAGCCAGGAAACCACATCCGACCACTGCCACACTTTGGAGGCGCGCGCGTCCCCACCGCCAACCGTGTCGAACGGGGCAGGGAAAGGCTGCTCGCCGTCGCGGTGGGTCCACTTACGAACAGCTTCGCGGGACACACCGACACGGGAAGCAATGTCGCTTTGTGTGACAAGGTCACGATGCACGCGGAGGACGTTCGCGCCCTTCAGACGATGCTCCACCTCACGCGCGGCATTCATGACCTGGCTGGTGACGTCGCCTTCCGCTACGTAGACGGTCATCGTGACGATGCCGTCCACAGAGGACCACAGGTAGTCAGAGAAGTGCTGGCCCAGCAGGTCGTTGGTGAGACTGTCATCTAGGTCCACGCCTTCTACATGCAGGCGTACGGCGGTCACCATGGCAGCTCCTTCGTGGGGTGAGGACTCCTCGATACTAACGAGGAGGTTGACACTTGCCAACCCAATACTGCGGCAGGGTGTATGTTGTGGATGTCGCGGGATCCGGTCATGTGCGTCGTAGCGCAGCGATCCGGTCTCGGAGGCGGTCGCAGTCCTTCTTGAGGCTTTTCGCCCGATTCGTCTTTCGATCGGTGGCTCTCAAATCACGACGGATCGTCCGTTCCCTCTGCTCTGCCAGGTCAAGCGCCTCAGCCTGGCAGGTGGCGGGTTCGTCCGCATCGCTGAACGCGGCGTCTGCGGCCTCGTCCTGACGTGTGGCCTCCGCAACAAGCCGATTGAACTCTTCCGACACGGCGTCCTTGTTGTCCAGCAGCTCCTCGGTCTTCGCGAGGATCTCGACGCGCTCTTGGATCTTGTCCCCCTCAGCGAGCGCCTCCGCGGCATCCACCAACCGAGATGCCTTGCGTATTCGGTCTTCGATGACATCGAGCACGCCGCGGCGGTCAGAGTCGTGTAGACAGCGATCAATATGTTTGCGGGCGTCACGTGCCACATGCTCTGCCCCCCTGCCGGTGGAGAACACCTTGACCCTGCACTTATCTGTCGGGCAACGGATCTCTCCCCATGTATGGCCCTTGAACGTCCGTAACGACCATCCACGTGCACGAGCGTGGTTGAGGGCATCCCGCCAATACTTCTGCGGGTGGTCGGGCCATGGATCGGCGGGCGTGTGCTCCGTCACCACCACCTCCCGGGACTAACTCAACGGCGCACAGGCTGTGCTCCGCTCAGTCTCGCAAAGGTCTCCGATTTACGTGCATGATCAAGTAATTACGGCGGGTCTGTTGGCTTGTCTGTGACCAGTGCCACGCAAGGGGTGCCGCTGCGTGTCGGCGTTGGCAACGACACCCGCCACCGCGTGCCCTTCGGGCTATCGGCGCCGCGGGGGATTTAGCTCGGATTGGTCACAGGATGAGACCACCACGTTTGCCAGACCAGCCAGAGTTGGGGGCTGCCCTTCCGGCAGCCGATCGCCAGTCGATCGGGCAACGCCCCGCCAAGGAGCAGTGGGCAGAATGTGTATTCGCAGGTGTGTGCAAGATGTAGTGTTTGCTGCGCAAAAGATGTAGTGTGAATCGCGTGCCGGATGATGAATACGTTCGTAGGCTGCCGGATGCGTTCCTAGGAGAACTGCTTGGCGTCGTCCCTGGGGTCATGGTGACTGGCCCCCGGGCAGCGGGAAAGACAACCACGGCGCGCCGTCTGGCGGCCGACGTGTTACGGCTCGATGATCCTGCGGTGGCCGCCGTTGTTGCGGCTGACCC
>PDSI01000089.1 GCA_002748415.1 Micrococcales bacterium | reverse complement strand
CAAGGCGTGGCGGCCGGTGCGGGTGGCGGCCGCCCTGTGCGCGTCCTCGCATTCAGACCGGTGGCCGGACCTGTACGAGCAGATGGGCCGGTACCGCCACGTCGAGGGTATGCGCGACGAGGGCGAGATCATCGAGGGTTCCCTGTGTGCTCTGGGTCTGCCCGCAGGGCTTGCTGCGGCCGCGGATGAGGACCGCTGGGACGACGATCTACGACGGCGCACCGCTGTGGCGCAGGCTCCGGTGGGCGACGATGCCGGAACTCCGATCCTGCACATCGGCGAACGTGGCTTCTTCGGCCCTGTGCTCACCGCGATCCCGCGAGACGTGGAGGCTGTTGAGCTCTGGGGCGCGGTGAGCGCGCTGGTGAAGCACCGCGCGTTCAGCGAGATCAAGGGCCCGCGAGCCCAGGACCTGAAGACCAGCTGAACTCATCATGGCCACGAACCGTCCGTGGCCGGCGACCGTATCGGGGGTCGTGACCTAGCACCTTGGAACCGGCCATGTCCGGGAGGTGCGCTTGAGCAGCGGCTCGAGGGCAGCGTTCGGAGGGCGGTGTTCGATCGACTCGCTGGGCCTAGAGAGTTCGGTATGGCTGGGCCCGTGGGCCCAAACTTGCCGACTCCCCGCGGGCGAAGGGTGCAATCCGGCCAGCCCTGGGTAGCTTCTGCCGACATGGATGCACGGGGGACAACCCGCTGCGAAGCCGCAGCCGCGGCGCTGCCCGAGTCGGCCGAGTGGTGGGAGCTGCTGGCGGAGAGGTCCCGGCGACGAATCGCGGCCTCCCGGTGGGCTCCGGTCCTGCGGCGGCTGTCGAGGCTGGCGACCTGGGGCTCCTTGTTCTACTTGCTGGCGATCCTGCTGTTCTGGCCTACCGGCTCGTGGGCGGTGCGGGTCTGGTTCGGTGTCGCCTGGGTTCTGCTCGCCTGGGTGCTGATGGCCCGGACCCGGACCCTGCGGGTGACCACGGCCTTCCGGGTCTTCGCGCTCGCCATCCCCTGGTCGGTTGCCATCGGGGCGATCTCGTGGTGGCTGACGGTGTCGCTCGCCGGGCTGCCTTCGGTCTCCGGCGTTGGGGGAACGGTCGTCGTCGCCTCCATCGTCGAGGAGGTTCTCAAGCTTGCGCCACTCGCCGCTGTGGCCCTGCTTGCCCCCGGGCGTGCGCGTCGGTTCGCGGTCGCTGACTGGGCGCTGGCCGGGTTCGCGTCGGGGTCGGCTTTCGAGCTCGTCGAGGAGTCCGTCCGGCGGGTGCACCTGATGGCAGGGAAGCACGGGATTCTCGACATCTGCCGCTATCAGAGCGGGTACGAGCGGCTGCGTTGTTATGACGTACCGGAGTTCGGGGTCAACCCGTTCGGCAGTGGCTTCGCGGGCGACCCCCCGTACGCCGGGCACGCGGTGATGACGGCGCTGGTGTCCGTGGCACTGGGGCTCGCGATCCGCCTCGTCCGCGGTCGGCTCGTCGGCCCGGTCGGCCGCATCGTCGTCTGGGGTCTGCCCGCCGTCGTGCTCGCCGTCGTGATGGTCGACCACGCGGGTCGCAATGCGGGGCGGTCCAGTGGCGGGTGGGGGTCGGTCCAAGAAGCTGTGCCCGTGGGCATCCGCCTGTTCCACACCGCGTCCGGTGGTGGTCACGGCCGGGAGGCGCTCCTCTTCGTTCTCCTGTGCATCGGGATGGTCCTCGACGCGTCGGCCTACCGGCTCGGCACGATGGCCGATGTGGCGCCGAACGCGCCGGCCGGCGCCCTCGAACGGGGCTACGGGCGGGTGCGAGGCGCGGTGTCGGGCTGGTCGGTCCCCGTCCATGCCCAGTGGCTGCTGGCCTCTGTGCTGGACCTGGGGTACCTCGTCGTTCGTGACCTGCGGGACACCGTGACAGTGCTTCTCGGCGGCGGTCAGGGCGCTGGCGATGCCCGGTCGCGACGGGCGCAGGCAGCCCAGACGGCGCGCGAGGTCCAGGTGCTCTGGGAGTACCAACGCGCTGCGCGTGCGGCCGTCATGCGCGACCTGTTCGACGCCGGCCGGGCCGGACGCCCCCGGGCGCGGCTCGTCGTCGTGGCCCTGGTCACCGCCGGGCTCGTGGTCGTCCTTGTGGTGACCCCGTGGCTAGCGCGGGCCCTCGAGGAGGCGGCCGGAGGTGGCGGGTTCACGTGGCTGGCCGGAGTGCTGGAAGCCATCGGCGACTGGTGGGCCGAGCTTGGTGTCGGGTGGAAGATGCTAGCGGCGTCCGCAGTTGTTGCGCTCGCCATGCTTGTCCCCGGTGTTGGGCTGGGGACCGCTCTCGCCGTCGGCGGCACGTCCTGGAACATGGCTGCCCGTGCCGACGACTTCGCGGACGCGGTGCGTGACCCGCGTGGCGCGGCGCTGCGGTACCTGCGCGACCGCGGCCCCGTCGGGGTAGCCGTCGATGCCGGTCTCTGGTTGCTGCCCTGGGGCGTCGGCCGGGCTACGTCTACCGGGTTGCAGACCGCCGCGTTCCAGGGGGCCCGGCGGTCGCTGCGCGACCACGTAGGGGAACTGCCCAGGGTCCTCGACCACCCTCGGGCTTTTTCGGGGCCGGTAGTTCCTCTTAAGGAGGGGGAGCTTCCGGCCTGGCTCAAACGGCTGATTGAGGGATCGAGATGGCACCGTGCAGAGCAACTCCGGCTGGATACGCTGCGCGGCGGTAACTCGGAACTCTACATCGCCAAGCCGAAACGCCCGGCGCGCGGCGTCGACCCGGAGGATTGGGTCCGCCCGGGCGGATGGAACCGCCTCGATCACTACAACAGCGAGCGGATGGTCATCTACTCGATGAAGCACACCCAGCTTGCGGAGGTCCGGGAGGCGACAGCGCTGCGCTACCTCGACGAGCTGGCGACGAAGTACCAGCCCGGTACCCCGATCGCCGACGTACCCTCGACCCCGGCTACCCTGATCGGCAGCGATCTTGACGGACAGATGACCCTCCTGGTCCCCGAGCAGCACGCCCCGATTCCTCGATCCGTCCTCGATTACGCCGACAGACTCGACATCGTGATCGCCGATCCTAGTGGAAGGAGATACTCATGAGCTGCGAGACCATCAGTTATGGGCGGTGGGGGTTGGCCTACGGGAACTTGAAGGAGCGTTACACCGAGGAGGAGGCCCGTTCCCGGGATGCTGCTGGGCAGGAGTACTGGGTGATTTTTGGGGATCCCATCCACCCGGAGAAGGTTCTCCGTGTCGCCGAAGGAAAGGTCCAGTACAAGGTCGCCTGGCTTGACGATTTGAACCGGGTCACCCTGTCGTATTTGTTCGTGCCGGAGGACAAGGAGCATCGCGAGAACTGGGCTCAACGTCTCTTCTTGGAGCAGCTTCACTACAAGGAGTACGACCCTGGGGATCGTGAGCCGCCGCCCCGCATCGATTCAGCTGCTG
>PDSI01000203.1 GCA_002748415.1 Micrococcales bacterium | reverse complement strand
GGACTTCTATTAGGTGTCGGGCTGGGTGGAAGCCTTGTTTTCGTTGCGGCGGTCATTTTTCTTGTCGCGCATGCTGTGAAAAATGGTTCCCTGGGTCCGAACCGATTTATTGGTATCCGGACCAAGGCCACGAAGAGTTCACCTTGCGCATGGCAGGAGGGGCACGCCGCGGCGCATCACTGGATGCTGTCCTCAAGTCTTTGGGCGCTGAGCTTCGCGGTAGCTACAGGATTGGCGGCTGCCAGCGGTCTGAGCGAAGGTGCTGTCGTCGCCCTCGGGCTGGCGGGTTACGCGGGTCTTATCGTTTTTATCAGTATTGCTGCATTCGTGGCGGACGCCGCTGCGAAGAGAGTTGTGAACGCGAGTTCCGAGCAACCTGAATGAGTCTCCGGTTTCCTGGCCGGGTCGCTGGCGACGCCAGAACCGGGTGTCCTGAGACCGCTTCTGGCGGCAAGCCGGTTCGCCGCCCCGGCCCCCCTTTCGGTATTCCGCTCGGATCGCTCGCATCGGCCCCTATGGTGCTGTGCGGGGACGTATGGCGCCGGCGCGCCGCTACCCGACGTACCCCAACAGCGCCATAGCTGCCGGAATGACCGGCTCGGCGGCGTCGCGAGTGCACCCGAATCGCCGGACCCACACCCTCGCGCCAGTTCTCGCGTGAGTTGGAGTTCCGAATCCGCACCACCACATCGACCGAACAAGCCAAGACGATCAGCCAGGCAGGCTGCCCCGGCGATCCTGGCCCACCGGCCTTGGCCTTGAAACGGTCGGCGGCCAACAGCAGCGGTGCGGGAACGGCCCGGAGGAATCCCCGCGGCAACCGCGCAGAACCCTGGGGTGACGGGGCCTGGCTGCGGTGTGCGGATGATGTCCGGTGCCCGCTGCGGCACTACGATGGGTCACGTCCTGCCCACTTACCGAGAGTATTCGCATGCCCACCACGCGCTCAGACCTGCGCAATATCGCCATCGTCGCGCACGTCGACCACGGAAAGACCACCCTTGTCGACGCGATGCTGTGGCAGTCCGGCGCGTTCGGCGCCCATCAGCGGGTGGACGAACGGGCCATGGACTCCGGCGACCTGGAGCGGGAGAAGGGCATCACCATCCTGGCCAAGAACACCGCGGTGAACTACCGCGGCCCGGCTGCCGAAAGGGCCGGTTGCCCGGACGGAGTCACCATCAACATCATCGATACCCCCGGCCACGCCGACTTCGGCGGCGAGGTGGAACGGGGACTGTCGATGGTGGATGCGATCGCGCTGCTGGTGGACGCCTCCGAAGGCCCGTTGCCGCAGACCAGGTTCGTCCTGCGCAAGGCGCTGGCGGCCCGGTTGCCCGTCATCCTGGTGATCAACAAGGTCGACCGGCCGGACGCCCGCATCGCCGAGGTGGTGGACGAGACCTACGAACTGTTCCTGGACCTGGACGCTGACGAGGACCAGATCGATTTCCCCATCGTCTATGCATCGGCGAAAGCCGGCCGGGCCGCCGTGGCCCGGCCCCAGGACGGCGCCATGCCGGACAGCGAAAACCTGGAACCGTTGTTCGCGACCATCCTCGAACACGTTCCCGCCCCCACCTATACCGAGGGCGCGCCGCTGCAGGCGCACATCACCAACATCGACGCTTCCCCGTTCCTGGGCCGGCTGGCGCTGTGCCGGGTGCACGAGGGCAGGATCGCCAAGGGGCAGAACGTGATGTGGTGCCGCCGGGACGGCACTCAGCAACGAGTCAAGATCACCGAACTGCTGATGACCCAGGCGCTGGAACGGGTTTCGGCGCAGGAAGCCGGACCGGGCGATATCGTGGCCATCGCCGGGATCGCCGACATCACCATCGGTGAAACCCTCGCCGATGCGGAGGACCCGCGGCCGCTGCCGCTGATCACCGTCGATGAACCGGCGATATCGATGACCATCGGCACCAACACCTCACCGCTGGCCGGCAAGGGCGCCAAGGCGGCCAAACTCACCGCCCGGCTGGTCAAGGACCGGCTGGACCGCGAACTGGTCGGCAACGTCAGCCTGCGGGTGAACACCACCGAACGCCCGGATACCTGGGAGGTGCAAGGTCGCGGCGAACTCGCGCTGGCCATCCTGGTCGAGACCATGCGCCGCGAGGGGTTCGAGCTGACCGTGGGCAAACCGCAGGTGGTCACCCGCACCGTCGACGGTTCGGTCCACGAACCGGTCGAACACCTGACCATCGACGCCCCGGAAGAGTACCTGGGTGCCATCACCCAGTTGCTGGCGGTGCGCCGCGGGCGGATGGAACAGATGAGCAACCACGGCACCGGCTGGATCCGGATGGAGTTCCGGGTGCCCAGCCGGGGACTCATCGGCTTTCGCACCGAGTTCCTCACCGAAACCCGCGGTACCGGCATCGCCCACCACGTGTTCGACGGGTACGAACCGTGGGCCGGTGACCTACGCACCCGCCCCAGCGGCTCCTTGGTGGCCGACCGGGCCGGTGCCGCCACCAGTTACGCCATCACCAACCTGCAGGAACGCGGCACTCTGTTCGTTGCCCCGGCCACCCAGGTGTACGAGGGCATGATCGTCGGAGAGAACTCCCGAGCCGACGACATGGACGTCAACATCACCAAAGAGAAGAAGCTCACCAACGTCCGGTCTTCCACCGCCGACGAACTGGAACGTCTGGTGCCCCCACGGGTGCTGTCCCTGGAACAATCACTGGAGTTCTGCCGTGACGACGAGTGCGTGGAAGTCACTGCGGACGCGGTCCGGATCCGCAAGGTCGTGCTCGACGCAACCGAGCGGGCGAAGATCGCGGCTAGGGCTCGGCGCGCGGACGGATGACTCGGCCCGTCCACGGGGCCGCGCTCGGCGAGGAGGGTTCCGACGATGAGGGTTCCGAGGATGTCCATCCTGCCGCCGGAGGGTTCCGGCGACGGCGAGGACGGGATCAAGGGTGCGGAAGAGACGGCCAGAGACCTGTTCGAGGACATCGTCGAGTCCGCGTTCGACCCGGCGGACCTGGCGGCCATGGAGGCGCTCGACGTGCCGCGCCGGGTCGTGTTCGTGCACGCCCATCCCGACGACGAGAGCATCGTCACCGGATTGACGATGGCCCGCTACGCCGGCCAGGCCGTCGGTGTCACCCTGGTCACCTGCACCCGCGGGGAACGCGGGGAGGTCATCGGAGCGGAGGACCCGAACCACCCACGGCATGCGGAGTTGGCCTCGCTGGCCCGGCGCCCGCAGCAGCTGGGCCAGCATCGCGCGCGTGAGCTGTCGGTGGCGATGGAGGCGCTCGGGGTGACCGATCATCGGTTCCTCGGCGATGACGCGCTCGCCCCGGACGGCACGCCTGCGCCGGTGCGTTACGAGGATTCCGGGATGTCCTGGGTGCGGCCAGGAGTGGCCGGCCCGTCCGCGGACGCGCACCCGAACGCGCTGGCGCTGGCCGATGTGAACACCGCGGCGTTGCACCTGGTGCGGATCCTGCGGGAGACCCGCCCGCAGGTGGTGGTCACCTACGAGCCGGGTGGCGGCTACGGGCATCCGGACCACATCGCGACGCATCGGATCACGATGCGGGCGGTGCAACTGGCCGCGGATGCGGGCACCGCCGGGCACGGGGAGCCGTGGCAGGTGTCCCGGGTGTTTTGGGTGGTCACCCCGCGCTCGGTGCACGAGCGTACCGGGGTGCTGCTCGCCGAGTGCGGGCTGGGCGAGCAGCAGATCAGCCGCACTCTGGCGCAGGACACTCCGGCGATGGTGGTGCCGGACGACCGCATCAACGTGGAGATCCACGCGCCTCAGCTGATGGCCAACAAGGTCGCGGCCCTGCGCGCTCACGCCACTCAGGTAATCGTGGGCGAAGGAGTTTACGCGCTGAGCAACCGGATCTGGCGGCCGCTGTACCCCAGCGAGTTCTTCATGATCGCCCCGGGAACCTCCCACGGTGGCCCGGCGCCGACAGGAATCGCCGACGGGTTCTTCGCCGGACTCGGCTGAGGCGCCGGGTGGTTACTCAGGCGGGGATGCGCAGCACCTGGCCCACACGGATCACGTTCGGGTCGGCGAGCTTGTTGTGCGCCGCCAACGCCCGGTAGCCGCCGTGCACCTTGTGCGCCCGGGCGATCCCGGCCAGTGTGTCGCCCCGCTTGACCGTGTACGTGCCCGCATGGGCGGCGGGCTTGTGGGCGGTCGAGGCGACCGGCTGAGGGGTGGCTTTGGAGGGCGCGGCGGCACCGTTGGCGCGGGTCAGGCCGGCCCGCTTGGAGCAGGTGGGCCAGGCGCCGGGGCCTTGTTTGGCCAGCGTGCGCTTGGCGATCTCGATCTGCTGGTCCCTGGTGGCCTTGTTCGCGGTCGGCGCGAACTGCTGGCCGCCGAAGGCGTTCCAGGTGCCGCGGGAGAACTGCAGTCCGCCGTAGTAGCCGTTGCCGGTGTTGATCGACCAATTGCCGCCGCTTTCACAGGCAGCGACGCGGTCCCACACGGTGCCTGTGGACGCGGACGCGGACGAGGGCGACAGCGCGATGCCCAGGCCGGCCAGAACGGAACCTGCCACGGCGGTGGGTGCCAGCCGGGAGGTGGACCTGCGAGCATGCTTCGGTGAATACAAAGAAGGTTTTCCTTTCCTGTGC
>PDSI01000073.1 GCA_002748415.1 Micrococcales bacterium | reverse complement strand
CCGCTGCCGGTGCGCATGCCCATCGCGGCGGCGAACTCGGCGGCCGCGTACTCGCACACGTTGCTGGTTCGCGGGCTGAGATCACCGGGGAGGTCCGGGTCCTCGCCGGCCCCCGGCGGCTCGGGTGGATGGTGCGCTCCGTATTCGGCCGCAGCGACCAACACCATCCGATGCCAGTGATCGGCGTACCGCTGGGCGGCGACGGCCGCCGCCAGGGCTTGGTCGGAGCTCCTGGGCTCGCGCCGCTGTTCCCAGGGTTCCCGGTCCTCGTCGACCGGCTGGTCGGCCCCAGCGTGCAGAGCCATGATGTCGTTTCTCATGCCCGTCATCACACGCGCGGGCACCGACAACCGGAGCCGCAACTCTGGCGGTCACTGCGTCCTGCGCGCTCTTCCCCCAGCGCACTTGTCGTTCAATCGCCTATGCCGCAACGGATTCCGGTACGAGTGACGGATGCGCGCGGGCAGTCTGGGCTGGCGAGCGATGCTGTTCGGCACCGATGGCTATCGACTCGCCATGACCGGTATGAACGACTGTCGCCGTATCGAGAGTGAACGGATGGTCGCGGAACGAACCCGCGATGGTCTCAACGGATGAACAGAAACGTCCCATAGCGCCCGGACCGGCCGTGGTCGGGGTGCCCCCGGACGGCTAGCCGCTGGACCGCCGTGTGTGGACGATCCAGTAGTTCTCCGGCGCGGTGTGGGTGCTCGGCTGATCCAAGGGGTACCCCGGCGCAGAGATGCCGGCGATCTGGCTGGTGTAGCAGGCGATGGCGGTTGCCTTGCGTTCAGCATCTCCGGCGACGGTTGTGTGGGTGATCCTCAGGCGTCTGCGGCGGGGACCCATTAAGCCCTTTATGTCAGGAATGACTTTCTTGCCCGCTTTACCCAGGAGGTAAGGAAGGTCTTCGTAGAAAGCGACAACGGCACCGCTGCGCAACGCGGTGGCCAGTAGTTGGTTGCGCACCGCCAGATGATCCGGGTGCGCGCGGATCTGTGGGCGTGGGTGCCTGCTGGCGGCGACGCGGTCGAGCTTGTCCCTGACCCTGGCGGCTACGCCCGGACGGTTGTCGGCATCAGCCGGCGGCAGGCCTGCCCCCACCGGCAGGACGATGAGGCGCGGCCCGGCCGCGTCGTCGGCCCACTGCTGCAGCGCCTCGGCGACGTCGGCGAGATCCGCTACCGCGGAACGGTACTGAAGATCCAGATGAGTGAAGTAGCGGCGCGGATTGGGCAGCTCGGCGAATGCGTTCTCCTCTTCGATCAACCGAGCGGCCAACGCCTCGTCGGAGTCGTTGAACCCGCAACTCTTGTCCCAGTCCGTGTGCTGGGCCGGGGAGGGCCGGCCACTGAAGACCGTCCAGCACTGGATGGAGGGGTTCGCAGCGAGGACGTGATGTGCCGAGAGGATCGCGTCGTCCAGGTGCGGGCTGATGAGCACAGCGGAATCCACCGCAAAGGCTTCGGCAAGACTGGTCATGGGTGCAGCCTAATGTTCCTCACAAAAGAGACAAGCACTCTGTTGGGCGATAGTTGCGTTGTGTGAGAATACGTGGGTATGTCCCTGCGAAAGGAGAACGCCGTGCAGAACTGGCACAACGTCGTGATCGGTATCCCCACGTACCGGCGGCCCCGGCAGTTGCGGTGGTTGTTGGAGTCGCTGGCCCGCCAGGTTCCCCAGGGCGCACGGGTCGTCGTCGCCGACAACGACTGTGATCCGGCCGTCGAGGAGTTGGTAGCCACGGCGGCAGACGAACTGGCTATGTCGGTGGAGTACATCATGGTTCCGGAACGCGGTATCTCCCAGGTGCGGAACGCGTTGATCGCTGCCGCAACAGAGCGGGTCCCGGACTGGGAGTGGATCGTGCAGTACGACGACGACGGCACGGTGGCCGACGGAGCGTTGTGCAGCTTGGTGGAAGGTGCCGAGCAGCTGGACGCCGATGCGGTTGCCGGAATGGTGGTGCCGATCCCGGAAGTCGCCTCCAGCCCGTTTCTCAGGTCTTACCTGCCTGATTGCCAGGAACAGCCGACCGGCTTGGTCGAGATGCTCAGCGGGGGGCAGAACATCGCGCTGTCCCGCGGCCTGATCGAGCGTATGGGCAGCCCATGGTTCACGCCGCGGTTCGGCTTGGTCGGCGGTGAAGACTACGACTTCTTCCTGCGCGCCAAACAGCACGGGGCTCGGTTGGCCTGGATCAGCGAAGCCGTTGTCTACGAGGGCATTCCGGCTCAGCGCTGCAGCGCCCGAGCCGTTTTGCGCCGGACGTTCCTGGAGAACACCGGCAAGACTGCCATCGACCGTAACGCGCTGGGTACCAAGCAGATGCTCTCCTCGCTGGCCGATGACGCTGCGTCGGCCCCACGCAACGTCGCGGCCGCCGTCGTCCGCCGGGACCCGGACCGGTTGCGGGCCTGCGTGCTGCAGGTGGTCGGGCTGGGCGGGCGGGTGCTCGGGCTGACCGGCTACAAAGCCCGTCGTTACTCCACCCCGGCACCGGAGTCAGTCGTCGGCGAGTGCCTCCAGGGGACGGGTTCGTGACGCCTTGAACGCGGGCCACAGCGCCGCCATTGCGCCGATGACGACAGCGGTCACCACGAAGATGCCGTACTGACCCCACGGGATCGTCCGGTGAGTCAGGCCCTCGTCGGCGAGTTGACCGACGAACAGCCAACCGTAGACCGGGCCGATCGTCAGGCCGATCAGTGCGCCGTAGGTGGCGATCAGGATCGATTCGACGGTGATCATGCGCCGCACCTGGCTGCGGAGCGTGCCCATCGCACGCAACATCCCTACCTCGCGGCGGCGCTCGACCACCGACAGGCTGAGGGTGTTGACAAGGCCGAGGATGGAGATCACGATCGCCAGCGCCAGCAGCCCGTACATGACATTCAACACCGTGTTGATTTGCTGGTTTCCGCCTTCGGTGAACTCATCGCGATCTTGGGTGTTAACCAACGGGTAATTCTCGGTCGCTTTCTCGATCGCATCCCGCACGGCTGCCCGGTCTGCATCCGGGGCGAGCTGGATCATGAGCGTCGTCGGGTCACGCCGGTCAGGCGGGGACAGCGAAGTTGCTTGCCAGGGAACGACGGCCGGATCGAGGGACTGTCCGGTCTTCATGATGCCGCCGACGCGCAAGGTGATGGGCTCGGCGCCTTGGGCGACGAAAGTCACCTCCTGTCCGAGCGACCAGCCGCGCTTGTCCGCCACCGCCTTGGTGATCAGGAAGGTGTCTGCGGTGACTTCTTCCTTCCCGGCGACCATCTCGAGAGCGAAGGAGTCGCTCACTCTTCCGTTTACCGGGAGAGCGAGTTGCGCCTTCTCCGGCTCCTCCTGTGTCGTCAGCTGGACAGTGCCGAATCCGACGACCGACTCCACCCCGTCGATCTGCTCAACGGTGGTGACGACATTCGGAGCGAGGGGTTCGTTCTGGGAGTTGCGGACGGTGTAGTCCCACTTCTGGCCGTTCTCCAGCACGTCGTTGAAGGTCGCTCGCATCGACGCGCCGAGCAGTGCGAACCCGGTGATGAGGGCCAGCCCGAGCGCGATCGCGAAAGCCGTTGCGGTGGTGCGCTTGGGGTTGCGGTTGGCGTTGCCCTGGGCGAGCCGGCCG
>PDSI01000047.1 GCA_002748415.1 Micrococcales bacterium | reverse complement strand
AGTCGGGCACCTGAGGCCAGTTGGGGCCCCAGCAGCGAAACCCGTAGTGCGCGCCCGCGGCCAACGTGCCGACCTTGGCCCGCCACACCCCATCACCACCGCTGTCTGTTTCGCTCTTGGCCATATCGAATGTGGCGAATGCAGACTTGCCGGTGGGCCGGGAGAACAGTTCCAGGCGCACCGCTGTAGCAGCTGGGGCGAAAACAGCGAAAACGACAGCGTTCTCGCCGTCGACGACATGGGCACCCAACCGCCAATCAGCAGTCGGCCAGTTCGGTCGGTCCACAGCACGCGGAAGCAGGACGGTCACAGGATCTCCCCGGTCGTTGTCAGGTCAAGGTCGTTGTCAGGCGAGGTCGTTGTCAGGCGAGGTCGATACTGGTGCGGCTGCTGCACCGGTCGTCGGCGTATGGCGACATCTGCCTGCTTCAACAGACATCCGTCTATTTCAGGAAACGCGACGTTCGCCGGTCCGCCAACGGTTTGCCGCCCGTCTGGCAGGTGGCACAGTACTGCAGCGAGGAGTCGGCGAAGGAAACCTCGCGGACCACGTCTGCGCACACCGGGCAGTCTTCGCCGGTACGACCGTGCACGGCCATCGCGGCCCGCTTCGCATCCTTCAATTCCTTGGCCGGTTTGCCCTCGGTGGCAGCAACCGCTGCGGGCAAGATCTGCCGCATGACCTGGTATAACGCGTCTACTTGTTCCACAGTGAGTTTCGAGGCAACCGCGAAAGGTGACAGCTTCGCCCCATGCAGGATCTCGTCACTATAGGCATTCCCTACCCCCGCCAGCAACGACTGGTTGCGAAGCACCCCCTTGATCTGCTGATTCCTCCCGGCCAGAATCCGCCCGAAGGCCTCGCGGTCGAAGGCCGCGTCCAGTGGGTCCGGGCCCAGACCGGCGATCTGCGGAACGGACCGGACATCCGCGGCGATATGGACCGCCAATCGCTTCTTGGTACCCGCCTCAGTCAGATCGAAACCCGGCAGCTTCTCCCGCGCCGGTTCTCCCTGCGAGGATCCGTCGTCCAAGCGTACCCGGAGCGCGACCGTCGACTTGCCGGTGGGTTTCAGCGGAGCAGGCGACAATCCGTCCGACCATCGCACCCACCCGGCCTTCGACAGGTGCCAGACCAGGAACAACCCGTCGGTCTCCAGCGCGATCCACTTGCCGTACCGGCCCACGCCGGTAACGGTCAACCCGGCCAATGCGCTCGGAGGAGGGTCGTAGGTCTTCAATACGGAAACGGCACCCACCTCGACGGCCGCCACCACGGTGCCGACCGTACGCTCGCGAAGGAACCGGGCAAGCCCCTCGACTTCGGGCAGTTCCGGCATGGTGCTCCTCCCGGTTCAATGCACGTTATACTCCGGCGTCAGGCACCGGTGGCGGCCTCTGTGGGGGCGGGGTCGTTCACGCCGTCCGGCAGTGCACTGCGAGCGTACAACGGTGCGAATCGCCAATGGCGCTTCCGCCCATACACCCACCCAATGCGTAAGGATCAGCCCATGGACGAAGTGAAAGTCTCCCAAGCAGAGATCAATGAGTTCGCGACGACGATCGGCGCCGAACGGCTAGCCCAGGTGCAAGAAGCGGCCCGGGGTATGAAGACGTACCTCGACGGGAACAGCGTGTGGCACGTCAATGCCACCGAGACCGGCGGCGGAGTCGCCGAGATGCTGGTTGCCCTCATTCCGCTGTGGCGCGACCTGAACGTGGACGCCCGCTGGCTGGTGTTGCACGGTGAACCGGACTTTTTCGCCATCACAAAGCGCATTCACAACATGATTCACGGCAGCGCCGGGGACGGCGCCGGCCTCACCGATGCGGACCGCGAGGTTTATGATCGCGTCACCGCGTCCAACGTGGCCGACCTGCGCAACCGGGTACGCCCCGGCGACGTCGTCGTGCTGCACGACCCGCAAACGGCCGGAATGATCCCCGCGATGAAGGCGCACGGCGCCCACGTGGTGTGGCGAAGCCACATCGGCAAGGACGAGCCCAACGAGTACACCGAGCAGGTATGGGCGTTCCTGGCGCCATACCTGGCCGACGCGGACCGGGTCATCGTCACCCGCCCCTCCTACACACCGCCGTCGGTCCCGGCCGATAAAGTCACCATCATTACTCCCTGTATCGACCCGTTCACAGCGAAGAACACCGGTATCAGCGATGACGAGGCGGTCGAGGTCCTCACCCACGTCGGCTTGATCGAGGGCGAACACACCAGTGATATCCGATTCCCCCGCCCCGACGGCACCCAGGGGACGCTGCGCCGCCACCCCGGCGTGGTGGTCGCCGGTACCCCGTTGCCGGCGGACGCCCGGTTCGTGGTGCAGGTGAGCCGGTGGGACCGGTTGAAGGACATGGCCGGGGTGATGCGTGGGTTCATCGACCACGTCGAGGACCCGCACGCCCACCTCGTGCTGTGCGGGCCGGCAGTGGAAGGGGTCAGCGACGACCCGGAAGGCGCCGAGGTACTCGCCGAGTGCAAGGAGATCTACGAAAGCTTGGACCCGGACCTGCAGTCCCGGGTGCACCTGGTCTGCGTGCCGATGGATGACACCGCCGAGAACGCGTTCATCGTCAACGCGTTGCAGCGGCATGCCCAGATCGTGGTGCAGAAGAGCCTGTTCGAGGGATTCGGGTTGACCGTGACCGAGGCGATGTGGAAGGCCCGGCCGGTCATCGCCAGCGCCATCGGCGGCATCCAGGACCAGATCGAGGACGGCGTGCAGGGCATCCTGCTGGCGGATCCGCACGACCTGAAAGCGATGGGCGAGGCGATCAACCGCGTGTTGGCCGACGATACGCTCGCCCAGCAACTGGGCAAGGCCGCCAAGGAGCGGGTGCGGGAGCGGTTCCTGGGTGATGTGAACCTGATCGCCTA
>PDSI01000113.1 GCA_002748415.1 Micrococcales bacterium | reverse complement strand
CGCCACCGGTGATGGCACACATCGCTGATCATTGTCGGTTCGGGGTTGATCTCGATCACCTGTGCGCCGGCCGCGCGGGCCACGGCGGGCAGGCCCGCAGCCGGGTAGACCAGGCCGAACGTGCCGATCACCAGGACCGTTGCGGCGCCGTTCACGAGCCGTTCGGCGGCCGAAAAGGCTTCCACCGGCAGGGGTTCACCGAACCACACCACCCCCGGCCGCACCGGCCCGCCGCATTCGCAGCGAGGTGGTGGGCACCGCGGCGGCTCGGTGGGCCGGCCGCCCGGCCCCTGGTCGGGTCCGGGCTGCTCAGCAGTCCGCGCCGCCACCTCGGCCGATTGTGGGTACGCTGTGCCGCAATCGGCGCACCGCAGTGCCTGCAACCGCCCGTGCAGGTGCACGACCTCGCGGGACCCGGCCCGTTCGTGCAGGTCATCGACGTTCTGGGTGACCACGGCGACCTCGACCATCGTCCCCAATTCGGCCAGCGCCACGTGGCCGTCGTTGGGCTCACAACCGGCCAGCAACCCAATCCGCCATGCATACCAGGCCCACACCAGGTCCGGGTCCTCGGCGAACGCCTCCGGGGTCGCCAGCATCATGGGGTCGTAGTGCGCCCACAGCCCGGTTTGCGCGTCCCGGAAGGTGGGTATGCCGCTCTCTGCCGACATTCCCGCGCCGGTCAGGATGACGACAGGCCGCCCTGACCGCACGGCGACGACGACGGCAGGTGGTGGCTGGTTCACCGCAGGAAACCGTCGAGGAAGTCGTCCACGTCGTCCTGCTCGTAGCCGTCCTGCCATTGCACGACGGTGAAGCGCACAGTCTGCACCTGCTCGGTTACGTCCAGGCCGGCCCGCAGGTCCATGGCGATCTGGTCGAGGAACCGGTCCACCTCTGCCTGCTCGTAACCGGACCGCAGCCGGGTCGCCCGGAAGGTGGCGTTGAGCACCCGCTCGGCGAGTTCCTCCCCGTCCGCGCAGGCGGCAACGTCTGCGGGCGGTGGGTCCGCCACCAGCGGCACCGGGAAGTGGTGTGGCTTGGTGTTCCACGCCGTCGGCGCTGCATCAGGTTCGAGCTCGTCCACGGGTGGCTCCGGCTCGGCCGCCAAGACCTCTTGTTCGCTCTGGCCGAATGCCACGCCGCCGGTCTCGTACCGCCCGTAGCCATCCGCACCGCTCTCGTACGGATCGGATTCGTCCGCCGACCGTCCCCCTCCCGCCCGGGTTTCCGGCGACGAGAACGCTGCGTCCGTGCCGTCGTCGGGCCTGGTATCGGCCACCCCTGGGCTGGTACCGGAAGGCACCTTGGTGGCGACCCGGCGCAGCCGGTCGAGGAATGCGTCCACATCGGCCGGGTCGTAGCCGGTCCGCATCCGGGTCAACGCCAAGGGGGTCTCCAGCAGGTAGTCGAAAGGCTCACCGGCGCGCATCGCGTCGATCACCCGCTCCAGCAGATCATCGACCTCGTCCTCGTCGTACCCCTGACGCAGCCTGGTCGAGCGGAAGGTCACCCGCTCGACATCTTCGGGAGTCAGAGACACATCCACACCTCCTGTGCGAGCACCGTTACTTAACGAGGCTGACACAGGAACCGGTTCCGCTGCATGTGTGAGCGCGGAATTCCCGGTCCGGCCAGCTCAAAGGTCCAACATGGTCCCGGCCAGGTAGTCCTGGTAGGCCGGCAGGTCCAGTACGCCAAGACCAGACAGGCCGATCACGATCACGGCACCGTCACCACCCTGGGGCAGCTCGGCGATCTCCGCGAGAGCCCCGGCCAGGGCATGAGTCGACTCGGGCGCCGGAACGATGCCCTCGGCGCGGGCGAACGCCGTTCCCGCCTGGAACGCGGCCTGTTGCCGGACCGTGCGCGCTTCCAGCAGCCCGAGTTCCTTGACGTGACTGACCAGTGGGGCCATGCCGTGGTAGCGCAGCCCACCGGCGTGTACCGCGTCGGGCACGAAGTCCGACCCCAGCGTGTGCATCTTCAGCAACGGTGTCATGCCGGCCACGTCGCCGTGGTCGTACCGGTACTCCCCCTGTGTCAGCGACGGGCAGGCGGCCGGCTCGCAGGCCACGATACGCGGGTTCATCTGGCCGCTCAGTTTGCGCTGCAGGAACGGAAAACTGAGCCCGGCCAGGTTCGACCCGCCCCCGGCGCAGCCGACCACGATATCGACCCTGTCCTCGCCGAATACTTCCAGCTGGGCCAGTGCTTCCTGGCCGATGACACTCTGGTGCAGCGCGACGTGGTTGAGCACACTGCCAAGGCTGTAGCGGACGCCGGGATCGCCGGCCGCCACCTCGACGGCCTCACTGATCGCCATCCCCAGGCTGCCGGTGGTGTCCGGGAACTGCTCGCGCATCTGCCGCCCGGACCGGGTCAGCTCGCTGGGGCTGGAGTGCACGGTCGCCCCGAACGTCTCCATCAGCATCCGCCGGTAGGGCTTGGAATCATAGGAGGACCGGACTTGCCATACCTCGCACTCCAGGCCGAACCGGCCGCAGGCGAACGCCAGCGCACTGCCCCATTGGCCTGCCCCGGTTTCGGTGGTCAGCTTGGTGACCGCCTCGGTGGCGTTGTAGTAGGCCTGCGCGACGGCGGTGTTGGTCTTGTGCGAACCCACCGGGCTGGTGCCCTCGTACTTGTAGTAGATCCGCGCCTTGGTGCCGGTGACGCGCTCGAAACCGTGCGCGCGGTACAGCGGGGACGGCCGCCACAGCCGGTACGCCTCCCGCACCGGCTCCGGGACCTCGATGTAGCGCTGATCCGAGAGTTCCTGTTCGATCAGCGCCATCGGAAACAACGGGGCAAGATCGTGCGGGCCCAGCGGTTGCCGGGTGCCCGGGTGCAGCGGCGGTGGGCAGGGCTCAGGCAGGTCGGCCGCGACGTTGTACCAGTGGGTGGGGATCTGCGATTCGGGCAGGATCACCTTGGCGGTGCCGGCCGGAACGGTCGCGGCCGGGGCGTGACCGGCAGCCAAGGCGTGCTGCTCGGGCGAGGCGTG
>PDSI01000128.1 GCA_002748415.1 Micrococcales bacterium | reverse complement strand
TGCGCCAGGTGATGCCGCAACCGGTGCTGTCACCGCGTACCGGGTCCCGCCGACCGGTGCGCGGCCGTACTCGTGCTGGTCCCGCCGGTACATGATCAGGAACCAGGCCGCGAGCCCGATCCCGACTGCGATCAGTGGCGCGGGTGGGCCGTCGCCGGTCAGCAGCGGAGCAGGTTGCAGGCCCAGGATGAACAGCGCGGTTCCCCCGATGGCGCCCGCGCCGATCCGTCCGTTGATCAGTCCTTCCAATTCGATACGGCCTTCGTGATCGGGCAACAGCAGCCATCCCAGTCCGTAGAAAACCGGACTGAACACCACCGAGAACACCACCATGAGAATCCGCACCAGGGTGCGGTCCAGGCCGGACCGGTCGGCCACCGCCGCGCAGACGCCGGCGACCGGCTGGGCGGGCGGGCGGACCATCGACTGGTCACGTAGCCAAGTCCCGAACTCGCCCAGGTCGCGGTGCTGAGGCGAAGCCGGTGGCAATGGTCGCGGGTGCGGGGTGGTCGGCGGTTCGGTCACGAGTCCAGTCTCCCTGTCGCGGGGCCGCTGGGGTATCCGGAGCGTCCCTGAAACGTGGTTCAGGGTCGGCTACGGGACAGCACTGAGGACACGGCGGCCCGCGACGGGTCAGGATAGAACCATGACGCCACCCTTGACGCCGCAGCCCGGGTATGCGCTCGTGCGTCCGGGCGAGGGTCGGATGATCGGCGGGGTCTGCGCCGGGTTGGCCGAGCATTTCGCCGTCCCGGTTGTCGCGGTGCGGCTCGTCTTCGTGCTGGCCGCCCTGTTCGCCAGTGGGCTGGGGGCGATCCTGTACGGCGTGCTGTGGGCGCTGGTGCCGCAGGAGAGCCGGTTGCAGGACCCGGTGGCCGGGCACGTGCAGACGCTGGACGGGCCGCCTCTCTCCGGCCTGCGCGCCGGGGACCAGGAGCAGCTGCGCCGGCGCGCCGAGGCCGCGCGCGGCCAGGAGCTGCGCCGGGCATTGGTGGCTGGGCTGGTGCTGGTCGCCGTGGGCGTGGTGTGGCTGGCGGACCGCAGTTCGCTGTCCTTCGACACCCGCTGGCTGTTGCCGCTGCTCATCCTGGCTGTCGGCGTCGCGATCGGCTTGACGCAGCTGGACGATGTCGAGAACAGCCGCCTGCTGGGAACGCTGGCACCGGCCCGCTGGACCGGAGTGTTGCGGCTGGCCGTGGGTGCCGCTCTGGCGGTGACCGGCATGCTGCTGATGGCGTTGCCGGAGATCGAACCCGGTCAGGTGACGACGTTGTTGGTGGCGGTGCTGGTGGTCGTGGCGGGGCTCGGTGTGGTGGCCGCGCCGTGGGCGCTGCGGGTGTGGCGGGACCTGGAGGCCGAACGATCGTTGCGGGCCAGAGAGGCCGAACGGGCCGAGATTGCCGCGCACTTGCACGATTCGGTGCTGCAGACCTTGGCGTTGATCCAGCGCCGGCCCGACGACCCGGTCGCGGTCGCCCGGCTGGCCCGGGCCCAGGAGCGCGAACTGCGGCAGTGGTTGTACGGCGCCCCAGGCACGGCTGAACAGGGTGGTGACTCGGTGGCCAAGGAGGTCCGCCGCATCTGTGCCGAGGCCGAGGACGCCGAGGGCGTCGCCGTCCAGGTCATCGTGGTCGGCGACATCGCCGTCGACGAAGCGACCGGAGCACTGTTGCAGGCGTTGCGGGAGGCGGTGTCCAACGCTGTCCGGCACGGACGGGTCGGGGTGTCGGTGTATGTGGAGTGTACGCAGGACTCGGTGGAGGCGTTCGTCCGCGACCGTGGGCCGGGCATCGACGTGGCGGCTATTCCCGAGGACAGATTCGGCGTGCGCGGGTCCATCATCGACCGGATGAAACGACACGGTGGGCACGCCGGGGTGCGCGCTGCCCCCGGCGGCGGCACCGAGGTGGCGCTGCGCATCGACGCCGTCCGGCCGGGCAATTCCACCGGCGCCGACCCGATGGCGCACAATCACGAAACAAGTCCTGTCGGAAGGGATCAACAATGATCGACTTGGTGCTCGTCGATGATCACGCCATGTTCCGCACCGGTGTGCGGGCGGAACTGGCCGCGCAAACCGGGTCGGGTTTGCGTGTGGTCGGGGAGGCCGGCAGCGTGGACGAGGCCGTCCAAGTGGTCACTGCCACCCGCCCACACGTGGTGCTGCTGGACGTGCACCTGCCCGGCGGTGACGGCGGCGGTGGGGCCGAAGTGCTGCGTAAATGCGCTGGCGCGACGACGGAATCCGGTGAGCCGGTGCGGTTCCTGGCTTTGTCGGTGTCGGATGCGGCCGAGGACGTGATCGCCGTTATCCGGGGTGGCGCGCGCGGGTACGTGACCAAGACGATCGACGCCGGCGAACTGGTTGCCGCCGTGCATCAGGTGGCCACCGGCGACGCGGTGTTCAGTCCCCGGCTGGCCGGGTTCGTCCTGGACGCGTTCGGCGGTGCGGGGGCCGAGGTGGCGCAGATCGACGACGAGCTGGACCGGCTGTCTGCCCGAGAACGCGAGGTGATGCGGCTCATCGCCCGCGGGTACGCGTACAAGGAGGTGGGTAAGGAACTGTTCATCTCGGTGAAGACCGTTGAGACGCACGTGTCCTCGGTGCTGCGCAAGCTGCAGCTGTCCAACCGGCACGAGCTGACCAAATGGGCGGCCGACCGGAGGCTGTTGTGAACCGGGGCGCCGGCGATGCGTAGAGCAGTTGGCGCCGTCAAAGGACAGGCGGCGGTGCGTGCGTGGCGGCAGGCCCGGGCGTGCGGCGAGCCGGTCGACCGGCTCACCAGGGCGACCGCGGTGCGCTACACGTTGCAGCTGATGGCATCCGCGGCGCCCGGGCGTGCGGTGGAGGTCCGGGTGCCGCCCGATGCGGCTGTGCAGTGCATCGACGGCCCCCGGCACGTTCGCGGCACCCCGCCGAACGTGGTCGAGACGGATCCGGACACCTGGCTGGCCCTGGCCACCGGCCGGCTGGACTGGCGGGCGGCCGTGGCGGCCGGGCGGGTCAGCGCCAGCGGCGAACGGGCCGACCTGGCCGAACAGTTGCCGGTACACGAGGTAGCGTGCACACCGTGACCGATCCAGCCACTGATGGGCCCACTCACGATGCGGGCGAACCGGATCAGGCTGACCTCGCGCAAGCTCACCGGTACGTCCACCGGCGCCGGCCCAGCTACCAGGCATTCATCGGCACCGGCGCCGCCGTCGGCCTGGTCTTCGCGCTCGGTGCGACGTTCCTGCGTCCACCCAACCCGGAGTTCTCCACCTCCAGCGTGCTGGCCTACCTCGCGCTGGTCTTCGGGGCACTGGGCGCCTCCGCCGGCGGTGTGGTTGCGATGGTGCTGGACCGGTTGAGTGATCGGCGGTCCTGACGGGGCCGGTAGCGAGTACGGCCGGCGCCGAGTACGGCCGGCAGCGCGAGTACTGCGTGCCGCCTCCCCGGCGGGTGGGAGCGTGCGAGGATAGCTGCCATGGCACGTCCCGATGGCCGGCTGAGCCATGACCTGCTGCCCGGTGAGAAGGGGCCCGCGGATCAGTGCGGCGTGTTCGGGGTGTGGGCGCCGTCGGAGGAGGTGGCCAAGCTCACCTATTTCGGGTTGTACGCCCTGCAGCACCGTGGGCAGGAGTCGGCGGGCATCGCGGTGTCCAACGGGCACAAGCTGCTGGTGTACAAGGAGATGGGCCTGGTCTCGCAAGTGTTCGACGAAGGGGCGCTGGCCTCACTGCAGGGCGGCATCGCGATCGGGCATACCCGGTACTCCACGACCGGGGCCAGCAAGTGGGAGAACGCGCAACCGACCCTGGGCGACACCGGCGTCGGCACCGTCGCACTGGCGCACAACGGCAACCTCACCAACACCGCCACGCTGCGCGAGCTGGTGGGCCAGTGGTACGGGGCGGAAGCTCGCGGCGAGCTGGCCCGTGGCAACACCACCGACACCGCCCTGGTCACCGCGCTGCTGGCCGGCCGGCCCGCCAGCGCTCTGACCGAGACGGCACTGCGGGTGCTGCCCCGGCTGGAGGGCGCCTTCACGTTGGTATTCATGGACGAAGGCTCGCTGTACGCCGCCCGCGACCCGCAGGGGATCCGCCCGCTCGTGCTGGGCCGGCTGGACAGCGGCTGGGTGGTGGCCTCCGAGACCGCCGCACTGGACATCGTCGGCGCCTCGACAGTACGCGAGATCGAGCCGGGTGAACTGGTCATCATCAATGAATCCGGTTTGCGCAGTGAACGATTCGCACCGGCGCGACGGGCTGGGTGCGTGTTCGAGTACGTGTACCTGGCCCGGCCCGACACCTGGATCGCCGGCCGCAACGTCTACGAGGCAAGAGTCGACATGGGCCGCAGCCTGGCCCGCACCTCGCCGGTGCCGGCGGACCTGGTGATACCCACCCCGGATTCCGGAACGCCCGCGGCGATCGGCTATGCGGAGGAGTCCGGCATCCCCTACGGTCAGGGCCTGGTGAAGAACGCCTACGTGGGCCGCACCTTCATCCAGCCGTCGCAGACCATCCGGCAGCTGGGAATCAGGCTGAAACTCAACCCGTTACGGCACGTCATCAACGGTCGTCGGCTGGTGGTGGTGGACGATTCCATCGTGCGCGGCAACACCCAGCGGGCGCTGGTGCGAATGTTGCGCGAGGCGGGAGCGCGTGAGGTGCATGTACGAATCTCGTCGCCGCCGGTGACGTGGCCGTGCTTCTACGGGGTCGATTTCGCCACGCAGGGCGAACTGATCGCGCACGGGTTGCAGGTGGAGGAGGTCTGCAACAGCATCGGCGCGGACTCGTTGGCCTACCTCACCGAGGCAGACATGGTGTACGCCACCCAACAGCCGGGCACGGAACTGTGCACGGCCTGCTTCACCGGCCGCTACCCGTTGGGCACCGAGCTCGCCGGTGACCACGGGCAGGCGACGTTGGCTCTTGGCATGGGCGACACGGTGAACTGGTAGCACGGGTTTCAGCCCGTCGAGGACGCTCGACCGACCGGGAGGTGCCATGCAGGAGTTCCGCAAGAGCAGTTCGGGCGCGCCCGCGGGGTTTTTCGAGATCGAGGCCGCGGGGTTGCGCTGGCTGGCGCAGGCGCAGACCGCCGGGGGAGTTCGTATCGCCCGCGTGCTGGGGGTGGGCCCCGGGTGGATCACCTTGGAGCGGCTGGATTCTGCGCGAGCGACGCCGGACCTTGCGCACCAGCTCGGACGTGAATTGGTGTGCCTGCACCGGGCAGGGGCGGACGGGTTCGGTGCCGGCCCGCCGGGTTTCGAGGCGGGCGGGCCGGCCGGGCACGGGTTCATCGGCCATGCCCCGTTGCCGTTGGTCGCAGCCGAAGACGGGCCCGGCCGGTGGGGCGATTTCTACGGGGAGCACCGGGTGCTGCCGTATGTGCGCGCCGCCCGGGACCGCGGGCAGTTCGGGGCTGGGCAGGTACAGCTGTTCGAGCGGGTCGTGGCCCGGCTGGCCGACCCGGCGGATGAGCTGGCCGGCCCGGACGAGCCGGTTTCGCGGATCCACGGTGACCTGTGGTCGGGCAATGTGCTGTGGACACCTTCCGGCCCGGCGTTGATCGACCCGGCCGCCCACGGCGGGCACCGGGAGACGGACCTGGCGATGTTCGCGCTGTTCGGCTTGCAGTACCTGGACGCGGTGCTCGCCGCCTACGACGAGGCGGACCCGTTGGCCGATGGCTGGCGCGAGCGCGTGGCGTTGCACCAGCTGCACCCGCTGCTGGTGCACGTGGTGCTGTTCGGCGGAGGGTATGCGGCGCAAGCGGTTTCGGCGGCGCGACGGTACGCGTGAAACCGCTCACCGCGCCCGGGCGCTAAGCCCGGGCGCGCGCCGCTGTGGCCTCGGCGACGAGTTCGGCGTCGCGGGTGAGGCTGTAGTACTCGAGGCCGCCGTACAGGGCGGGGTCGTCGAGGTCGTCCCCACGGCTGGACCGGTCGTGCGGGCCGGAGGGTGGGGGTAGCCCAGGCGCGTGCACACGGGTGGTGGCGTACCGGTCGACGCGGTAGACGTAGCCGGCGGGGCTGGTCCAGATGATGGCCTGCTCGTGCGGGTCGGGACGGTACTGCCAGTTGCGGTGCGTTTTCGCGCGGTGATGCCGGCGGCACAACGGGAACAGGTTGCTGCTGGTTGTCGAACCACCGTTGTTGGTTGTTGATCCACCGT
>PDSI01000143.1 GCA_002748415.1 Micrococcales bacterium | reverse complement strand
TCAGCCAATACGCTACAATGAGTAGCGTAATTGCCCTGGGGACGGTGGGCTGGAGTCGACGGACGGGGGAACTCGATGGCCGCCACAGGTGACTGGCTCGCTGCATCACATGCCTTGCGGGCAGCGCTGGCCGCAGCGCGAAAAGCCCGGTCATGAACGACAACGACAGGGCCTGGGCGCTCACTGCCCTGTTGCTCGGCGTCCACCAGGGCGAAGAGGTCGCGGTCTCCATGGTCGAGTGGCTCGACCGCGTCGGCACCACCGGGATTCCCCAGCTCGATGACTACATCCGGTCTCACCCGCTCGCCGGTACCGATCCCCGGGCCAGGGCCGGTGTGGTGGCCGGTCAGGGGGCTGCCCTGTGGGTGGTGTACCGGGCGACCCGCGACAGCGCCCGAGCAACGCGGGTCGTGACCAGCGCGCTGACCCTGGGGTGGTCCGCGGCCTTCTGCCTGCACATCTGTGTGTCGGCCCGCACCCACTCGTTCATGCCCGGGACGGCGACCTCGTTGCTACCCGGGCTGCCGGGCGCGGTCATCGTCCTGCGGCGGATCCGCAAACTGACGCGTTGCACTGAGTGCCGCGCATCCAGCCGAGAGCGAGCCAGGCGTTCTCCCATCTGCCGCGCCCACGCAGGAGCGCACCTGCATGTTTGACCAGGCTTGGTGGTGAGCCACGATCCGGGGTGCCACATGAAAGCACACCACATGATGCGTTCACCTGATCACCAGCTGCCATCGCTGTTGCAGGAGGATTTGCGAACGGCTAGCATCGCCGCGCAAAACAGCAAAGCACCGGAGAAAACCACCGAACTGTGCAACGTGGCGCTGGCGGAAATCCAACAGCGACACGACACCGTGTGCGCCAACCGAGTTCGGTCGGTGTAGTTGCGGATCCCCCCGCGCACCCGAACGTCGCGACCTTCATCCGCACGTCACAGATGGCAACCGACGACGGAGAGGACGAAATTTCATGGCAGCAATCGCAGTCATAGGCATCGCTGTTGTTGTGTTTGTTGTGATCGCCGTGGTGGGCGCAACGGCGGTCCAGCAGGTTCAGCGGCGGCCCCCACAAGCGCCGGTCTCCGACCAGCCACCGTTTTCCGAAGCGCAGCAGGATCCGTCCGGATACGAACCGGGTGATAACCAGTAGTCAGGCCACAGCGCTACGGGTTGACCCACCCGCGAGCGGGCCAAGAACCGCCCGGCGGGTTCCGCTGACGACGCCAAGCTGGCTTCGCGCCACTGGGCTCGGTTCAGCCGCAGACTCGCGACAGGTGCGTCAGCTCGTCACGTCCCGCCCCGCGAAGCTGGCCCACGCCGCAGAAAGGAAAGCCGCCGTGTAACCGGTGGCGGTCAGTACGCCATCCGCCATACCGTTCCACAGGATCGGGTCCCGCATGACATCGGCGAACGCCATCCAGTGGTGGGTAATCAGCCACGGGTGCAGCCACGACAGCTGCGCGATGCCCTCCAAGATCCAGCTGATAGTGGAGAACAACGTGACGGCTATCATCGCCCCGATGGGCTGTTCGGTGAGTGTAGAGATGAACAAGCCCACCGCGGCCAACGACGCCAGGCACATCGTCAGGTATCCCACCACCAGCAACAGCCGGAGCAGGCCGCCGCTCAACGGCACCTGGGTGCCGGACAGCAGTGTGACGGAACCGAATCCGAACAGCAGCCCACCGATGGCCAGGCCGACCAGGCTGACGATCGCCACACCGGTGAAGGCGCCGATGACCAGGGAGAGATACTTCACCACCAGTAGCCGGGTTCGGTGCACGGGCACAGTGAGCAGGTAACGCAGCGTCCCGGTGTTCGCCTCACCGGCGATCGCGTCGCCGGACAGCGTCGCAACCGCAAGCGGCAGGAACAATCCGATCTCCACGCTCAGCGCAGCCAACGCCACGAACAGACCGTTCCCAGCGATGGAGCCGATGAAGTCAGGTCCGCCGCTGGAATCGCCGGACCAGTACACCGCCAAAGCCAGGATGACCGGCACAGCGGCCAACACGGCCATGCCGGCGATGTTGCGCCGCCGCGTGACGATGATGCGGATTTCGCTGCGAAGCAGCCGAAAGGTTCCCCCGATGAGCTTGCCCGGCCCGACGCGCGCATTCGTGGCCGGACTCGCTAGCGCAGCGTCGCCTCCGGTGAGATCAGCCGCTGACATCGAAGCCCTCCCCGGTGAGCTGAACGAACAGGTCTTCCAGGCTCGGGGCGCGCAGCTGGAAGCCCCGCACCGCAATCCCGGCACCGACCAACCTGGCCACAATGTGTTCCGGTTCTTCGCTCAGCAGCTCCTGCGGAAGTGCGTGCACGTGGTCGCCTTCGATCCGAACGTCCTGGCAACCTAGCTGCACCAGCACATCGGCGGCCCCGGCCGGGTTCGGTGTGGTGACCAGGACCCGCACCGCTCCCCCGGCCCGGAACTGCTGAATCGGGCCTTGCGCCAGCAGTTCTCCGGTACGCATCACCCCCACATGGGTGCACATCTGCTCGACCTCACTGAGCAGGTGGCTGGACACCAGTACGGTGGTGCCGCCGTCGGTAAGGCCCGCCACGAGGCTGCGGACCTCACGGGTGCCCTGCGGGTCAAGTCCGTTGGTGGGTTCGTCCAGCACCAGCAGATCCCGCGGAGCCAGCAGCGCCGAGGCGATGGCCAGCCGCTGCCGCATGCCCAACGAATAGTTGCGGTACCGCTTGCCGGCCGCGGCCAGCAACCCGACGCGGTCCAGCGCCTCGTCGATCCGCTTTCTGCTGGTGCGGGATTCGGCCCGCACATCGGCAACATCTAGCCGGGCCAGGTTGGCCCGCCCGCTGAGGTAAGGGTGGAAGGCGGGCCCCTCGACCAGTGAACCCACTCGGTGCAGCACCGTGGTGGCGTGTGCCGGGACGGCGGCACCGAGCAGGTCGATCTGACCACTGGTGGGCATCGCCAGCCCGAGCAACATGCGAATGGTGGTGGTCTTGCCGGACCCGTTCGGGCCCAGGAACCCGTAGACCGCACCACGGGGAACGGCCAGGTCGACGTTGTTGACCGCGAGCTGGCCACCGCGGAACTGCTTGGTCAGGCCGGTGGTGGCGACCACGAGATCGGCCGCCACCTCATCGGCCGCCCCCAGTGTGTGCTGGGGGACGCTTGCGACGGCTGCGCTCACTGGCCGAGGGCCTCGTAGAGAACCTCGGCCGGGACCGCGCCGATCGCCATCCGGCCGTCATCGGTCAGAACTGCAGTGAAGAGCGTGCCTTTCAGCAACCGGCCGCTGCCCCACGCACCGGAAACCTCCGGCAACGAGGTCAGCAGTGCAGACATCTGCTGGCCGTTCTCACCTTTCGCCGCGAGGTCGCCTGCCACGTCTGCGCTGCCGGTGCGGGCAATGAGAACGCGGCTCCAGCCTTCGCCGACGACCGTGGGCTCGGCCCGGTTCGCGTGCTCGGCCCGTCGCGCCGGCATGTCCGTCAACTCACCCGGGGAGGGCAGGCCGGGGGTGGGCTCGGGCAGCGCATCCACCTCATCGGCGATCTCGCTGACATCGGTCCCCGGCGGTGGGGTGAACTCGAACTGCCGGGCGTCGGGGGTGGAGAAATCAACCGACTGGAAGCCGATCTCGTAAGCCGGCTCGGTCGTTTTCACCGCGTACACCTGCACCCGCAGCGGCACGTTGGTCTCACCGTCCATGGCGATGGTGACCCGGTCCACCAGGGTGTCGCTCTGTTTGGGGGTCAACACCAGCTGATAGGCGTCCCGGCCGGCCACCTGGACGGATGTCTCGGTGCTGACGTCGGTGGTCTCGCCCACCAGGTCGAGTGCTTGTTCCGCAGCCTGCTGCGGGTCGGTCGGCATCGGAGTGGGCGGCATCGGGGTGGGCGCGGAGCCCGCGCTCTCGCTGGGTTCCGGCAGTGCACCGTGCATCGCCGTGCGGTCGACGCTGGACCAGACCCACATGTCCTGGCCGTTGCGGATCACGTCGATCTGCGAGGCCTGGCCCAGCACCGCGATGCGCGAACGGGCGGGCCCGTCCACCCAGACACGTGCGGTGGTGGATCCGCTGACCAGCGCCATGAGGTCTGCGTCTTTCTTACCGCGCCGGCCGCCGGTGGCCGGCAACTCCGGCAGGCCCAGGTTGGCCGTGGAGACGACGGTCCCGGACAGGGCCGTCGCCTGCGGGTCCTGAAGGTCGACGAGCAGCTGCGCGGCCGACTTCTCCGGCAGCCCGGTACCTGCATCGGCACCGGTGACTGCCCCCGCGGCAATCAGTCCGGCGACGGCTGCTGGAGCGGCCCAGCGGGCGTTGGCGTGGCGTGTCAGGAAGCTCATGGCACCCATACTGACCCGGGAGACCTGTGAGTTCGCTGAGATCCGGACATTCGGTGCCGGCCGCTCGGCGTGAGCCTGGCATGTCATGGTTAGCAGGTGCGATTGCTGGTGGTCGAGGACGAGCCCGGGATGGCGCGTGCCCTGGTGAAGGGCTTGTCCGCGGAAGGTTTCACGGTGGAGCACGCCGCGGACGGGGTGACCGGGCTGGAGATGGCCAGGTTCGGCGACTTCGACGCGGTGATTCTCGACATCATGTTGCCGCACATGTCCGGGTACACCGTGGTCAAGACGTTGCGTTCGGAGCAGAACTGGGTGCCGGTGATGCTGTTGTCGGCCAAGGACGGCGAGTACGACCAGGCCGACGGGCTGGACTACGGGGCGGACGACTACCTCACCAAACCATTCTCGTTCGTCGTGCTGCTGGCCCGGCTCCGCGTGCTGCTGCGGCGTGAGCCGGTTCCCCGGCCGACAGTGCTGGTGGCAGGCCCGGTCACCCTGAACCCAGCGACCCGGGAGGTGCACCTGGACGGCACACCGGTGCCGTTGTCGGGCAAGGAGTTCCAGCTGTTGGAGGAACTGGCCCGGTCCTTCCCGCAGGCAGTGCCCAAGCAGCGGCTGTTGGACGAGGTGTGGGGCGTGGACACGGTCGAGGTCAACGCGCTGGAGGTCTACATCGGCTACCTGCGCCGCAAGCTCGGCCGGGAACGGATCCAGACCGTGCGTGGGGTCGGCTACCGGTTGGCGCCGGCGTGAGTGTCAGGCCGGGGACATCGACACCTTTCGGGGTGCGGATGCGGTTGACGGCGCTCACGGTCGCCGGAGTACTGACCACGTTCGTGCTGGTGGGCGGGGTGCTGTTCGCGGTGCTGCAGGCGCTGCTGAACCGGGCCGTAGAGCAGAACGCCCGGGCCACGGCCCAGAGTGTGGCGGAGCTGATCGAGCAGGACCGGTTGGCCGATCCGTTGCCGGTGACCGGGGTGGAGCTGGTGCAGGTGGTCAACCCGGACGGCAGTATCCGCGCCGCATCGGCGAACGCGGACCGGATGACGTCGCTGCTCAGCGACGCCGGGCTGGCCGACGCGCTCGACGGGCAAGGCGTCCAGGTCCCCGCCAACCGTGCCGGGTTGAGCGGCACGCTGCGGGTGGTGGCGGTTGCGGCGCAGGACCCGGAGGGTGAGCGGCTGAGCGTGCTGGCGGCAACGTCGACTGAGCCGCTGCGGGCGGCCAATGTGCGGTTGGCCAAGGGTTTGGTGGTGGCGTTCCCGGTGATCGGGGTAGCCGTGGGGGCGTTGGCGTGGTGGGTGATCGGGGCAACGCTGGCCCCGGTGGAGCACGCCAGGGCGCGGCAGCGGGCGTTCGTGGCGGATGCGGCGCACGAGTTGCGCAGCCCGCTGGCCAGCGTGCGCGCCCAGCTGGAGGTGGCCGAGCACGTCGGTGAGGCCGGGGACCTGCCCGCGGAGGTGTTGCCGGATGTGCGCCGGTTGTCGGCCCTCGTCGAGGATCTGCTGGTGTTGTCGCGGCTTGCCGATGAGGCGCGGCCGTTCACCCCGGAACGGGTCGACCTGACGGAGTTGACCCGGGCGACGGTGCAGGCGCGGGGCTCAGCCGGCGTTGCGGTCCGCATCGATGCACCCGGCCGGCCCGCATCCGTACCGGTCGACGCCGAGGCCGACGGGCTGTCGCGAGCCATCGGCAACCTCCTCGACAACGCAATCAGGCACGCGACGTCCCAGGTGGTGGTTGCGGTGCGGCGCGACGGCGCGCACGGCGTCGTCACGGTGCGGGACGACGGAGCCGGCATCCCGGCAGCGGAGCGCAGCCGGGTGTTCGAGCGGTTCACCCGGCTGGACGATGCCCGCGACCGCGACGCAGGCGGCAGCGGCCTGGGTCTGGCGATCGTGCGGGACATCGTCACCCGACACGGCGGTGAGGTGACGTTGGCCGACGCACGGACCGACGGCGGGGTGTCACCCGGCCTGGTGGCCACCATCCGGCTACCCCTGCACCGCTCCTGAGCGATCGGATGCCCGCCCTGGAGAGGACCCGGCCACCGGCACAACTCCCGGGCGCCTAGCGGGTGATGGGGACTGTTGTGGGTTTGAGGCCGGGCATGGTGACGTCGATTTCGGTGAGGTTTTCGGGCAGGGTGGGGTAGAGGCCTTCCTGGGGCGGTGCTGCACGGCCGGTTGCGTTGTCGCCGGTGATCAGGGCGATCTCGATTCGGCCTTTGTCGCTGTCGGGGTGGCCGGTTGTGAGCACGAGGTAGGCCTGGTTGGTGTCTTGGTCGATCAGGCGAGGCTGTTCGGCCCACATGTGACCGTTGACGCCATGGACTGTGGATTGGTCGGCGGTCAGCCGGTAGGTCAGTCGTGTTGCGGTGGGGGTTGAACGGAGTTCGAGGATCTCCAGGGTGACCGGCTCGGACCAGTAGCTGGTTTTGAGGTCGCCGCTGGTGGAGGCGATGGGTTCGGGTTGCTCGTAGGTGAAGAGGTCGGAGCTGACGTTTCGCCCTGGAGCTTCCTCGGCGGTGGGGGTCTGGTCACCGTTG
>PDSI01000031.1 GCA_002748415.1 Micrococcales bacterium | reverse complement strand
CGCCCGCGGCCTCACCGCCGCCGGCCCGGTCGGCTTGGTGACCTCCGACGCGCACGCCGGGCTAGTCGACGCGATCGGCGCGACCCTGCCCGGGACGTCCTGGCAACGGTGCCGGACCCACTTCGCGGCCAACCTGATGGCCGCGACCCCGAAGAGCTCGTGGCCCTGGGTCAAGGCGCTGCCGCACTCCGTGTACGACCAACCCGACGCCGCCAGCGTGCACGCCCAGTTCGACCGGATCGTCGAATCGCTACGCGAGAAGCTCCCCACGGTGGCCGCCTACCTCGAGGACGCCCGCGAGGACATCCTCGCGTTCACCGTCTTCCCCAAGGCGTGCTGGCGACAGATCTGGTCCAACAACCCCAACGAGCGCCTCAACCGGGAGATCCGCCGCCGCACCGACGTGGTCGGGATCTTCCCCAACCGCGACGCCGTCATCCGGCTCGTCGGCGCCGTCCTGGCCGAGCAGCACGACGAGTGGGTCGAGCAGCGCCGCTACCTCGGCCTCGAGCTCCTCAAGCAGTGCCGGACCACCCTCACCACGACCGTCCCCGACGAGAAGGAGGACCCCCTGACCATCACCGGCGCGATCAGCGCCTAACCACCCGACGAGGAATCACCCTCGTACACCACCCCAGCGGGCTTGACCGTGAGATCTGTTCGGTCGCGAAACTGCTCACTGCCACCCAGGATGAACCAGCCCCAGAGTCCGCTGCCGACCGGGGCGCTGCATGCTGCCGCCAATATCGGCGATGCCAGCCGCCTTGCAGAAGGTGAGAGCCTGGATGCCACCGGCTTGGGTACGCGATCCGGCCCGCCGCACCGGGGCCTGGTATCCATCGGTGCCGGGGATCTTCCATGCGGACGCGGGCGGGGAGAGCCGTAGGCGACGGTGGCGGGATTTCTCCCACACCGCGCGACCGGGGGTACGCCCCTCGGTGACCGCGTTCACTGTGCCGATCGGGCCTCCCCCGTCGGCTACCTCGCTGTGAATCCCGGTTGCGTCGCTCACCCCGTGGGCACACTCTACGTATAGTAGAGCAAACCTTGGAAAATGACTATATGTTGTGGCTATGGAGTCTCGCCTGACCTCCGCGCAGCACATCACTACGATCACCGCCGCGTCTCCACCGCCGGGCTCCGATTCCGAGTGGTTCGGTACGCGTCTGACCCGACGTAGCCGTGCGGCCCAGGGGTTGCCGCCTGTGATTGCCGACCCTCAGGTACGCCAGCGGCTGCAGGCCCTGTGCGGGCTGCCGAAACCAAGCGGGTCAGGCGTACAGGCGTACCCGATGAACTCGACGCGGCGGGCCAGTAGTTCGTTGCGGTGCTCCCGCAGCCTCGCCCGGTAAGTCTCCTGGGTGTCGCCCTTGCGTTTGGGCACGATAGTGTGCATTCCCCTTTGGGGGGCGTGGATGAGCACCGTGTCCAGTACCAGCCGTGTCGCTGCGTGCCGCCATGTCGCAGAGCGGCCTTCCCACTCCGAGGCGGCTGTGTTCACATCAAAGGACACCTCGACGACCGGGATGCGGGCCAGGCGCTGCTGGTAGTCGTGCTGGCGGGAGCGGATACGCCTCGACTAGGGCCGTGATCCCTTTGGCGTTGATCGATAGGGAGCAGACGCTGCGTTGGTAGTTGATGCAGATGTCCTGCGAGGCCCGTTTGCGCATCGCGGTGCCGCAGCTCGCGCACCGGATCAGCCCGGAGAACCCATGAGCCCGCTTCACGGTGCCCGGCCAGGCCGTCCGCCGGGCACGTCGCGCGGCGAGCACGTCCACGACCTCCTGCCACACCCAGCAAGAACTCACCCGCCTCGCAGCCAAGAAGACCCACCGCATCCACGACCAGACCACCTGGAAAGCACCCGAACCCGCATGCCTCAGGACCCGAGCCAGCTGACCCCTCGCTTCGCGGGAAAAACACGTGAGGTAAGGCCATCACCACGCGGGAACTTGACAGTGAGGTACTGCGGTCCCACGGTGTGTCCCCGCGCGGCGCCCGGGCGACGGCCCCGGTGCGGCTCAGCCCATGTCCAGGCCCAGCAGGTCCTCTTCGGTCTCCCTGCGCATCAACACTCTGACCGTACCCTCGCGCACCGCCAGCACCGGTGGGCGCGGCGCGTGGTTGTAGTTGGAGGCCATCGACCGGCAGTAGGCGCCGGTGCCGGGCACCGCGATCAGGTCGCCGCGGCCGACGTCGGCGGGCATGAACTCGTCCATCACCAGGATGTCGCCCGACTCACAGTGTTTGCCGACGACTCTGGTCAGCTGCGGCCGCGCACCGGAACGCCGGGAGGCCAACGTGGCGGAGTAGTCGGCACCGTACAGGGCGGCCCGGATGTTGTCGCTCATGCCGCCGTCGACGGCGACGTAGCGGCGGACCCCACCACCGTCCAGCACAACCTCTTTGGTGGTGCCGACGGTGTAGAGGGTGAAGGTGGACGGCCCGGCTACGGCCCGTCCGGGCTCCACCGACACGCGGGGCACGTCCACCCCTTGGGCGGCGCATTCCTTGGCCACCACATCCGCCATGCCGTCGGCCAGTTCGGCGACCGGCATCGGGTCGTGCTGGGTGGTGTAGGCGATGCCGAAACCGCCGCCGAGGTCCATCTCGGGCAGTGTGCTGCCGTGCTCGGCCTGCAGGCTCGCGTGCAGGCCGATGAGCCGCCTGGCGGCCACCTCGAACCCGGCGACGTCGAAGATCTGAGAACCAATGTGGGAGTGCAGTCCCCGCAGGTCCAGCTGGGGGCGGGCGAGCACCGCGGCGGCGACCCCGGCGGCCTCGCCGGTGGCCAGGGACACCCCGAATTTCTGGTCTTCGTGCGCGGTGGCGATATAGGAGTGGGTGTGTGCCTCGACTCCGACGGTGACCCTGATGAGCACCCGGGCCGTGGTGCCGTTCGCGCGTGCGATGTCGGCCACCCGGTCGACCTCCTCGGCGCTGTCCAGGACGATGCGCCCGACCCCGGCCCGCACCGCGCGGGTGATCTCCGCGTCGGACTTGTTGTTGCCGTGCAGCCCGATGCGCTCGCCCGGCACCCCGGCGCGCAGCGCCACCGCCAGTTCCACCCCGGACACGGTGTCCAGCCGCAGGCCTTCTGCAGTCACCCACCGGGCGGTCTCGGTACACAGGTACGCCTTGCCCGCGTAGTACACGTCGGCGCCGCCGCAGTGCGGAGCGAAGGCCCGGTCGAACTCGGTGGCGAACTCGCGTGCGCGGGAACGGAAGTCGGCCTCGTCGATGACGTAGGCGGCAGTTCCGTAGTCACGGGCGATGTCGCGCACATCGACCCCGGCCACTTCCAACGCGCCGCCGGCGTGGCGGCGGACCCCACTGGGCCACAACCGCGCCACCAGTGCGTTCGGGTCCTCGGGCGGAGCGAGCCACCCCGGAGCCCCGTATCCCTGCGCATGCAGGGCTCCTGCTTCGTGTGCGCGCATCGGCACTCCTTCGCTGCGGGCGGTGCTGGGCCGCCGGCGCGACCCGCCCGGCGTCCGGGTCTGCGGTTCTCGGGTTGGCGGCGGCGGACCGGTTCGGGTCGCCACGGCGCAACAACCGGGGCCAGGTTACCGGTTGCCCCGGCTCAGTTTTCCGGTCTCGCTCTGGCCGTGGACGCGTGGGTTCCAGCGCTTGTCCGGCGCACGTTGACCTCGCAGGTCAGCGACGATGCCGGTAATCGCGTCCATGATCCGGTCAGTGGCGCGCACCAGCGACTTGGCCCCGGAGTCCAAGCCGGACAGGTCCACCGGGGGTCCGACCCGCAAGTGCACCGGGACGTCCGGACGCAGCCGCGGCGCGCCGACGAACGGCGCCCACAAGTCTTGCGGGCCCCACTGGCCCACCGGGACCACCGGGCAGCCGGTCTGCAGCGCGATCCTGGCGGCACCGGTCTTGCCGCGCATCGGCCACAGGTCCGGGTCTCGGGTGAGAGTGCCTTCTGGGTAGACGACCAGCATTTCCCCGGCCTGCACCGCGTCCACGGCGGCCTGCACCGCCTCAGCGGCCGAGGCCGACTGCCGCACCACCGGGATCTGCCCGGCGTTGTGCATGATGCGCCCGAACACGGGTACGTGGAACAGGCTGTCCTTGGCCATGAACCGCGGAACGTGGCCGTGGTCGACGAGGGCATGGCCCAACGTGATGGGGTCGGCGTGGGAGACGTGGTTGGAGACGATGACGCACCCGCCGGCGGGAACATGACCGAACCCCTCCCAGGTCCGCTCCGTTGCCCAGGACGTGACGGCGGTCGCGATCCGTTCGGCCAGCCGGTAGCTGAAGCTCTTCTCGGGCACCGCAGACTATCCGGCCAGGGCCGCGCGCAGCGCGATGTCGATCATGTCGCCGAAGGTCTGTTCCCGCTCCTGCGCCGAAGTCTCTTCCCCGGTGACGATGTGATCGGACACCGTGCAGATGGCCAGTGCCTGCCGGGAGAACTTGGCTGCCAACGTGTAGAGAGCCGCTGCCTCCATCTCCACCGCCAGCACGCCGTACTCGACCATGGTCTGCAGCAATTCCGGCCGAGGGTTGTAGAACTGGTCGGCGGAGAACACCAGCCCGGCCTTGGCCCGGACCTGCTTACCGGCCGCGGCGTCCATGGCCGCGCGCAGCAACTCGTAGCTGGCGGCGGGCGCGTAGTCCAGCCCGGAGAACCTGACTCGATTCATGTTGGAATCTGTGCAGGTCGCGGTGGCCATCACGAGATCACGGACCTTCAACTCCTCGGTGAGCGCCCCGCAGGAACCGACTCGTATGATGGACTGCACATCGTATTCGGCGAACAGCTCGTGACCGTAGATGGAGAACGACGGCATTCCCATGCCCGAACCCTGCACGGATACCCGGTGCCCGTCATACGTCCCGGTAAAGCCGAGCATCCCACGCACCTGCGTATAGCAGGTGGCCTCGGACAAGAAGTTCTCCGCTATCCACTTGGCCCGCAACGGGTCACCGGGCATGAGAACGATGGGAGCGATCTGGCCTGCTTGCGCGCCTATGTGAGTACTCATGGACAGGTATGCTACGGGTTCATGCCGCTGCTCGTTGCCACGCCGAGAGCTCGCAAACGATGTGTCGGTGGGTGAATTGGGGGGTGAACACGGCAGCACCACCCTGCTGAGCCGTCCACGTTGGGGGGTCGTCGTTGCGCACAAAGGCGGTCCGGCGGCCAAACGCAGACTGGCAGCCGGTCTCGCCGATCGTCTCGGCGTGTCCGAGGCATCCGCAACGGCAACACGATTGGCCACCGCAATGGCCCGTGACGTGCTGGCCTCGCTGGCGCGGGCGCGGCGGGTGGGCAGCATCGTGGTGGTGTGCTCGGCCGACGACGCGGCCGAAGACGTCGACGGATGGCTGCGCACCAGCGACACGCCGACGCAGGTGCGGGTCCTGGTCCAGCCTGCGGCGCTCGACTCGGATCACCCGGACGCGACGTTGAACTCGGCCCTCTCCTGGGCGGCACGGCACTACCCGACCAGCCGGCACGAGGAAGAACCGGTGGCATTGCTGGCCGCCGACCTTCCGGCGGTGACGGCGGCAGACATCGACACCGCTCTGGCCGCAGCGGATGCCCTCTTCGCCGCGACAGCCGCTGACACCTGCGGCCAGGCATTCGTTCCGGACGTACTAGAGTCGGGCACCGTCATGCTGGCGGGCCGTTCGGTGCAGACGCTGCGGCCTCGGTTCGGGCCTGCCTCTGCCACGGCACATGCCCGCGCGGGCGCAACAGCGCTGGAATTGCCGTTGCCCGGACTACGAATTGACGTGGACCGCACCGAAGACCTGGCTCGTGTCGCCAGACTGGGGATAGGCCCGCACACTGCCGCGGCCCTCGCCGAACTCGACCTGGTTTAGCGGCCTTACGCCTTCTTGGTGGTGCGCTTGGCCGGGGCCTTCTTCACCGCAGCCCGCTTGGTTGCGGTCTTCTTCGCCGGTGCGGCACTCCTCGCCGGTGCCTTCTTGGTCGGCGCTTTCTTGGCTGCGGTCGGGCTCTTGGCCGGTGCCTTCTTGGTCGGCGCTTTCTTGGCTGCCGTCGCGCCCTTGGCCACTGTCTTCTTGGCCGGCGCCTTCTTCGCCGTCGTCTTCTTCGCGGGCGCCTTCTTCGCCGTCGTCTTCTTGGCCGCGGTCTTCTTGGCCGGGCCGCCGCCTGCCGCGCCACCGGTAGAGCGCGATGTCACCGCGCCGCTGCCTACGCTGGACGCCTTGGGCATGCTGCTGGGGGCCGCCACGAAACTCTTGAAGGCCGTACCCGGCTTGAATTTCGGTACCGATGTCTTGCGGATTCGTACCGTCTGGCCGGTGCGCGGATTGCGGCCGGTCCGCGCGGCGCGCGCGGCCTTCTCGAAGGTGCCAAAGCCGCTGATAGCCACACGTTCACCACGAGCCACGCTGCGCACGATGGTGTCGACCACCGACTCGACGGCGTCGACTGCCAGCTTTCGGCTGCCCAGTTTGGCCTCGAGAGCCTCGATCAGATCTCCCTTGTTCACTGCCAGATCCCTCCGTATTAGGGGGCAACGCGAGCCTAGATGCACGCCTTACACTCCGAAACGGTAGAGCCACAAGCGCCTCACGTCCACTATTTGCCCGTTGTCGGACGTATCGAGTCGTACTTGCGCGGTTTCACCCCGCACCGGTCCTATCCGGTTGCCCCCCAGCGCAACCCAGCGCAGGTGGAGCCGATCAGACCTTTACCGGCAGTGTGGTCGGCTTGAAACTCGCACGGCTGGATTCGAACTCGGCGATGTCCTGCTCATGCTGCAGGGTGAGACCGATGTCGTCCAGGCCCTCCATCAGCCGCCAGCGGGTGTAGTCGTCCACCTGCATGGGGAACTCGTTGCCCTGACAGCGAACAACGCGCTGATCCAGGTCGACGGTGACCTCGGTGCCGGGATCGGTCTCCAGCAGTTTCCACAGGATCTCGATGTCGGCCTGGGCCAGTTGGCCTGCAACCAGGCCCTGTTTGCCGCTGTTGCCGCGGAAGATGTCGGCAAACCGAGCGGACAAAACACAGCGAAAGCCGTAGTCTTTCAACGCCCAGACTGCGTGCTCACGCGAAGACCCGGTCCCGAAGTCCGGGCCCGCCACCAGCACGCTGCCACGCGAGTAGGGGTCGCGGTTGAGGACGAACTCGGGGTCTTTACGCCAGGCGGCGAAAAGGGCATCCTCAAATCCGGTACGGGTCACGCGCTTCAGATACACCGCGGGGATGATCTGGTCGGTATCGACGTTGCTACGGCGCAGCGGGACGCCGATGCCGGTATGAATGACGGTCTTCTCCACGGGTTCTTCCTCTTTCCTCGGGCGGCCGGCGTGCGTCAGCGCGCCGCAGCGGTCAGGTCGGCGGGGCTGGACAGGGTGCCGCGCACCGCGGTGGCGGCGGCGACCAGCGGGGACACCAAATGGGTCCGCCCTCCCTTGCCTTGGCGGCCCTCGAAGTTGCGGTTCGAGGTGGAGGCGCTGCGCTGCTGTGGCGCCAGCTGGTCCGGATTCATGCCAAGACACATGGAGCAACCGGCATTTCGCCATTCTGCCCCGAAGTCGGTGAAGACCCGGTCGAGGCCCTCCTGCTCGGCCTGCAGCCGCACCTTGGCCGAACCTGGAACGACGAGCACCCGCACGTCAGGGGATTTGGTGCGACCCCGAACGACTTCGGCAGCCACTCGCAGATCCTCGATGCGACCGTTGGTACACGAACCGATGAAGACCGTGTCCACCGCGATGTCGCGCATCGGTGTGCCGGCGGACAGACCCATGTATTCCAGCGCACGCGCTGCCGCCTGCCGCTGGCCCGGGTCGGTCATCATGGCCGGGTCCGGCACCGTCTCGCTCAGCGGAACGCCCTGGCCGGGGTTCGTGCCCCAGGTGACGAAGGGCGTCAATTCGTTTGCGTCCAGATGAACCTCGTGGTCGAACACGGCATCGTCGTCGGTGCGCAACGAACGCCAGTACTGCTGCGCCGCGTCCTGGTCCGCGCCGGCCGGTGCATGCGGGCGACCCTCGAGATAGGCGAACGTGGTTTCGTCCGGGGCGATCATCCCGGCCCGTGCTCCCGCCTCGATCGACATGTTGCAGATGGTCATCCGCGCTTCCATCGACAGCTTCTCGATCGCTTCGCCACGGTATTCGAGGACGTATCCCTGCCCACCGCCGGTCCCGATCTTGGCGATCACAGCGAGGATGACGTCCTTGGCGGTGACCCCGTCGGCCAGCGTTCCGGTGACGTTGACGGCCATCGTTTTGAACGGCTGCAGAGGTAATGTCTGGGTGGCCAGCACATGCTCCACCTCAGAGGTCCCGATCCCGAACGCCAGTGCGCCGAAGGCGCCGTGGGTGGAGGTGTGGGAATCTCCGCACACCACCGTCATGCCGGGCTGGGTCAGGCCGAGCTGCGGACCGACCACGTGCACGATGCCCTGGTTGGCGTCCCCCAGGGAGTGCAGCCGTACCCCGAACTCCCGGCAATTGGCCCGCAGCGTGTCAACCTGGGTCCGCGACGTCGGATCTGCAATGGGCAGGTGGATGTTCTCGGTCGGGGTGTTGTGGTCCTCGGTCGCGATGGTCAGGTCGGTGCGGCGAACCTGGCGGCCCGCCAACCGCAGGCCTTCGAATGCCTGCGGGCTGGTCACCTCGTGCAGCAGGTGCAGGTCGATGTAGAGCAGATCCGGTGCCCCGTCGGCACCTTTGCGCACCGTGTGTGCGTCCCAGACCTTCTCGGCCAGTGTCCGTCCCAATGAGTTCTCCTCTCGCTGTTGCCGACTGTCCGACGCAGCGACTCACCCCCGCGGCACAAGCCGGCCCGGCCGGCACCCTGGCGCCCGACGACCAGAGCGTGGTTCTGCCACGCTCTGCCTGACACACCGTCGCTTGCATATCACATTCTGAGACGGCAGTATCGAATCATGAAACATAGTAGCGGAGTCGGGGTACTGGACAAAGCCGCAACGGTCCTGACTACGCTGGAAGCGGGACCCGCCACGCTGGCCCAGCTGGTGGCCGGAACCGGCTTGCCCCGCCCAACCGTGCACCGGCTGGCCATCGCACTGGAGCACCACCGGCTGCTCGGCCGGGACCTGCAGGGCCGGTTCGTCCTGGGTCCTCGGCTCGGCGAACTCGCAGCGGCATCGGGGGAAGACCGGCTGCTCGCCGCGGCCGCTCCGGTGCTTGCCGCGCTTCGAGACCAGACCGGGGAGAGCGCACAGCTTTTCCGCCGGCAGGGCGAACACCGGGTGTGTGTGGCCACCGCCGAACGACCGATGGGGCTACGGGATTCGGTGCCGGTCGGCGCCACCATGCCGATGACCGCGGGCTCGGCCGCGCAGGTTCTGCTGGCCTGGGAGGACGGCGACCGTATCCAGCGGGCGCTGCGCACCGCACAGTTCACCGCGTCCACCCTCGCCGCGGTGCGCCGGCGGGGATGGGCCCACACCCACGGTGAACGGGAGCCCGGCGTCGGTTCGATCTCCGCCCCGGTACGTGGGCCCGGCGGACGGGTCCTTGCCGCCGTGTCCGTTTCCGGTCCGCTGCAGCGGCTCGGCCGCGCCAGTGCACGCCAGCACGGTCCGCTGGTGTTGCGCGCCGGCGAACAATTGACCGCTCAACTGCAGCCCCCGGCCTGAACGGGCACCCGCCGGAACACGAGCACGACGGTGTCGGCAAGTGATTCGCCCCCGACGTCGCGCTCCGCTATTCTTGATCGTCGGGTTGGTCAGCTCTCGGCTCGTCCGGTAGTTGATCCCGATACCCGGTGGGGTATGGTGTAATCGGCAGCACGACTGATTCTGGTTCAGTTAGTCTAGGTTCGAGTCCTGGTACCCCAGCGCGACCGGTGATTGGTTGTCGGCTGTTGTACAGCGCTACAGTGAATCGTCGTTGGTGGGTGACCCACCCTGGCCCCGTTGTGTAGTGGCCTAGCACGCCGCCCTCTCAAGGCGGTAGCGCGGGTTCGAATCCCGTCGGGGCTACCGTACGAGGACCCTCTGCTCATGGGCAGGGGGTCCTCGATGTGTCAGCGGACCGGTGGAAAGTGCATTCGTTGCACCTTCCACCGCTCGGCGAGTACGGTCACCAGCCACCCGAGCAGAACCATCGTGGCGATGTCGAACAGCACCAGGAGCGCACCGGCATCCGCGACGTTGAGGCCTTCGACCAAGGTCCCGGACAGCACCAGCGGAATAAAGACGATGATGTTGTTGACCGCATGCGCCGCAACCGCCGCTTCCAGCCCGCCGGTGCGCCACGTCACATAGCTGGCGAACAGGCCGAAGGCGAACCGGTCCAGCCCGAGCCAGAAGTTCTGCGCCCCGTGCAGTGCGGCGAACACGCCTGCCGTCATCAGTGCACTGACGATGACCGCCACCGCCGGGCGGGCGAACCAGGAACCGATCGACTGCGTCAGCCAGCCCCGGGCCAGGTACTCCTCCCCCGCCGCCTGCAGCGGCGTGGTCAGCAGGATGATCGCCAGCAACAGCCCGAGTTGCGGCTCAGGCCGGGAGAAATCCGGTGGTCCCTCGATCACCAGCACCGCACCGGTGGCGATGATCTGGACGACTGCCGCCACCCCGGCCACGGCCAGCAGCCACCGCCACCGCAGCCGCCCGGTCACCGAATGCACCCAGTTCCAGCGCCACGCATGCCCGCCCCGCACAGCCAGCAGCGAGATCGGAATGAACGCGGCCAGAAACAGGTTGGTGCCCAACAGCATGCCGGCCAGGTTGTCCTGGGTGATGAGCTGGCTGGTCCCGGTGGAGTCCGCGACTTGCTCGGCCCACTCCGGGTCCAGGATCACCGCGACGATCAGGGCAACCACCGCCAGCGCGAGCAGGACAAGCACACCGGCCAGCCCGATCGCCAGCGACGCCAGCGGACGCCACCACCGGTGCGCCGGCCCGCGCAACAGCTGCGGATAGCTGCGCGGCAGGAACGCATCCGCCGGGCCACCGGAAGCGAAGGAGCCGAAACCAGGCGGCATGGGCTGACCGCCGGGCCGCATCGGATGGGCCGGGTAGTTGCCGGCGCCGGGCCAGTCCGGCGGCAGCTGGCCGGATGGCCGCCACGGCTGCGGGGCGCCGCCAGGGTGGTCGAACGACGGCTGCGGCCACTGGCCGCCCGGGGGTTGTGCGGTCACGTCAGGCTCGCTTGCAACGCACGCAACCTGGCCATGCTGGAATCACGGCCGAGGATCTGCATCGATTCGAACAACGGCGGGGAGACACGGCGTCCGCAGACCGCTACCCGCAACGGCCCGAACGCGAACTTCGGCTTGATGCCCATATCGTCGACGATGGCCTGCCGTAGCTTCGCCTCAAGCTTCGACGCCTCGAAATCGCTCACCTGGCCCAACGCGCCGATGGCTGCGTCCAACACCGCCGGTGCCTCCTCGCGTAGGCTGGCCCGCGCGTCATCGGCGATGCTCAGTTCGGCGTCGTCGATGAACAGGAAACCGAGCATCCCGACGGCTTCTCCGAGCACCTGCATCCGGCTTTGCACCAACGGAGTCGCCGCGCGCAGGATCTCCTGCTCGCGGCCGGTCAGCGCAGCGATCCGCTCGGCGCCGACCAGGCCCGCCGCATACAGGTAGGGCACGATGCGCGCGGCCAGATCATCGACCGCCAGCAGCCGCAGGTGCTCGGCATTGATGGCTTCGGCCTTCTTCTGGTCCCAGCGCGCCGGGTTGGGGTTGACGGCACCGAGTTCGAACGCAGCGGTGAATTCCGGCGGGGTGAACACGTCGCGGTCCGGGCCGATCGCCCAGCCCAACAACGCCAAGTAGTTGACGATGCCCTCGCGGACGAAACCTCGTTCCCGGTACCGGAACAGGTCCGATTGCGGGTCGCGCTTGGACAGCTTGCGGTTGCCCTCCCCCATCACCAACGGCAGGTGGGCGTAGACCGGAGCTGCGTCCGCCAGGCCGAGCTCACGCAGTGCCTGCAACAGGACCAACTGGCGCGGAGTGGAACTGAGCAGGTCCTCGCCTCTGGCGATATGGGTGATGCGCATCAGGGCGTCGTCGACCGGGTTCACCAGCGTGTACAGCGGGTCGCCGTTGCCGCGGACGATGACGAAGTCTGGCACCGACCCGGCGGGGAACCTGACTTCGCCACGGACCAGGTCGTTGACGACGATGTCCTCACCCGGCATGCGGACCCGCAGTACCGGCAGGCGGCCCTCGGACCGGAACTGGGCTTTCTGTTGTTCGGTCAGGTCACGGTCGTAGTTGTCGTAGCCCAGTTGTGGGTCACGACCCGCTTGCCGGTGCCGCTGCTGCACTTCCTGCGGGGTGGAGAAGGACTCGTAGGCGTAGCCGCCGTCGACCAGTTTGGCGATGACCTCGGCGTAGATGTCGCGGCGCTCGCTCTGCCGGTAAGGGCCGTAGTCGCCGCCGGCATCAGGGCCCTCGTCGTAGTCGATGCCCAGCCACGCCAGCGCGTCGGTGATCGCCTGCACCGATTCCTCACTGTCGCGGGCCGCATCGGTGTTCTCGATCCGGAAGACCAAGGACCCACCGGTGTGACGGGCGTACGCCCAGTTGAACAAGGCGGTACGGGCCAGGCCGACGTGCGGAGTTCCGGTGGGCGAGGGGCAGAACCGCAACCGGGGCGCGGCAGGTGGGCCCGTGCCCGCGGACGAGGCGAGAGGGTGAGGGCTGGGATCGGGGGTGGAAGTGCTCATCCGGGCCAGGATAGGCCAGCCGTAGCCGGTCCGCGTGGTACGCCCGAGACCTCAGCGGCGCATGACCCGGTTGCGCAGCGCGCCGATGCCCTCGATCTCCACCTCGACCACCTGGCCGTCCTCGATCGGCCCGACACCGGCCGGCGTGCCGGTGAGGATGACGTCACCGGGCAGCAGCGTGAAAGCGGCCGAGACGTACTCGACCAGGTCCTCGATACCGAACACGAGGTCCCGGGTGTTGCCGTCCTGATGCAGCTGCCCGTCCACCCTGGTGCGGATGCTCAGTTCTTCGGGGTCCAGGCCGGTGACGATCCACGGTCCGAGCGGGCACGCCGTGTCGAAGCCTTTCGCCCTGGCCCACTGCCCGTCACTGGCTTGGGCATCGCGGGCGGTGACATCGTTGGCGCAGGTGTACCCGAAGATGACGTCCTTGACGCGTTCGCGCGGGACTTCTTTGCAGATGGTGCCGATGACCACCGCCAACTCGCCCTCGAACTCCACCCGGTTGCTGAATCCCGGCAACAGGATCGGGTCGTCGGCACCGATGACGCTGGTGTTGGGTTTGAAGAACACCAATGGCTTGGCCGGCAGTTCGCTACCCATCTCCGCGGCGTGATCGGCGTAGTTGCGCCCGATACCGACGACCTTGCTGCGCGGGATGACCGGCGTCACCAACCGCACGTCGCCCAACGCATACGACTTCCCGGTACGCACCACCTGGGCGTACAACGGATCCCCGCTCAGCGCCTCGAGCCGCTCGTTTCCCGGCTCGCCGACGACATAGCCGAACACCGGATCGGAATCCACCACGAAACGCGCCACCCGCATGCGGCAAATGTATACGGGCCGGCCCCGGTCGCGGCGAGCAGCACACCGGCCGGGCCGTTACGCCCCGGTGGACTCGAACACCTCGATAGGCTCACCGAGCGTGGCCCCCGACCAGTCCCGAACCGGCGCCAGGCTGACCGGCGTCGACCTCGCCCGTGGAATGGCGCTGCTGGGCATCATGGTCAATCACGTCGTCGGCGGGACGCCCAGTGCGCTGCTGTGGGACCTGCACGCGGTCACCTTCACCCTGTTGGTCGGCGTCGGTCACGAGCTGGGGCGCCGCAGCGGGCGGCCGGCCAGCACCGCGGCCGGCGCGATCCTGTGGCGGATCGCCGTGCTGCTGGCGATCGGGCTGGCGTTGGCGGCCCTGCAGACCAGGGCGGCCATCATCATCGCGAACCTGGCCCTGGTGAGCCTGGTCGTCGCCGTGGCCGCTCGCGGGCGCAGCCGGTGGATCCTGCTGGCTATCGCGGCAATCCTGCTGCTGGCGCCCTGGACCGCCTGGTGGGTGCGCAGCCGGTTCAACCCGATGCTGCCGTGGAACCTCCAGGCCCAGGACCTGGCCGAGCCCGCCGTCGCGGTGTCCACCGTCCTGTTCGCAACGCCCTATCCGGTGGCCCTGTGGAGTGCCTACGCCCTGACCGGGGTGTTGGTGGCCCGCCACGTCGACCTGACCCGCGCGTCCGCACTTCGGCCCGCGGTCATCGCTGCCGCCGCGTGCACCCTGACCGGGATCGCTGTCACCGCCGGCGCGGTGGCGGTGGG
>PDSI01000052.1 GCA_002748415.1 Micrococcales bacterium | reverse complement strand
ACCGCCAAGCGCGCCGCGTTGGCGCGTTTCGAATCCCTACGGGCGCAGCAGAAGGCGATGGGCAAACGGGTCGCGAAAGCGCCCAGCCAGCACAAACAGGATCTCATCGCCCAGGCCACCCAGCTGGCCGCTTCCGTGAAGGAGGCGGAAGCAGCTGCGGCTCAGGCAGATTCGGAACTGGCCGAGTCGATGTTCGGACTGTCCAACGTGATTGCCGACGGGGTGCCCACAGGTGGTGAGGCGGACTTCGAGGTGCTGCGCGAGGTGGGCGAGCCGCTCGATCTCACTCACGGCGGCACGGTCGAGGTGCTCGACCACTTGGCCTTGGGCGAGCGGCTGCGGCTCATCGACACCGCCCGCGGGGCCAAGGTCTCCGGTGCCCGGTTCTACTTCCTGACCGGGTGGGGCGCGCGGCTGGAGCTGGCGATGCTGAACCTGGCCATGGACGTCGCCGTGCAGGCTGGCTTCACCCCGATGATCACCCCGTCGCTGGTACGCCCCGAAGTCATGGGTGGCACCGGATTCCTCGGCGCGCACCGGGACGAGGTGTACCGCATCGACGCCGACGATCTGTACCTGGTCGGCACCTCCGAGGTGGCCCTGGCGGGTTACCACCGCGACGAGATCATCGACCTGTCCGGCGGGCCGCTGCGGTATGCCGGGTGGTCGGCGTGCTACCGCCGGGAGGCCGGTTCGCACGGCAAGGACACCAGGGGCATCATCCGGGTCCACCAGTTCCACAAGGTGGAGATGTTCATCTACGCCACCACCGAGCAGGCCGCCGCCGAGCACCAGCGGATGCTGGCGTTGGAGGAGCGGATGATCGCGGCGATGGAACTGCCCTACCGGGTGGTGCACATCGCGGCGGGGGACCTGGGTTCGAGCGCGGCCCGCAAGTACGACTGCGAGGCGTGGCTGCCCTCGCAGCAACGCTGGCTCGAGCTGACCTCGACGTCCAACTGCACCACCTTCCAGGCCCGCCGGCTGGGCATCCGGCACCGCACCGATGACGGCAATCAGGCGGTCGCCACACTGAACGGCACGCTGGCCACCACCAGGTGGCTGGTGGCGATCCTGGAGAACCATCAGCAGCCGGACGGATCGGTGCACGTTCCGTCGGCGTTGCGGCCGTATCTCGGTGGCCTGGAGGCGATCACGGCCACGGATTGAGCAAGCCGCTGCGGCCGCCCGGTGAAGCGTGACAGGCGTTACAGGTGGCGAATGACCGTTTCGTCGTGTCGAAGGGACCCGTCAGGTACCGTGATAGATGAGATCACTCAGCGTGAGATACACCGTTTAGCCTGCCACGATGAGGTGGTTCGAACATGGTTGTCAGAGATGCCAGGGTCGGCTCGCCGTCCGGCCTGCATGCCAAGCCTGCCGGGCTAGTCGCGGCCGCAGTGGCGCGTAGCGGCGCCCCGGTGCGGATCAGCTATCACGGCGAGTCGGTCGATGCCGCATCGGCATTGATGATCATGACGCTGAACGCCGGTTTCGGCGCCGACGTCCGGTTGGAAGGCTCCGACGAGGCGCTGCTGGACCGGCTGGTGCGCCTGGTGTCCGCCGACCTGTGCGACCTCGACTACGCCACGTGCCAGGACTTGGTGGAAGTCACCGCACACGGTGACTCGGGACGGCGGGCTGGGTGAGGCTCGCCCCGCCACCGCCTGACGCAGCCGCTCCCACTGCGTACGCTGAGCATCGTGGACCGCACCCCGATGCTCATTGCGCTCGATGTCGACGGCACCCTGATTGACTACGACCAGGTGCTGTCCGGGCGGGTAGCCACCGCCGTCAAGGAGGTTGCGGCCGCCGGTCACCACGTCGTCATCGCCACCGGTCGCTCCATTGCGGCCACCACGCCGATCGTGAACGAACTGGGCCTGGACGGATTCGTCGTGACCGCCAACGGCGCGGTCACGATCAAGATGAATTCCGGATCGCCCGCCGGCTACGACGTGGTGGAAGCGGTGACCTTCGATCCGCGGCCCGTCGTCGAATTGCTGCGCGATCAACTGCCCGGCGCACTGTTCGCGGTGGAAACCGAGGACGGCCGCCACCTCGTTTCGGCACCGTTCCCCGACGGGGAGCTGGGGGAGATCGACGTGGTCACCTTCGAGCGCCTGGTGGCCGGGCCGACCAGCCGCATCATCGTACGCAGCCCCGATCGAACCGCCGAGGACTTCGTCCGGCTGGTGGAACACCTCGGGCTGCACGGTGTCGCGTTCGCCATCGGGTGGACCGCCTGGCTGGACATCGCCCCTGAGGGGGTCAGCAAGGCCGGCGCACTGGAGCTACTGCGCCGGCGGCTGGGGGTCGAGCCGCTGCGCACGGTGGCGATCGGTGACGGCCGCAACGATGTGGACATGCTGCAGTGGGCTGCCCAGGGCATCGCCATGGCCAACGCCACGGACGAGGCGATCGATGCGGCCGACGAGGTATGTCCCAACGTCGACGACGACGGGCTGGCCGTCGTACTCGAGGCCCTGTTGATGAGTGGCCGGGCGTGAGCAGTGGCCGCCTCTGACCCTGCCGTGGCCAGGGCTGCTGGTGTTACAGGTAGTGGCCGGTCCGCTGATCGCCGCCGTCCGGGGGTAGCTGACCCGATTGGCCGCCGGTGGCGGGTAGCGCTTTTCGCATCTGCGAGATCTGCGTCTGAGCCGCCATCTGCTGGGCCATCAGGGCTGTCTGGATGCCGTGGAACAAGCCTTCCAGCCACCCGACGAGTTGTGCTTGCGCAATCCGTAGCTCGGCCTCGCCGGGGGTCTGTGCCGCGTCGAACGGCAACGTGATCGAGCGCAACTCGTCGACCAGGTCGGCGGACAGCCCCTTCTCCAGCTCCGCGATGGAGCGTTGGTGCACCTGGGCGAGCCGGGCTCGCCCTGCCTCGTCCAAGGGCGCCGAACGCACCTCTTCCAGGAGCTGCTTGATCATGCCGCCGATGCGCATGATCTTTCCGGGTTCCTCGACGATGTCGGCCGGGCTGGACCGCTGCCCGTCGGCGACGCCCATGGCATCGTCGCCGACGACCACCACGGTCGGACTATCGGACTGCTCGCCCGAGCCGCCTTGCTGCGGTTCACCGGCTCCGGTCATGCCGTGTGGATCAGGCACCTTGTTCTCCCGTCTGTCGCACGTTCGTGGTGTCCGGCGTTCGATGCACCAGCAACACGATCTTGCCGATGTGTTCGCCAGCGGCCATCCGATCATGGGCGGCCTGCGCCTGGGCAAGCGGAAACTCCCTGTCGATGACCGGTTTGACGAGCTTGCGGTCCATCATCGGCCAGACGTTCTCTGCCACTGCCGCCACGATGCCCGCCTTCTCGTCGGCCGCGCGGGCGCGTAGCGAGGTCGCACAGATCGTGCCCTGCTTGGCCAGCACCGCGGCCAGGTCCAACTCAGCACGGCGCCCGCCCAGCAGGCCGATGACCACCAGCCTGCCACCGATGGCCAGCGCCTCGATGTTGCGGGCCAGGTACTTGGCCCCCACCACGTCGAGGATCACGTCCGCGCCGTGCCCCGCGGTGGCCTCATCGAGCACCTGCACGAAGTCGGTCCGGCGGTAGTCGATCACGATGTCCGCACCCAGCGAGCGGCAGGCCTGGAGTTTGGTGGGGCTGCCCGCAGTGACCGCCACCCGGGCGCCGAGCGCGGTGGCCACCTGGATGGCCATGGTGCCGATGCCGGAACTGCCGCCGTGTACGAGCAGCGTCTGCCCGGCTCGCAATCCGGCAACGTCGACGAGGTTCGACCAGACGGTGCAGGCCACCTCCGGCAATGCGGCGGCTTGCGTCAAGGAGACCGGTCCGGGCACCGGCAGGACCATTCGGTGGTCCACGCTGACCTGTTCGGCGTAGCCGCCACCGGGAAGCAGGCAGCACACCCGGTCGCCCGGCTGCCAGTGGCCGGCCTGCGCGCCGACCGATTCCACCACCCCGGACACCTCCAGTCCTGGCCACGCGGGAGCGCCGGGCGGCGGTGGATACAGCCCTCGCCGCTGCAGCAGGTCGGCACGGTTGACGCCCGCCGCGTGCACTCTGACCAGCACTTCGTGGCGCTGCGGCACCGGGTCGGGCGCCCGGGTGAGTTCGAGCGTCGCCTCGGGACCCGGGTTGCGCACCTCGGCGATCCTCATGTGCCCAGACTAGGAGGTGCAAGGGGTGTGCAAGCACCCGCTTGGTGGGTACGATCCGATTCCGGCCCTACCGGCCATCGGCTGCTGCCAGGATGGTGGGGCCACGGCCCGTGACCCGTCGATGGTGGGGTGCCCGTGTGACGGGTCGCGGCGTTACCCGGCATACTACTGCAAACGGGTGACACCGCGGGACTTGCCGGTCAATTGGGACCACAAGTCGGCCGATGCCCCCGAGTGACGTAGATGTGCCGCCCGGCACCGCCGACCCTGGAAGGGCTTCCATGCTGCGAAACCTTGGAATCCGCGCGAAGATCCTCGTCGCACTCGCCGTTCCGGTCGTGCTACTGCTGGTGCTCGCGAGCGGCTTGGTCAAGAGTGCGATCGATCGGCGCGAGACTGCCCAGGGGTACGAGTCGACGCTGGCCCGTGCCAGCCAGTACACCCAGCTGGTGCGGGCGTTGCAGAGCGAGCGGTCGCTGACGCAGGCGGTGATGGCCGGTGACATCACCCGTAAGGACGCCTTGAAGGAGGTCCGGGGGCAGATCACCGACGGCATGTCTGATTTGGGCAAGCCGGAGGTCTCCACGGATCACGAGGTGGCCAACTCCCAGATCACCGAGATCTGGCAGGGCGTGCTGGATTTCAACCAGGCCCTGCCCGAACTGCGAGTGCAGATCGACGAGGGCTCCATCACACCGCAGCAGGCGTACAAGCGTTACACCGACGGCATCGACCAGGTGCTGGCGATCCCGCCGACGCTGTCGCAGGCCGTGCCGCTGCCCGCCGCCCAGAGCGCCATGACCACGCTGCACCAGGAAGAGATCGCCATCGAGGCCCTGATGCAGGAGCGGGACACTCTCAGCGCGGTGATCCTGCAGGGTGGGTTGAGCAGCGAGGAACAGCGCGCCCAGGTGCAGTCAGCCATCCTGCGTAGGGCCATCACGGACAAGGCGGCTCTGTCCAATGCGGAGATCCGGGGGGTGGAGCTGGCGGGCCCGAACCAGGCATTGCTGGACATCGAACAGCAGATGCTCGCGCTGGAGGTGGGTGAGCGGCCGAGCGCGACCGTCGCGAGCTTGTCCAGCGCCACCGATGAGGAGATCGGCAATCTCAGCGCGGTGACCGACCAGGTACTCGAGCCCGCGATCAAGGACGTCCAGAAAGAGGTGGATTCGGCCAACTCCGCCATGATGTGGACCATCGCCGCAGCTCTGGCCGCGCTGATCCTGCTGGCGCTGCTGGCCAGGGCGATCGCCAGCGGTATCTCGGCACCGCTGGAGCGGCTGACGCTGAGCGTGTCCCGCATCCACGATGAACTGCCCAAGCTGGTAGACCGGGACAACCCGGACCAAAAGGTGGCACTGAGCGAGGACCTGATCGTGGACGTGGAGTCCAACGACGAGGTGGGCCGGCTCGCCCAGGCGTTCAACGATGTCAACCGGTCGGTCGTCGAGAACGCGAACCAGCAGGCCGAATTGCGGGCCTCCATCGCTGGGATGTTCGTCAATGTGGCGCGTCGTGACCAGACGCTGCTGTCCCGCCAGCTGGGCCTGATCGACCAACTGGAGCGCACCGAAGAAGACCCGCAGACGCTGGCAACCCTGTTCAAGCTGGATCACCTGTCCACCCGGATGCGCCGAAACGCGGAGGCGCTGCTGGTGCTGGCCGGCATCGACACCGGCCGGCGGTTGCGCCGCCCGATGGCGCTGTCCGATGTGGTGCGTACCGCGTCTTCGGAGATCGAGCACTACGACCGGGTCGACCTGGTGCAGACCGTCGATCCGCAGATGCTGGGGCACACCGCCTTGACCGCAGCCTCGCTGCTGGCCGAATTGCTGGAGAACGCCACCGCCTTCTCCGACCCCAACTCCCGAGTGTCCGCGCGGACCGAGAACAGCCCCAAGGGCGTCGCGGTCATCATCACCGACGACGGTCTGGGCATGACGGACGCCGAGGTCGCCGAGGCGAACGAGAAGATCGCGAGCGCCTCCCTGGCCGAAGTGGTCTCCTCCAAGCGATTGGGCCTGTTCGTGGTCGGCCGGCTGGCCCGCCGGCTGGAAGCCGACGTGGTCATCTCGCCGGGTGCGAAGAAGGGGGTCATGGCCAGGGTCGACTTCCCGCCCTCGGCATTCGTGCCGGGTGCTGTCACCCATGTCGCTGATGCCGCCGAGCCGCCCAAACCGCGCGCTGAGGCATCTGCCGGCGGCTCGCCGGCGGCCACTGCGCCCGCCCGCATGCCTACGCCCACGCCGATGCCGATGCAGTCCACGTCGGCCGAGGAGGCGTTGGCGCAGGCCAAGCCTGCCGACTACCAGCCGACCCGCCCAGCCAAGGCCGCAGGCAAAGGCGGCCCGGCCGCCTCGCCGCAAGCTCGCGACGCAATGCCCAAGCGCGGTGCAGGCCATGCTCCTGCCGCCGCCCCTCAGGTGGGCCAGACTCCGCCTGCTCGGGGTTCAGTCAAGCCGGACGCCGAGGCTCGGGTGTCCCAGGCCCGCCCGAGTGAGCCACGAGCGCCTCGTCCCTCGGACACTCGCGGCAAGCCGGACGCGGAACAGGTCAGTCAGCAGGCATCGAAGCGGGCGGCGGATCAGCCGATCCCGGTTCCGGGGGTGTCGTCTGCGCACGGCAAGGCGGCTGGTCCGAAAGCGGACGACGCGAAGCCGGCCGAGGGCAAGCCCGCCGCATCGCGGCCAGCCGACAAGTCGTCCGCGGAGTCCAAGAAACCGCAGCCGAAGCCGGCCGATGCGGGCCGTACCGATGCGAAGCCGGCCGAGGCCCGGGCCACGGACGCCGACTCCGCCAAAGCTGGCACCGACAAACCCACTACTGGGCCGCAGACTTCCACCGCCTTGCCGAGCCGCGGGGCTCGCTCCACGACGGCGATGCCGAAGACACCCACCGGCGCTCCGTCGAAGGGCAACGACCGTCCTGGCACGCCGGGGAAGGCCGCATCGGCGGCGGGTGACTCCGTGCCTGGACCGCGCAGCGAAGCAGCCCGGGCGGCGCAGCGCGGTGGGCTGTTCAGCAGCTTCCGCTCGCGGCGCGCCGACGAGGAATCGGCCAAGGCCGAACAGTCTTCGTCGGGTGCGGACTCGGCACAGCAAGAAAAGCCGGCGGCCGCTGCCCCGGCCGGCGAAACAGGCCGATCGGGCGAACAGCAGGGCAAGCCCGCCGAACCAGGAAAAGCCGGTGGCGAGGACAAGTCCGGTGAGCCCGCCACACCGGCCGGCAAGGACAAGCCGGGTGCGTCTACTGCTGCGGCTGACAAGCCGGCCGGCAAACCCGCCGCACAAGAGGCGAAGCCCGCTGCGCAAGGGACACCGAAGGCTCAAGCTGAGCCCAAGGCTGCATCGCCTGCCGCGGACGGCTCCGCGTTGCCCGGCCGGATGCCGACCGTTCCGGCCACGACCAGCCAGGACATCCTGCCTGGTGGTGGCGGCCGGCGACCGGGGCGAGGAGGGTCGCTGTTCGCCCGCCTGGGGGACCAGCCGAATGCCGCGTCGCATGGCGCGTCAGCAGCGGCCGGGACACCGTCGGCGCCGCCGGCCAGTGAGATCCCGGCTCGCCGGTCGGCTTCCGAGGACGCGCCAGTGGTAGCGGCGGCGCCGCGATCGGCGGATGCCGAGGGCGGGTTCGCTGCCGAGGCGCTCAGCGAGCTTGGACGATTGCAGGCCTACCGCCCATCCCGGATGGCGACCGGTGCCTCAAGCGGCGGGGACCAGGCGCCGACCACCCTGGTGCGCCGGCAAGCGGGTGCTACCCCTGCCGGCAAGCTACCCCCGAAACCGCAGGCTCCGAGCCAGCGACGCAACCGCACTGCGGCCGACGTGCGCAGCATGCTGTCCGGGTTCCAGGCAGGTGTCGAACGCGGTCGTTCCGGCGCCGAGAAGGGGGACGAGTCCTCATGACCCGTGTTGCACATCGCTATCGACCCCCGGCGGCATGCCTGTGCCGTCCTGATATCAGCACTACAGCACGTCTCACCGGAGGAAAACCGTGACCGATCTCAGTTCCGAGGCCAAGAACTTCAACTGGCTGCTCGACAACTTCGTCAAGAGCGTGCCCGACGTTCAACACACCATCGTCGTATCCGCGGACGGGCTGTTGATGGCGATGTCGGCCGAGCTGGACCGCACCAACGGCGACCAGCTGTCCGCGATCGTCGCCGGGATGTCCAGCCTCACCAAAGGGGCTTCGCGGCAGCTGGGAGCAGGAGAGGTTCGCCAGGCCATCGTGGAGATGGACGAGCTCATCATGTTCTTGATGACCATCTCCGACGGCTCGGTCCTGTCCGTGGTGGCTGATTCCATGTGCGATATCGGGCTGATTGGCTACGAAATGGCCATGCTGGTGAGCCGCGCCGAAGCCACGTTGACGCCGCAATTGGTCACCGAGATGCGTTCCCGGTTGCCTGTTCACGGCGAAACCCGCGCATCGACCCTGGTCTGACCGGCATGAGCACCGACGACGAACACGTCGACTACGTCGACGATGAAGTACGCCGGGTGCGTCCCTATTTGTTGACCCGGGGACGCACAGAGGTGAGTTCCAAGACGCTGCCGGTGGAAGCACTGGTCGAAGCCTTGGCCGAGCCCGATGTGTCCCTGTCCACCGACCACCGGGGCATCCTCGAGTTGACCCGCAGCGAGTACCTTTCGGTAGCGGAGATCTCCGCCCATCGGAAGATCCCGATCAACGTGGCACGTCTATTGCTCACTGATCTGGCTGATCAGGGCAGGATTCGCGTTCACGGTATTTCCACAACCACGTCCGATAGTGGATCCGAGCAGGATTCCGTAGCCACCCTCAGCGTTCTGGAGAGTGTTCTCAATGGCATTTCCTCCCTCTAGCGTCGCCCAGGCCGGGGCGCCTGCGGAGCCGGCACCGGAAGCGGGCAAAGCCCCCACGGTGGTCAAGATCGTCGTCGCCGGTGGTTTCGCCGTCGGTAAGACCACCTTCATCGGCTCGATCTCCGACATCGAACCGTTGTCCACCGAGGCCGCGATGACAGAGCACTCGGTGGGTGTCGACGATGCGGGTGGCCAGACCTCCCGCAAGACGACGACGACGGTGGCCATGGATTTCGGGCGCATCGCGTTGCCGGGCAACCTGTGGTTGTACTTGTTCGGCACACCTGGCCAGGACCGGTTCCTGTTCATGTGGGACGACCTGGTGCGCGGTGCGATCGGCGGCGTGGTCCTGGTGGACACCGAGCGCCTCGACCAGTGCTTCCCGGCGGTGGACTACTTCGAGTCCAGGGAGATCCCGTTCGTGGTGGCGGTCAACTGTTTCGACGGCGTCGCTCGGCACGAATTGGAGGCGGTGCGCGAAGCGCTCGCGGTGCCGGAGGACGTCCCCATGCTCTACACCGACGCCCGGTCCCGGGCGGCCACCAAGCAGGCCCTCATCATGCTGGTGCAACACGCGATGCGCCGGCTGCAGGCGCAGGCGGCCGCCTCCGCCTGACTCCGCTAGGGCGACTTGTCCTGGGGCTCGGTATCGGGAAGGGTTGGTCAGGCTGAGGCGATGCCTCACCCGACCACTCCTGATTCGAAGCCCGAGGAGTCCCCATGCAGATCTTCGAAGACGTCACGCAAGTCGTGGGTCGTACCCCACTGGTGCGGTTGAATCGCCTCCCTGGCGATTCAGCGGCGACCGTGCTGGCCAAGCTGGAGTTTCAAAACCCCGGCGCATCGGTCAAGGACCGCATCGGCGTCTCCATGATCGAGGCGGCCGAGGCAACCGGCGAGCTGAAGCCCGGTGGCACGATCGTCGAGGGGACCAGCGGAAACACTGGCATCGCGCTGGCGATGGTCGGCGCGGCCAAGGGATACCGCGTCGTCCTGGCCATGCCGGAATCGATGAGCAAGGAGCGGCGGGCGCTGTTGCGAGCCTTCGGCGCGCAGCTGTTGCTGACTCCCGCGAGTGAGGGCATGAAGGGTGCGGTCGCGGCGGCCGAGCAGTATGCGCAGCAGAACGGCGGAGTGTTGGCCCGGCAGTTCGCCAATGCGGCCAATGCCGAGGTGCACCGCCGCACCACCGCGCTGGAGATTTGGAACGACACCGACGGGACGGTCGACATCGTCGTCAGCGGTATCGGCACCGGCGGCACTATCACCGGCGTCGGGCAGGTGCTCAAAGAGCACAAACCGACGGTTTCCATGATCGCGGTGGAGCCGCTGGAGTCGCCGATTCTCAACGGTGGGCAGCCCGGGCCGCACAAGATCCAAGGGATCGGCGCCAATTTCGTCCCGGAGATTCTCGACCGGGGCGTGTACGACGAAGTCATCGACATCGATGCGCAGACGGCGGTGGACTGGGCTCGCCGGGCCGCCAAGGAGGAGGGGCTGCTGGTGGGCATCTCCTCCGGTGCGGCACTGGCCGCCGCGGTCGAGGTGGCCGGCCGGGCGCAGAATGCGGGGAAGACCGTCGTCGTGATCATTCCGAGCTTCGGTGAAAGATACTTGTCCACCGTCCTGTATTCCGACCTCATGGATCCAGAAAGCGCATGAGCCCGTTCGTGTCAGGACCGAGCACCCCGGCGCCGTCCGAGTTGCTGTTCTTCGGGTTCACCCCGCCCAGGCAGGCGGCGGAACCGGAACAGGTCGCCAAGGCCGCTGAAGCTACCCGCAATCGGCTAGCTAGGCTGGACGTCGACGGGGTGATCGTTTACGACATCGACGACGAGAGCGACCGCAACGAGAATCCGCGTCCCTTCCCGTACCTACCGGCGATCGACCCGGCCGTGTACCTGCACGAACACCTGTCCGGTATCACCCAGCCGGCGGTGGTGTACCGGTGTGTCGGCAAGTATCCGCCGGATCAGTTGCGGCAGTGGTTGTCCGAGCAATCAGAGGCTGCGATGACGGTATTCGTCGGCGCGTCCTCACCGGACAAGCCGGTGCACACGAGTCTGGCGGAGGCGATGCGCATCAGGCAGCAAGTCCGCCCGGATCTGCTGCTGGGCGGCGTGGCTATTCCGGAGCGGCACGCTGAGCGCGGAGACGAGCACCTGCGGTTGCTGGGTAAGCAGCACAACGGGTGCAGTTTCTTCGTCAGCCAGGTGGTGTACGACTTAGGGCCGGCGAAAGACCTTGTGTCCCAGTACTTCTACGAGGCAACCGACAATGGCATCGAGCTGAAGCCACTGGTTTTCACCCTGTCGCTGTGTGGGTCGGTGAAGACGTTGGAGTTCCTGAACTGGCTCGGTGTCGGCGTCCCGGTGTGGGTACAGAACGAGCTGCTGCGCGAGAACGACATCCTGGGCGCGTCGATGCAGCATTGTCTGTCCGTCGCCGCGGATCTGGCTGATTTCTGCCGGCACCTCGGCATGCCGTTCGGGTTCAACGTCGAGAGCGTGTCCAACCGGAAGGCGGAGATCGACGCGGCCGTCGATCTGGTGGGGCAGGTCGGAGCTGTGTTGCGGCGCTGAGTTCTTCCTGGCCGCCGGGCATGGTGAAAGCCGCTGCCCGCGGGGACTGGTGCCGACTCCCGCGGGCAGCGGTGGTCTGAAGGTGGGTGACCGCTGGGCCGTTGCTCAGCTGGTCAGGGCCGGGTTGGTGAAGTCACCGACCCGCTCGCCCTTGAAGGTGTTTCCGAAACCCGAGGCCTTGTACGGGCCGGTGCCGGTGGCCCGGCCGGTGGCTGTGCCCAACACCAGGTTTCCGGAGAATCGGGTGCCGAAGGTGTCGGTGACGGTGAGGTTGCGGCGGAACTGGTTGCCGCTGCAGCCGTCGCCCATGAAGACGCTGGTCTGCCCAGCTCCGGCGACGGTGACGTCGCCGTACAGCCGGCTGCCGCACATCCGTACCGGGCTGGAATAGGCATTGGTGATGGTGACCGCGCTGCCGATCGCCGACGCGTTGATGGTGCTGTCGTGTCCCCAGTCGCTGCGAACGGTGCCGTGCACCTTGGCCTGGGAGAGGGTCAGCTTGGTGCCCTTCAGGTCGACATCGCCGCGGATCCGGCTGTCGCGGTCGACAACCAGTTCCAGCGGGACGTCGTTCGGTTCGGTGCCGTCCGTCCGGCCGCTGCTGCGCCCGACACCGCTGACGCTCTTGTTGACCCGCGATCCACGCAGCACCAGGGATGTGCCGTAGGTGTCGGCGACGGGGCCCCGGACGGCGGACTTCTGGACGACCACATTGGTCTTCGGTCGCATCGTCAAGCTGCCATGGATCGTGCTGTTGTCCACGGTCAGCTTGGCGTCCTGGCCCACGGTCACGTCGCCGGTGATGATCGCTTGGTCGATGGTGCAGGTCGCGCCGGCCTGGACGCTGACCGGGCCGGTCAGCTTCCCGGTGAGTTCCTGACCCGGGCCACACGTGATCGTGGCGGCCGCCGTAGCGGGGGTGGCGACGAGTGTGGCCGCGGCGACAGCGGTAGCGGCTGCGAGGGTGTGGGCAGTGCGGCGGGTGGTGCCGGTCCGGCCGGGAGCGTTGGTCTTTGGCTGGTTCATGATGTTTGCCTCCGATGGGGTGTGTCAGGGCTTTCGGGTGTTTCGTCCTCATTTGTACCCGTCTTCAAGAACCGCCTGAAGCGTTTTTCGGTCGCTATCCGTTGCGAGCGGTCACTATGCGTTGCGACGGGAGATCGCCCGGTTGGGCCAGTCGTGCCGGCGCCTTTTCAGCGGCCGGTTGCCGGCGTCGTCTGGGGACTGACTAGGCCTTGCCCTCCGGGCCGGTGTCGCCGTCTCGCAGGAGTTGCTCGAATGCTTCGGCCAGCTCGTCGCCGGATGGCATCTCGTCCGCCGGAACCCGTGGAGTGCTGAAATCACTTCCGGTCAGGGCATTTCCGCTGGTGATGGCGTCGTAGGCGCGTTCCAGCCGGGCGATGGCCACTTGGTGTTCGGGGTTTTCGCCGACCTCTTGGTCCACCGCGGTAAGGGTCTTGGCGCCGGCGTCCGCCAACTCCTCGAGCGGGAACTCGAGGCCGGCCAGATCGCTCACCGCACGTAGTAATTCAACAGAAGCGGTGGGAAAAGCACTGGCTGCCAGATAGTTCGGCACATGCACGCTGAAACCAGCTGTGGAGAAACCCAGTTCAGGGAGGCTGAGCTCCAGGAGTGCGCTGATGTGTCCTGGTACTTGGAAAGTCCCCATGTACTGGGGGCGGCCGGTGATGAGTTCCCGGTTGCTGGCGTGCGCGGACATTCCCAGCGGGCGGGTGTGTGGGGCGTTCCACGGAATACCGTGCACCGTTACCGCGGTGTGGGCGCCGGTTTCGGTCATGATTTGGCCGACCGCGGCGGTGAACCGGCTCCATTGTGTGTCCGGTTCCGGGCCGGCCAGCAACAGGAAGGGAGTCTCATGGCTGTCGGTCATCTCGTGGACCTGCAACGTTGGCATGACGACTTCGGTGAACCGGTCGGACTCAAAGGTCATCACCGGCCGGCGGGACCGGTAGTCGATGAGCTGATCCACGTCGAAGTCGACCAGCTTGCGGCTCGGTAGGTTGCCCAGCAGGTGCTCGGCCACTAGTCCACCGGCGTTGCCGGCGTCCAGGAACCCGTCGAAACAGCACAGCATGACCGACGACTCACCGGAGGGTGCATCGGTCATGGTGTACAGCCCGCGGGGGTCCAGCAGCGGTGGGTCCTGCATCGGGTGTGGTGCCTCCTGGTCGGTGAGTCCGGCGCGGTGCCGGGATCATCAGGTGTCAACGAGCGGGTGGCCCGGAACATTCCGCCTAGCCGGCCGGGGGCCGCCTGAGCCGGCTGGCCGGGAGCACTGTTGCGGTGCGGCATGGCTCGGCTATTCCCTGCACCTGGGAAAGGGTGTCGAGCCGGTCATTGCGGTAGCTCTGGCGCCGTTGGGGTACGTCGGGGAGCGGCGTGCCGGCGCCGTACGTCCCCGCACAGCGCCGTAGGGGGCGATGTGACGGGTGTGGGCCATAGAAGGGATCAGGGCCAGGCCGGGTGCGCGGGGCGCCTGCGCTGCGGACGTCGTCGGCTGGTCTGCGTACACGAGGGCGACGGCCCGGTACCATGGGCGTTTCATGGAGGGCTCGCATAGTGGCCTAGTGCGCTGGTCTTGAAAACCGGTATGGCGGCAACGTCATCGTGGGTTCGAATCCCACGCCCTCCGCCATACGAGTCCTACTCGAACGCCCGGAACGCTTGGACGGTTCGCGAAGGAGTACGTCTGGTAAGCGCAGGACGGCGTT
>PDSI01000161.1 GCA_002748415.1 Micrococcales bacterium | reverse complement strand
ACACACCTCCAGGCGCCCGAAATGATCGGCCGGGGCGTCCTGCCGCACGCTGCGGCTCCGAATCACGCAGTTGCATCGGTCAAGCGGCGCGGTCCTCGCCCCTTCCGGGAGCGAGTGCGCCGATGTGCGGCAGGAGGCCGACCGGGGCGAAACCCTGGACGCCACGGCGGATCGGGGTCCAAGTGGCGGATCAGGGTTCAAGTGGTGGATCAGGGTTCAAGTGGCGGAGGATGTTCCCCATTCTCCGAACCACTCTCGCACCTGATCGGCCAGGGCGCGTTCGAAGTCGTCGTCGCTATGACTCTTGGCCACCCAGTCGGTGAACGAGCCGTCTACCAAAGCGTCGAGTTCGGCCCGGCACGCTTGTGGATCCTTGAGGGCCCGCGTCAGTAGCGAGACAGCTTCGGACTCCGTGCGGTACAGGAACGGGTAGCCGTCCGGCACCAGCGCACGGGACCACGGTGCGTCCACGAACACGCCGATCACCCCGGCGAGCATGGCTTCGATGTATTCCAGCCCGTAGGACTCCTCCTGGGCGGTGGCCAGGAAAGCGGTGGTCTCGGCGAGCGCTCCCCAGTAGTCCTTGCGGGTCCGCAGGGGCCCGACCCAGGCCCACTTCTTGTGCGCGGACATGTGCATCGCCGGCTCACTGGCCAGGTGCGACTCGTGCAGCCGCATGTGAACCCTGATCTCGGTCTGCTGCTGCACCTTTTCCACGACATCGATGAACTGCCACGGCTGTTTGCGCTCGTGCACGTAGATGGCGGGGTACAGCACCACCGGGATCTCCGGTTCGCGGCGCGGTTGCACGCGCTCGACGTGCACGCCGAGGTTCGACCACGCGAGTTTGGCCTGCTTGACGTTGTACTCGTTGGTCCACATGTGCATGATCTCGCGGATCTCACTGGCGGTACGCTCGGAGTTCGCGAAGGTCGGGAACAGGGCGAAGGTCAGTCCCAGCAGGGTCTTGTTGACACGGTGGTGGTAGTTCTCCCGGGCCGACCACCAAACGAAGTTCATCAGTTTCGGTTCCGGGGCCGTCGCGTGCAGCACGCCCCAGATTCCGGTGGAGTCGATGACGTCCATGTTGATCACCAGGGTGTCGTTGGCGTCCAGCGATTCCAGCGGCATCATGTCGAACCCGTTGCAGCGCTGAGTAGTCGGACCGATAAGGATCGCCGGCTCGAACAAGCGCAGCATGCGCCGCACCAAGACCGGCCCTGCCTCATGGCCGGCGATATCCCCGTGCTCGTTGACGAGCGGCTGGTTGAGTTTTAACCCGTACTTGATCGCGACCCTCATTGTGGTCCTTTCTCCCAGTGGGCACGCGCTTTCTGGCTTGTTGTGTCACTCGAACGCTGCGGCGTCAGTTCACCGGGTGGTGCAGGCGGGGTGGACCGTCGCTCGACGCGCTGCTGCGGCGAGCCCGCTTCTTCGTCCACGGCCCCGGGAATGCGCATGCCGTAGAACGACCGCCAGACGAACGCCGCGGCGACGACGAAGAACACGGCGGCGAAGGCATAGATCCAACCGTCGAACCCTTGGTGGCGGAGGCTGACCGCCAGTTCCACCGCCAGCAGGCCGAACAACGTGGTGAACTTGATCACCGGGTTGAGTGCCACCGATGAGGTGTCTTTGTACGGGTCGCCGACGGTGTCGCCCACGATGGTGGCGTCGTGCAACGGAGTACCTTTGGCGTGGAGGTCCACCTCGACGATCTTCTTGGCGTTGTCCCAGGCCCCACCCGCGTTCGCCATGAAGATGGCCTGGTACAGGCCGAAGATGGCGATCGAGACCAGGTAGCCGATGAAGAAATACGGCTCGACGAATGCGAACGCCAGGGTCACGAAGAACACGGCGAGGAACATGTTGAGCATGCCGCGCTGGGCGTACAGGGTGCAGATCTCCACGACGCGCCGGGAGTCCTCGGTGGAGGCCTTCGACACCCCGTCCAGCTTGATGTTGTCCTTGATGAACTCGACCGCACGGTAGGAGCCGGTGGTCACCGCCTGGATCGACGCCCCGGTGAACCAGAAGATCACGGCACCACCGGTGATCAGGCCGAGCAGGAAGGGGGGATGCAGCAACGACAGGTTCTCCATGCCCTCGGTCAGGCCCGCGGTCAGGCCCATGATGATGGAGAAGATCATCGTCGTCGCGCCGACGACGGCGGTACCGATGAGCACCGGCTTGGCGGTGGCCTTGAACGTGTTTCCGGCCCCGTCGTTCTCTTCCAGCATCTGTTTGGCGTGCTCCCATTGGGGGGTGAACCCGTAGGTGCGCTGGATCTCCTCACCGATGCCGTCGATCTCCTCGATCACCGACAGCTCGTACACCGACTGCGCGTTGTCGGTGACCGGCCCGTAGGAGTCCACCGCGATCGTGATCGGGCCCATGCCCAAGAAGCCGAAGGCCACCAGGCCGAAGGCGAACACGGCAGGAGCGAGCATGAGTTGGTCCATGCCGGTGGTGCTGATGCCGTAGGCGGTTCCCATCAGTCCCACGATCGCCGCGCCCAGCCAGAAGCCGGAGATGTTGCCCGCGACCAGGCCGGACAGGATGTTCAGCGATGACCCGCCCTGCCGGGAGGATTTCACCACCTCACGCACGTGGCCGGAGTTGGTGGAGGTGAACACCTTCACCAGCTCGGGAATCAGCGCGCCGGCGAGGGTGCCGCAGGTGACGATGACCGACAGCTTCCACCACAGCCCGTTGGGCAGGTCGGCGAGCAACAAGGCCGACATACCGAAGGTGAAGGCGATGCAGACGATCGAGGTGAGCCAGACCAGGTTGGTCAGTGGCGACTCGAAATCGACTCTGGTCCGGCCGGCCCACTGCCGCCTGGTCACGATGTCGTTGACCAGGTAGGACAGTGCCGAGGCGATGAGCATGACGGCGCGGATCACGAAGATCCACACCAGCAGGGTGACCTGCAGGTCGGTATCCTGCACACCGAGCAGGATGAAGGTGACCAGCGCGACACCGGTGACGCCGTAGGTCTCGAAGCCGTCGGCCGAGGGCCCGACGGAGTCGCCGGCGTTGTCGCCGGTGCAGTCGGCGATGACACCGGGGTTGCGGGCGTCGTCCTCCTTGATCTTGAACACGATCTTCATCAGGTCGGAGCCGATGTCGGCGATCTTGGTGAAGATGCCACCGGCGATGCGCAGCACGGAGGCGCCGAGCGACTCCCCGATGGCGAAGCCGATGAAGCACGCCCCGGCGATCTCGCCGGGCAGGAACAACATGATGAACAACATCATGAACAGTTCGACGGAGATGAGCACCATGCCCACCGACATGCCGGATCGCATGGGGATGGCGTGCACCGGGTAGGGCTTGCCTTCCAACGAGGCGAAAGCGGCCCGGGAATTGGCCAGCGTGTTGACCCGGATGCCGTACCAAGCCACTCCGTACGAGCCCGCCATGCCGATGAGGCTGAACAAGATGACAACGGCCACCCGGCCCCACGAGAAGTCGACCAGGAACTTGTAGTAGGCGACGATGACGACCGCGATGAATCCCCACAGCAGCAGCAGGAACCGTCCCTGCTGTAGCAGGTAGGCCTTGCACGTGGTGTAAATCAGCTCGGAGATTTCCCACATCGATTGGTGCACCGGCATCCGGTTGAGCGTGGAGTACGTCATCACACCGAACCCGAGCCCGAACAAGCAGATCAACATCCCGACACCCAACAGCAGCGTACCGCTCAACCCGCCGGTGAACGAGACCGCGGACAGGTCCGGCAGTTGCAGGTTGGCCTCACCGCCGATCTGATGCTCGCCGGTCTCGGCAGAGGTCGATCCCGCACAACCGCTCAGGAGCAGCAGCAGGGCGGTCAATGGCACGAGCAGCGGACGAGGGACCCTGCGTGGTCCGCTCTTGGCGGCTCTGCGAGAGGCCACCGATGGTGGCCCGTTGGGCTGCCAGGGCACGTTCACACACATCCTCGTTCATGGGAGTCAGGGACAGGCCCCGCAACCGCAGGAGCCACGGATGAATATATCGGCCCCTGGTTGCGGGCTGTCCCCCATCCCCGTAAACCGCCCTGCCCGGCCCTACGAGGTCCCCCGATTCGGGGCAGTACGGTCGGCGTTGGCGTGGATGGCGTCGTGTACGTATTGCGCCAGCCCCGGTGCCAGGTCCTCGTACGTCCGGGTGAACCGTGGGTCACTCACATACATGTCAGCCAGACAGCGATGCATATCGGCGTCCACGTCGTAGAACCGCTCGTGGATCTGGGCGCGATGCCGCTGCGCAACGTCCATGGCCCGTTCGGACCCAGCGGGCGCACCGTCGGCCAACGCGGCGACGAAGTCGGCATTGATCGCCTCGGTTTCCGCCTTGATCTGCTCCCAGTCGTCCTTGGTGTAGCGCGCGGTCCGTTGCTGGGACTGCTTCCATTCGTCGGTCTCGCCCCAGCGTTGCCGCGCTTCGTCGTGGTAGGACTCGTCGAAGCCTTCGCCAAAGATCTCGCGAAGCTCCTGCGTGGTTGCCGGACGGCTTGACATATCAACCTCCAGTGTTCGATCGATGGCATCCACCAGCCGGTGCAGCCGCTGGATATGTGATGTGACCTCGGCCCGTCTGGCCCACAGCAACGTGCCCCGCTGTTGCGGGTCGTTCAGGGCAACCTCCACCTGCGTCAAGGACAGCCCGAGCCGGCGTAGAGCAACGATCTCGGCCAGTCGCGTGACATCGCTTCGGCTGTACAGCCGGTACCCGGCACCGCTGCGGTCGCCGGGCACGAGCAGGCCGATGTCGTCGTAGTGGTGCAGGGTGCGCACCGTGACACCGAACTGCGCGGCCACCTGTCCGACGGTCAACGACACGTCGTCAGCTCTGGTCTTCGTCACGTCCGCCATCGTGGTGCCTCACGCCACGTGAGGGTCAAACGTATTCGGTTTCGGGGTTTGATTAACTGCTGTCATGACCGCATCACAGCGTCCCGCCCGTGTGGGAGTCCAACTACAGCAGCAACATGCCAGCTACGCCGACATCCGCCGCGCCTGCGCCCAGATGGAGGAGATCGGCGTCGACATCTTGTTCAACTGGGACCATTTCTATCCGTTGTACGGGCCGCCGGACGGTGCCCATTTCGAGTGTTGGACGATGCTCGGTGCCTGGGCCGAGGCCACCGAATGCGTGCAGATCGGCGCCCTTGTCACCTGCAACTCCTACCGAAACCCGCAATTGCTCGCCGACATGGCCCGCACGGTGGACCACATCAGCGACGGGCGGCTCATTCTGGGCATCGGTTCGGGATGGTTCGAACGTGACTACACCGAGTACGGCTACGAGTTCGGGACCGTGGGCAGCCGGCTCGACGATCTGGCCCGGGATCTGCCGCTCCTACGAGAGCGGCTGGGCAAGCTGAACCCACCACCGTTCGGGCAACTACCGATCATGATCGGCGGGGGCGGAGAGAAGAAGACACTGCGGATCACGGCGGAGCACGCCGACATCTGGCACGGTTTCGGCGACGCGGCCACCATCAAGCACAAGCACGAGGTACTCGACTCCTGGTGTGCCGAGGTGGGCCGCGACCCCGCTGATATCGAACGCTCCGCCGGAGTCGAGGCCCGGCGGACGATCGCCGAAAAGGCGCAATCCCTGTACGAGGTGGGCACCAGGCTGATCACCGTAGGGGTGAACGGGCCGGACTACGACCCGGCACCGGTGCGCGACCTGATCGCCTGGCGAAACCAGGTCAACGGCTGAGCAATGGGCCTACCAAGCGGATTCTCGCGACCCTTCGGACAATGACCCGTGTCGTGCGCCAGGAAGACGTGACGGCCTGATGGCGAATGCCCGTCAGATGCCCCGGTACGGCCTCGACCTCACTCGCCGGCTCGCGGTGATGGGCATCGTCAACTGCACCCCAGATTCGTTCTACGACGGCGGGGTGACGGCGCGAACCGACCAGGCCGTGGCCGCGGCCGCCGCAGCGGTCGTGGCGGGGGCCGACGTGGTGGACATCGGCGGGCTCGCCTTCTCCCCCGACACTCCTGACCGCGGTGAAGCGGAAGAGAAACGCCGGATCATCGATGTGGTGGCCGAGACCGCCCGCCTCGAGGTGATCGTATCCGTGGACACCTGGCGGGTCGGCGTTGCGGCCGCAGCCGTCGAGCACGGTGCCACGCTCATCAACGACGTGAGCGGGTTGGCCGACCCCCGGATGGCGGCGTTGGCAGCGGAGGCCGGCGTGGGGCTGGTGATCACCCATGCTCTGGCACGGCCACACACCCACTACCCCGTGCCCCGCTACGACGACGTGACAGGCGACGTCGTCGAGTTCCTCACCGCCCGGGTGCAGGCGGCGAAAGACGCCGGGGTGCGGGACGAGCAGATCATTGTGGACCCGGGGCATGACCTGAACAAGAACACCCGGCACAGCCTCGAGCTCACCCGCAGGCTGGACGAGGTGGCCGCGCTCGGGTATCCCACTCTGGCTGCCGTGAGCAACAAGAACTTCATCGGCGAAACGCTGGATCTGCCCAAGGATCAGCGCCTGGCGGGCTCGCTGGCGGCCGCGACGTTCTGCTTCGCCCGCGGTGCCCGCATGGTACGCATGCACAATGTGGCGCCGGCCGTGCAGGCGGCGCGGATGGTGGAGGCGATTCTCGGCTGGCGCGAGCCTGCCTACCTGCGGCACAACATGTCGTAGCCCCAGGAACGCGGGTCGGAGCACCAGAAACGTCGGTCGTAGGACCAGAAATGTGGACTGACACCGTTTCGGGGTCGTCCGGGATGCTGTTCAGCTCGCCCCGGACCAGGCAGCAGGCGTGATACCGGCGGGCACCCGCGATCCCAGCCGGAGGCCAGCCTACGCGCGCCGCCACAGCGTGCGCTGAATGAGCTGCACGCTCAACGCGTCGACATACGGGGTGGGGCGGTCCAGCAGGAACCGCGACATGGCCTCGGCCACGCGCGCATCCGCCGAAGCCGGCGGCGGAGCAGACTTGCGTGGCACGGAGGGCACCGCGCCACGCTGGGCCGGTATGCCGATCGAGGAGGCTGCCGGGCGGCCACTGTCGCGCGCGAGTTCGATGACGGTGTTGCTGCTCACCGTGGGGATATCGGCGGCTCAACGACGCTCCTGCAGTCGCTACCGAGGAAAGGGTGACGTCGCCCGAGGCAGTGTTCACGTTGCGACGCGCCGACACCCCGGTGCACCTGCTCATCGCACCCAAAGCCGGACATGCGGTGGCCAACCCGGCTCACCCGAACGCCAGCCGCGGTATCGGTCAATGGCGGATCAGGCGTCCGGCCCGATCAGCACGGTGCCCGAGTCGGGCAAGTCGGGGATCTCCGTGTCGTCCTCCGGGCTGGAGGTGAGGCCCCGCTGAGCAGTGTGAAAACCCCCAGCCTCGCAAGAGTCTCACCTCAGCCCCACCAACGACACGTGACACCCCAGGTCTGGTCCAACGACCCCGAAACTACCTCGCCGAAATACTGCAGGAAGACCCGAAGCTACCTCGTAGAGGCGCTGAAGGACGATCAGAACCGTTGCCTGCTTGTCAGCACACGTGTTAGATTCGCTACCAGCGCGGGTGGAATCTATTCAGCGGTGGGAAGTTGAATGTGAAAATTCAATTAATAATGTCGCCAGTCACTGAAGTCATTGCTTTCGGCACAGGATTGCGGGTTGCCATTGACTTCGTGGACGAGTTGGGGACAGATGAGGGGGTTCTAGTCGGAAACACGGCAAGTGGTCTTGTCCACGTTCTCGGCGAGCACCGAGCCACAGCGACGTACCCGGAACGAGAGTTCCGTGTCAACGCCGGCGCACTACACCAGTATGTCTCTACCAGCCCAACGTCAACGTGTTACCTGGCTGAAGTTCGCCCAGGGCTGGAGCTGCCGGTGATCTCTCTCGAGGGCATGCGCGCGGTGACCGTGGGCAGGGTCAAACGCGAAAAACGGACATTCATGCGTATCAATACGGAGTGCGGCGCATCTTTCACGGCACAAGACGCGGACAGCGTGCACGTGGGGGGGCCATCGGCCAAATGCGTACGCGAGATCCAGGTCGGGGACGAGGTGGCGTGTTTCACCGCGCATGGCCGAGCCACTCATCTTGGTGAAGAAGTCGAGGAGTTTATAGAGGAGTTCTGAATGCCCGACGCGGAAGAGCGGAACAGTGAAAACCATAACATAGTGGAGCAAGGGCCGGCTAAGGATGTCTTCATCAGCTACGGCCGAGCAGATACGATAGTTGCAGAAGCCCTTCTTGATCACCTCGAAAGCCACGACATACGATGCTGGATGGCGCCACGGGACGTCGTCCCAGGCATGGAATACGCCAAGAACATCTACGAAGCTATTAACTCCGCACGCGTCGTGGTCTTGGTCATGTCGTCGGCCAGTATCTCGAGCCAAAATGTACTCTCGGAAACGAACATCGCCTTCCAGAGCGACCATGTGATCATTATCCCATTTAAGATCTCCGAGATAGAGCCTAATGAGAGTTGGCAGTACTACGTGGGCGTTCGTCAGTGGATTGACGCATTCCCTAACGTCGAAGACCATTTCGAGGAGCTCGCCCTCAGAATACAAGGTCTCCTCGACGAGAAGTCGGATTCCGAAGCACGGCGATTGGCCCACAATGATGTGGTCGCTCGCTTCAACTTTCACAAGTTGAGAAAGAAGTACGACGAGACCAGATTGTCTTTGGGACTCAGCCTCTCTGCGGATCCGGCCTGGGTCGATCGTGCTCATCGCTACTTGCGTGTTCGGCGAATCGATGTGATGAACATTCTGCAGGATGGTGTCAGAAGCTACCGCTGGCTGACAGTCCGCAACGAGTCGTCGAATCCCACATATCACTTGGACCATCAAGAAAGCGGTGAGAACAAAGTCAGTTTTGACGGGTTGGGGGTCATTTGCGCTGACTCGATCGACACAACCGAACGCAATCGAGTCAGCAGCGAGACCAGAATCCAGCCCAACTTCGTGCAGGTCATTCGATTGTATTTTTCCAAAGCACTCGAGCCTGGCGAGGAGACAACTCTGTTCTTCAAGCTCGACTGGCCCGGCGAGGTGAGCACGTACTGGGATCAGGAGCTGAGCCAGAGCATCTCCTTTACCCGGTACGCTCTCGGCGTGGAAGAACTGGACTTTTCGGTCTACGACACTCGCAGAGTGATCGATGCGCACATGACCGAGATCAGTCCGCTGTTCGAGGAGTCCCGCTCACCGCGGCCTGGGCGGCTCCAGCTCATCGACCAAGAACCCGACCTTGCCAGACTGCATGGCAACAACATCGGCGGCGCCCGGTTTACCGTCAGCGACCCGACCGGCGCGGCCTACCGCATCATCTACAGACTGGAATCCGACACAAGCCCGACGGTACCGGACCTCTTCTGACCCTTACAGGGCAATAGCGTCGCGGAGAGCCCCTTTCTGCAATGCGGCCACCATCGGGGTTGCCCTCAGCGACGGCTGCTTGGTTCTTGGTTGAGTAACTCACCAAGGCGGCCAAGCGCTCACACTCGACTCGTGTCAACGAGGCGTGTCACCGGAAGGTTATACCGAGACCTTCCAGGGTCCGTTGTGCCGACGGTGTGCCGGGGTCGGCGGTGAGGCGTTCACGGCTACCGATCTGGACGGTGATGTGCTGCGGCGCGTCTCCCTGCCACCGGTGCCTCCGCGCCCCTGGGACCCCAGCACGACCTAGTAACCGGGATGCGTGACTGGCGCCCAGCTACTCAGTGCCCGGTCCAACGTCCAGATCCTTACAGTGGCAGTCTTGACCCGACTGGCATATGCGTTGCATTCAGCCAGAATGCACAGGTCACCCACGCCAACTTTTTGCTCCAGAAGGCTCCTGAAATCTTGGCCTGTTCCAGCCCCACCGACAAGCTTCTCCAGGAACTCGGAATTCCAGGCAATGTCGTGCAGGACCCAAGGAGAATTTCCTGCGACAACTCCTCTCAGCACGCGCTCAAGTTTCTGGGCAAATTCCCGACGCAACTGACCATTGTCGAGCTGAGCAATGTGATTCCCGGTCTCGATAACCGCAGTGATGGGCAGGATGAGTGATTCACCGGAATCGATCACTTCACCCATAGTTTTCTTGACGGCGGCGGCGTCCTGATTCCGGCCTGGCACGTCGAGAACGTTCAAGAGCACGCTGGTGTCAATGAATGTGACGTTCATCAGATGCCAAGAAGACGCTTGAAATCCTCGGCATCCCGATCCGGTTCGGTGACGTCAACCAATTTTCCGTTGCTGATCGCCCCGCCGAGGGTGAATTCCGCCATGGCACGCGCGTACCCTGGGAGCTCGATCAGCGGGCGCAGATGCGACCACCCCGTGTCCAGATCCCGGTAGCACACCACGACTGACTCATTGAGACTGCCCTCGAGGGCGTCGAGAAGGGCAGGACTGTGTGTGGTGACCAACACACTCGTTCCCTCCCTCTCGGTAGCCCTTTGCAGCAAGCCGAGAACGCGAGCTGCTTGCGAGGGATGCAGACCGTTCTCGATCTCTTCCAGGACAAGGAGCACCGACTCCGAAGTGGCGCCCGCCTGTGGGTGCTCCGTGTCCAAATCCAGTGACTCCCCGGACGCCGTGAGCGCGGTGGCGATCGCCAGAAACCGCAGCAGCCCATCGCTCATCTCACGCGCGGGCGTTCGTTCTTCTCCCAGCAGCAAGTGATCCTCGACCAGAGTCATCATGACGTCGCCGAGAGTAGAGGTTTCGAAGTCAATTCCGACTACCTCAGAGTCGGCGATCTCTTTCGTGTCCGAGACCAACTGTTCAAAGGCCTGCGGGTCCCGCTCCTGCAGGTCTTTCAGGGCCGATGACAGGTTCTGGCCGTCCCGGCGCAGTTCGGCGTCCCGTTCCGGCGAGTAGTCACGCATGAGCGACGGAACAGGGTCCAGATGAAAGACCCCTTTGAGGGACTGCATCACTCGTGTCACCCCGTTGATGACGTCGTGTTCAGCAGAGTTGGTTGGCACCAGTTGATCTGCGATCTGAAGCGATGCCAGGCGGGTGTCCCGCACGGGCCTTGATGGATTGAGCCCGCGCTTTCCGTTGTGATACTCCGTCTCAAGGCCGATGCCCCCATCCTGCGGGGGGCGGGTCGACACCAAATCCACCGCCTGATGCCACCGACCTGACTTCACCGCCCGGCCGGGCCCTCGCAGTTGTTCCTTGACGATGCGCAAGCTCGGTCGGACTTGGACCTCGACGTCGAACACATAGTCAGCACCGTCGCTGTGGACCGTGCACCCGATCTCGAACCGATCCGTCCCGTGCGGGGCGCAGCCCTCAGCTCTGCCGCGCACCGGGACCAGGGTCCTCCCGCGACCGTCCAACGCCTCGGCCAGGTCATCCCCACGCGCCAATCGAGACAACACTTCGATGGCGTCCAGCGCGTTGGACTTGCCACTACTGTTGCGACCGGTGAGGATGCTTGCCCGGTGCAACGGCAGCACAGCTTTCCTGAAGGATTTGAAAGCGGTCAGCCGCACCTCGGTCAACACCACGTCATTGTACGGCGGCCGGACGCAAACCCGTCGAAGCCCACTCACGGACTCTGAGAAGATGTCAACCATGACCAGCACTCCCGCCACCCACCGCACCCCCTCGATCCCCGGCAAGCCGTCCGTCGACGGCCTCGAGGACAAGTGGACGCAGGTATGGCAGGAGCAGGGCACCTACACTTTCGACAGGTCCAAGACCCGCGAGCAGATCTTCTCCATCGACACTCCCCCACCCACCGTGTCCGGGTCGCTGCACGTGGGGCACGTGTTCTCCTACACCCACACCGACTGCGTGGCCCGCTACCAGCGGATGACCGGCAAAGAAGTCTTCTACCCCATGGGCTGGGACGACAACGGCCTGCCCACCGAGCGCCGGGTGCAGAACTACTTCGGCGTGCGCTGCGACCCGTCGCTGCCGTACGACCCCGGCTTCACCCCGCCGGCCAAGCCCGACCCGAAACGCCAGCTGCCGGTCAGCAGGAAGAACTTCATCGAGCTGTGCGAACAACTGGTGGTCGAGGACGAGAAGGTCTTCGAGGACCTGTGGCGCCGCGTCGGGCTCTCGGTGGACTGGACCCAGACCTACACCACCATCTCCGGCGAATCCATCGCCACCAGCCAGCGGGCCTTCCTGCGCAACGTGGCCCGCGGCGAGGCGTACTCCGCCGAGGCGCCGGGGCTGTGGGACGTCACCTTCCAGACCGCGGTGGCCCAAGCCGAACTGGAGGCCAGACAGTACCCGGGCGACTACCACCGGGTGGCCTTCCACCGCAGCGACGGGTCCGGGCCGGTGTACATCGAGACGACGCGCCCGGAGTTGCTGGCCGCGTGCGTGGCGCTCATCGCCCATCCCGAGGACGACCGTTACACCGGCCTGTTCGGCACCACGGTGACCTCGCCGCTGTACGGGGTGCAGCTACCGGTGCTGGCCCACCCGGCGGCCGAGATGGACAAGGGTGCGGGCATCGCGATGTGCTGCACCTTCGGCGACCTGACCGACGTGCAGTGGTGGCGGGAACTGCAGCTGCCCAACCGCACCATCGTGGGCCGGGACGGGCGGATCATCGCCGACCCGGGTGACTGGCTAACCGGTGACGGCGCGACCCAGTACCAGGCCATCGCCGGCAAGACCACGTTCACCGCCCGGAAGATCGTGGCCACCCAACTGCAGGAGTCCGGCGACCTGGACGGCGACCCGGTGCCGACCAGCCGGATGACGAACTTCTACGAAAAGGGCGACAAGCCACTGGAAATCGTCTCCTCCAGGCAGTGGTACATCCGCAACGGCGGCAAGGAGAAGGGCCTGCAAGCGGACCTGGTGGCCCGCGGCGGGCAGATCACCTGGGTGCCGGAGTACATGCGCCACCGGTACGAGAACTGGGTGGCCGGGCTGAACGGCGACTGGCTGATCAGCCGGCAGCGGTTCTTCGGCGTGCCGTTCCCGGTGTGGTACCCGCTCGACGATGCCGGCGAGCCGCTCTACGACCAGGCGATCCTGGCCGCCGAGTCGGCGCTGCCGGTCGACCCCTCCTCCGATGCGCCACCCGGTTACTCGGACGAACAACGCGACAAGCCGGGCGGTTTCACCGCCGACCCGGATGTGATGGACACCTGGGCGACCTCGTCGCTGTCCCCGCAGATCGCCTGCGGGTGGGAACGCGACCACGACCTGTTCCAGCGCACCTTCCCGATGGACGTGCGCCCGCAGGCCCACGACATCATCCGGACCTGGCTGTTCGCCACCGTGGTCCGCGCCCACTTCGAGCACGACACGGTGCCGTGGAGCCACGCCACCATCTCCGGATTCGTGGTGGACCCGGACCGCAAGAAGATGTCCAAGTCCAAGGGCAACGTGGTGGTGCCCACCGAGATCCTGGACAAGTTCGGCGCCGACGCGGTGCGCTGGCGCGCTGCCATGGCCCGTCCGGGTACCGACTCCCCGTTCGACGAGACCCAGATGAAGGTCGGCCGACGGCTGGCCATCAAGGTCCTGAATGCTTCCAAGTTCGTGCTCGGGCTCGGGGTCGACGCCGGGACCGCCGACCTGGAACGGGTCAGCGAGCCGCTGGACCGCTCGATGCTGGCCGGGCTGGCCGAGGTGGTCCAGGCCGCCACGGCCGCCTTCGAGGCTTTCGATTACTCCCGCGCCCTCGAGGTCACCGAGTCGTTCTTCTGGTCGTTCTGCGACGACTACCTGGAACTGGTCAAGGAACGCGCCTACGGCGAGGGCGCCGCCGCTGAGTCGGCGAAAGCCGCACTCGCGCTGGCGTTGTCGGTGCAACTACGACTGTTCGCGCCGATCCTGCCGTACGTGACCGAGGAGGTCTGGTCCTGGTACCAGGAGGGGTCGGTGCACCGGAGCCGGTGGCCGGGCACCGAGGAATTGGCCACCGACGGCGACACCACCGTGCTGCGTTCGGTGGCGGCGGCCCTGGCCGGTGTCCGCGGCGCCAAGTCGGCCGCCAAGGTCAGCCAGCGCACCGGCGTGGTGCGGGCCGTGGTCAGCGGGCCGGAGTCGATGCTGGCCGGTATCCGCGCCGCGCAGAGCGACCTGCTGGCAACCGGCCGGTTGCGCACGCTGGAACTGGCCGAGGACGGTGTGGAGCTGTCGGTCAGCGACGTCGAGCTGGAATCCGTTCCCGGCTGAGCCGGCGCGGATGATCCACCAGGACTTCCTCGCGGCCGCCCGGGCGCACCCGGACAAATCCCTGTGCGAGCTCCCGGGCAGGCCCGCCGTCGGCTACGGGCAGGCCCGCGACCTCACCCTCCGGCTGGCCACGGTCCTGACTGACTGCGGGGTGGCGCCCGGTGACCGGGTGGCCGCATACACCGCCAAGAGCCCGCACACGATCTGCCTGTATCTGGCCACGTTGCTGGTGGGCGGGGTCTACCTGCCGCTGAACCCGGAGTACACCCAGGCCGAGATCGACTTCTTCCTGGCCGATGCCGACCCGCGGCTGTTCGTCTGCAGCCCAACGGATGCCGTCCGGTACGCACCGCGCGACGGGCTGCACGTAGAAGGCCTCGCAGCCGACGGCACCGGCAGCATCATGCAACAGGCGGCCGCGGCCGAACCTGCCCCCGAGACAACCCACGCCACTGTTTCGACCGATGATCCGGCGGCGATCCTCTACACCTCGGGGACCACCGGCCGGCCCAAAGGAGCCCTACTCACGCACGGCAACCTCGCCTCCAACGCGGCCGCCCTGATCCACAGTTGGCGCTTCACCGGCCAGGACCGGCTGATCCACGCGCTGCCGGTCTTCCACGCCCACGGCCTGTTCGTGGCCGTGAACATGTCCGTCGTGGCCGGGGCGAGCATGTTGTGGCTGGAACGTTTCGACACCGGCCGGGTCATCGACCTGATGAAGACCGCCACCGTTCTGATGGGGGTGCCGACGTTCTACACCCGGTTGCTGGACTCGGACCGGCTGACCCGTGAAGCGACGGCGCGGATGCGGCTGTTCGTCAGCGGTTCCGCGCCCCTGCTGGCCCGGGACCACCGCCGTTTCCAGGAACGCACCGGGCACGCCATCCTGGAACGCTACGGGATGAGCGAGACGCTGATGATCACCACCAACCCCTACGACGGCCAGCGCGTTCCCGGTGCCGTCGGCAAGCCGCTGCCCGGGGTGGAGATCCGGGTGTGCGACCCGGTCAACGGCGAACCGGTTCCGGACGGGCACAACGGCATGGTCGAGGTGCGCGGGCCGAACGTCTTCGCCGGCTACTGGCGGCTGCCGCAGAAAACTGCCGCCGAGTTCCGGGCGGACGGCTTCTTCGTGACCGGCGACCTGGGCCACCTGGACAACGACGGTTACCTGTGGCTGGTAGGACGCGACAAGGACCTGGTGATCAGCGGCGGCTACAACGTCTACCCCAAAGAGATCGAGCTGCTCATCGACGAGGTCCCCGGTGTCCTGGAGAGCGCCGTCATCGGCCTGCCGCACCCGGACCTGGGTGAAGCCGTGACGGCCGTGGTGGTGCCGCGCCCGGGTGCGCAGCTGAACGAGCAGGTCGTGACCGACGCGCTGCGGGACCGGCTGGCCCGGTACAAGCAACCCCGGACGGTGCTGTTCGCCGACCAGTTGCCGCGCAACGTCATGGGCAAGGTGCAGAAAACCCGGCTGCGGGAGACCTATGCGGACCTACCGTCCTGAGGCAACAGCACCGCCCACAGCCGGCGCCAACCACCCAGCGGGGCCGACCCTGCGGCGAACGCGTCCGGGTCCACGGCCACGGTCCGCCCCTGGCCGGGTTCGAACACGTTCAGGCCGGGCTGGTCGTCGGTGACCGGCAGTGCCAGCACCACGTGACGCGGCAGCCAACGGCTACCCACGTACATCGGCACCACAGACCCTGCCCGGGTGTGCACCCGCACGCGGCGCAGCACCTCATCGGCACGACGACCGGGCCTGATCCAGACCACCCGGTAACCGCGACCGGAAACCAACCGCATCCCCGCCGCCAGCGACCACGGCGACGTGCCCAGCGCGCGCGGCCAGGGCCAGACCCATCCGACCTCACGGCGCCCACCGGCCAGCCAACCGGCAACCTGACGCTGCAGCCTGGCCAGTTTCTGTTCGTCGGGGATCTCAGCAGCCGGCTCATGGATGACCAGGTAGGCCGCGATCAAGCTGGCGACCCCACACGTGGTCGAACTGCGCTGCGCCAACATCCCGCTGTCCAGAATGCCTGCCGTGCGCGGGCCGAACCAGGCCATTGCCCCAACCCCCTCATAGCCGTACTCCTCGGCAATATTGCTCCATACGCGGGTGCTTGGCGTCCAACCGTGTGACGGATACCGCGTTCAGTGTTGCCCGGGGACATGCGAACCCGCACCATCGATAGCAAGGCCAACGGCAGCACAGCCACCTGGGGAGGACAACGATGACCGGGCGATTCGGAACGCTACCGATCGATCAGCCATTCAGCTTCAACGCCAAGTTGCCCGAGGAGGAAGCGGAGCGGGTCGCCCAGCAGCGCAAGCACGTCGTTCTCACCAGGCACCAGGCACGGCACGAGTCCCCGCTGCAGGTAGCCGAGGACGGTCAGGAGTAACAACTGCACGGGCAGCTACCCGAACCGCAAGAACCACACACCCGCCGGCCGCTGACCGGCCATCGGCAGGCTCACGGCGTCGCAGCTGACCAGGTAACCGGGACCGCTCAGGCGGTCTTGTCGCGGCGTTCGCCGCGCTTTCGGGTCTGCTTGCTGTGCAGGACCAGCGTCGGTTCGTGTCGTTCGGTGACCACCCGCTTGTCGATGACAACGCGTTCCACGTCCTCGCGGGAGGGCACGTCGAACATGACCGGCAGCAGGACCTCTTCCATGATCGCCCGCAGCCCGCGAGCCCCGGTCCCGCGGGATATCGCCTGCTGAGCGATGGCCTGCACGGCCTCGCCGGTGAACTCCAGTTCCACACCGTCCAGTTCGAACATCCGCTGGTACTGCTTCACCAGGGCGTTCTTCGGGAAGGTGAGGATCTTCACCAGCGCGTCCTCGTCCAGGTTGCGCACCGTGGTGATCACCGGCAACCGGCCGATGAACTCCGGGATCAGGCCGAACTTCATCAGGTCCTCGGGCAGGACCGAGGCGTAGGTGTCGTCTTCGGTCATCTTCTCGGCCAGCTCGGCGCCGAATCCGATACCGCTCTTGCCCAGCCGTGAGGAGATGATCTCTTCCAGCCCGGCGAAGGCGCCACCGACGATGAAAAGGACGTTGGTGGTGTCGATCTGGATGAACTCCTGGTGCGGATGTTTGCGCCCCCCCTGCGGTGGCACCGACGCGGTGGTGCCCTCCAGGATTTTCAGCAGCGCCTGCTGAACGCCTTCGCCGGAGACGTCGCGGGTGATCGAGGGGTTCTCCGACTTCCGCGCGATCTTGTCGACCTCGTCGATGTAGATGATCCCGGTCTGCGCCTTCTTGACGTCGTAGTCGGCGGCCTGGATGAGCTTGAGCAGAATGTTCTCGACGTCCTCGCCGACGTACCCGGCCTCGGTCAGGGCGGTGGCATCGGCGATGGCGAACGGCACGTTGAGCATCTTGGCCAGCGTCTGCGCCAGGTAGGTCTTACCGCAGCCGGTGGGCCCGATCAGCAGGATGTTGGACTTGGCGATCTCGACGGTGTCGGTGCCTTTGGCCCGGCCCTCGCCGGCCTGGATGCGCTTGTAGTGGTTGTACACGGCGACGGCCAGGGACCGCTTGGCGGCGTCCTGGCCGATGATGTACTCCTCGAGGAAGTCGAAGGTTTCCCGTGGCTTGGGCAGATCGATGAGGCCGAGTTCACTGGTCTCTGCCAGTTCTTCCTCGATGATCTCGTTACACAGGTCGATGCACTCGTCGCAGATGTACACACCCGTGGAGGCGATGAGCTTCTTGACCTCTTTCTGGCTCTTCCCGCAGAAGGAGCACTTCAGCAGATCCGAGCCGTCTCCAACCCTCGCCACGTAGGTCTCCTTGTCATCGTCATCCGTCGACGCGATCGCGAGGCGAAAACCTCACCCTCACACCTTCGCACACCCGGTGAGCTCTTGACACCCCGAAGCACGACGGCGTGTCCAGTCACTGCGCCGAACTGGCTAGGCCAGCTTCTCCAGCGGCGCCTTGCGGCTGGGCAGAATCTGGTCGACCAGCCCGTACTCCAGCGCGGCCTCGGCAGTGAGGATCTTGTCGCGCTCGATGTCGGTACGCACCTGTTCCACGTCGCGGTTGGAGTGTTCGGACAGGGTTTCTTCCAGCCAGGTCCGCATCCGTAGCGCCTCGTCGGCGTGGATCTGGATGTCGGTGGCCTGAGCGTAGTCGCCTTGGCCGAGCGCCGGCTGGTGAATGAGCACCCGGGCGTTCGGCAGCGCCATCCGTTTACCCGGGGTGCCGGCCGCCAGCAACACCGCGGCGGCCGAGGCCGCCTGGCCCAGGCAGACGGTCTGGATGTGCGAGCGCACGTATTGCATCGTGTCGTAGATAGCCGTCAGCGCGGTGAACGAGCCACCGGGCGAGTTGATGTACATGATGATGTCGCGATCCGGGTCCTGGCTCTCCAGTACCAGGATCTGGGCCATGATGTCGTCGGCGGAGGCGTCGTCGACCTGCACGCCCAGAAAGATGATCCGGTCCTCGAACAACTTGGCGTACGGATCTTGCCGCTTGAACCCGTACGGGGTGCGCTCCTCGAACTGCGGCAGGATGTAGCGGGAACTGGGCATCGAGCCCGCCGTGGCGGACGGCCGGTTCGGCTGCGGCAACTGCATCGGGAACTCCTTGGCGTCGGGACGGTGAGGCTGGTGCGGATCGACGATCACGATGTGCCCCCGCCGCCGGCGACATCCGCGGAATGAGTCACCACGTGGTCGATGAAGCCGTAGTCCTTGGCTTCGTCGGCGGTGAACCACCGGTCCCGGTCGTTGTCCAACTCGATCTGTTCCAACGTTTGGCCGGTCTGCTCGGCCGTCAGCGAGCTCAGTGTCTTCTTCATGTTCATGATGAGTTCGGCTTGGATGCGGATGTCGGAAACGGTGCCGCCGAACCCGCCGGACGGCTGGTGCATCATGATCCGGGCGTGCGGCGTGGCGTACCGCTTGCCCTTGGCTCCCGAGGACAGCAAGAACTGGCCCATCGAGGCCGCCAGACCCATGGCCACCGTGGCTACGTCCGGCTTCACGAATTGCATCGTGTCGTAGATGGCCATGCCCGCCGTCACCGACCCACCGGGGGAGTTGATGTAGAGGTACATGTCCTTGTCCGGGTCCTCCGCAGCCAGCAACAGCATCTGCGCGCAGATGGTGTTGGCGTTGTCGTCACGCACGTCCGAGCCGAGCCAGATGATGCGCTCACGCAACAGCCGCTGGAAGATGTGGTCGTCCATGTTGGCGGCCGGCTGATCGCCACGCGCCACGATGTCACGCTCGGACACAGGTCACTCCCGTGGGGTCGGTTCTCGGATGGGTGCCTCAGACACTAACGCCGGTGCGCGGCCCGTACCTCCCGCGCGCGGCAATGTTCGCTGCCAGCGCACGGGCTTCACGCCCCCGGCGTCGCCTCTGGCTCGGTCGACGCCGGCTGCGTCGATGCCGGCTCGCCGTGTGCGTCGGCCTGCTGCTGGCCGTCGACGATCTCCGCGTCCACCACCAGCTCCTCGTCGTCCGATTCCTCCGCTTCGACGTCCTCCTCGTCCAGATCCTCGACGTCCTCGTTCTGCGGAACCAGGTCGTCCAGGTCGATGGTGGCGCCCTCGGTGTCGGTGATGGTGGCCGACTCCAGCGCCACTGCCAGGGCCTTGCGGCGGGCGACCTCGCCGATCACCGCGGGGATGTGGTCGGACTGGGCCAGTTGCTGGGCGAACGTGTTCGGATCCATGCCGTAGCTGGCAGCCTGGCCGATCAGGTACTCGGTGAGTTCAGACTGCCCGACCTGCACCTCGTGCTTGTCGACGATGGCGTCCAGCAGCAACTGGGAACGAATGGCCTCGCGGGCGCTGTCGGCCACCTCGGCCCGGTGCTGCTCGTCGTCCTCGCGGTCGTCCTGCTCCAGATGCATCTTGACCTCGGCCTCTACCAGGGCTTCCGGCACCGGCACCTCGGTGGCGGCCAGCAACGCCTCGAGCACCCGGTCCCGGGCCTGCAGTCCTTGCTCGAACTTCTTCTGCTCCTCCACCTGCCGGCGGACGTCCTCGCGCAGCTCGTCCAGCGTGTCGAATTCTGAAGTCAGCTCCGCGAATTCGTCGTCCAGGTCCGGCAGGACACGTTCCTTGACGGAATTGACGGTGACCGTCAGTTCCGCGTCCTCGCCGGCGTGCTCACCGCCGACCAAGGGGGCGGTGAAGGTGACCGTGTCCCCGGCCGCGGCACCGGTGACGGCCTCGTCCAGGCCGTCGAGCATGTTGCCGGAGCCCACCTCGTAGGAGATTCCCTTGGCGGTGTCGATCTCGGCCCCGTCGATCTGCGCGAGCAGGTCCATGTTCAGGAAGTCCCCGTCGGCCACCGGGCGATCGACCCCGCTCAACGTGCCGAACCGGGTACGCATGTCCGCCAACCTGGCATCCACGTCTTCCTCGCTGACCTCCAGCGCGTCGACGGTGACCGCAAGGGTGGTGAAGTCCGGCAGCTCCAACTCAGGGGCGACGTCCACTTCGGCGGCGAACTTGAGTTCGGACTCCCCTTCGGTGGGTACGTCGGTTACCTCGATCTCCGGCTGGCCCAGCGGCCGGATCCGGTTCTCGATGGCAGCGTTGCGGTAGTACTGCGGGATGGCGTCGTTCATCGCCTCGGCCACCACGGTGGCCCGGCCGACGCGCTGATCGATGATTCGCGCCGGCACCTTGCCCTTGCGGAAACCGGGCACGCTGATCTGTTTGGCGATCGCGGCGTAGGCGGCGTCCATCTGAGGCTTGAGTTCGGCGAACGGAACCTCCACGGTCAACTTCACCCGCGTGGGGTTCAGGGTCTCCACGGCACTCTTCAACGAAAACGCTCCTCAGGTGGCAAGGCTTAGGCGGCCGCAAGGCCAGATCAGCCAGCTAGTCTAACGCGCCATGAGCCTTGTCGACGTGGGGGCCGTCATCGGCGGCCTGATCCTGCTGGTCGCGGGTGCGGAGGCGCTGGTCCGTGCCGCGGGAACACTGGCTCGCCGGGCGGGAATCTCATCCCTCGTCGTGGGCCTGACCATCGTGTCGCTGGCCACGTCCACCCCGGAACTGGCCGTATCGGTGGACGCGGCGCTGCGCGGGGAACCCGACCTTGCCGTCGGGAACATCGCCGGGTCCAATGTCGCCAATGTGTTGCTGATCCTGGGCGTGGCCGCACTCATCGTCCCCCTCACCGTCAAACGGCAGCTGGTGCGGCTGGATCTGCCTGTCATGGTGGCGGTCTCGGTGCTGTTGTTGCTGCTGGCCCGCGACGGCGGGCTCAGCACCACCGACGGGGCGGTGCTGTTGGCGGTGATGGCCGCCCACACCACGAGGACTGTCGTCCTCGGCCGTCGCGACCCTGAGGCAGCACCCGTGGAGGAGGTGACCCTGCTGCCGGTGTGGCAGGCGCTGCTCGCGCTGGTGGCCGGCGTCGCGGTCCTCGTGGGCGGCGCCCGGTTGCTGGTGGACGGCGCGGTCGGCATCGCCACCGCGCTAGGACTGAGCAGCCTGGTCATCGGCCTGACAGTGGTCGCGGTCGGGACATCGTTACCGGAACTGGCCGCGGCCATCAGCGCGGTGCGCCAAGGCGACCGGGACATGGCCGTCGGCAACGCCGTCGGCTCCAACATCGCCAACATCGGGCTGGTCCTCGGAGTGCCGGCGATCCTGTCCCCGGACGGGCTTGCGGTAACGGCGGCGGCGACCGCGTTCGACCTGCCCGCAGTGATCGTCTCGGCGGTGTTGCTGATGCCGGTGGCCATCACGGGTCTGTCGGTGCAGCGATGGGAGGGGGCGGTCTTCGTCGGCTTGTACGCGGCCTACCTGGCCTACATCGTGCTCGCCGCGACGAACCATCACGCGTTGACCGGCTTCACCCGGATGATGGTGGTCTTCGTGTTGCCGGCGGTGAGCCTGGCCGTGCTGGTCTCGGTCCTGCACGGGCTACGACAACGCAAGCAGGACCACCGCCGGGCGGTGCCACTGGCGTAGGCACCGCCCGTCGCGCGTTTCCCACGCCGGTGTCCCCTGTCCGGCGCAACCGGATACCCGCCGAGTCAGGTTCGCCGGTGGGCAAGCCGACGCACAGCATTGGCCGGTGCACCGGGTAGCCCGGCCGTAGCGGTGCCGGTCAGGGGGCTTCATGAAGGTGGTGGCGGGCCACGCCGTGCACCGGACGCGGCCGGAGCCGACTGCCGGTCCAAGGCTCGCGAGCGCACGAGCATTCGTGGCCCGGCAAGCCAGCGGCCGCGGCCGCCTCGCCCGCGCGCCGTACTGGACGGCGGTAGGTCCGCTCGCCGCCACCATGACAATCTTGACGGTGCTCAGTTCCCGTTTCGGGGCGCCCGGTTACGCGGTGCCGGTGCTGGCGGGGCTCGCCGTCATCGTGCCGTCCCTCGCCGCGACCGTGCGCCGCCTGCACGACCTCAACCGCAGCGGCTGGTGGTTGCTGATTCTGCTGGTGCCGGTGGGCGGTGCCGCCGCGATCATCGTGGCGATGTGCCTTCCGGGCACGTTCGGCGCCAACAGGTACGGGCCGGACCCCAAGGGTCCGATGAACCGAACCCGAGTACCCCGGCCGGCACCTTCCGGCCGGGGATAAACGGATCACACCTGGGCGAGAACGTACGTTCCCGGTGCGTCCTCCAGCGGCTTGTACTTGCGGCTGCCCATCTTCGGTGGCTTGACCAGTTCCCCTGCCCGCTCGGAAGACCACTTGGCCCAGTCTTCCCACCAGGATCCCTTGTGCCGCGGCACGTTGTCCGCCCATGTCTTCGGGTCATCCGGGAAGTAGCTCGGGTCCTCGTTGGCCTCGTACCAGGCTTTCGGGTTCGGCGGATTCACGATGCCGGCGATGTGCCCACCCGAACTGAGCGCGTATCGCACTTTGCCGCCGAGCAACGCCGCACTGCGATAGGAGGCTTCCCATGGGACGATGTGGTCGTTGATCGCGCCGACCACGTAGGCGTCGTTCTTGATATCGCCCAGGTTGAGCTTCCGCCCCTTCAGCACATACTCGCCCTTGGCCAGCTCATTGTTCTGGTACAGGCTACGCAGGTATGCCGAGTGCATGGCGGCCGGCATGTTCGTAGAATCGTCGTTCCAGGCCAGGATGTCGAACTGGTTGGGCGCTTCGCCCTTCATCCAGCGAGAAACCACATAGTTGAAGATGAGGTCATTGGCCCGCAACAAGTCGAACGTCACCGCCATGTCGCGGCCATTGAGGAACCCGCCGTCGTCACGCATCTTGGCGTCCACGTTGTCCAGCGACTGCGGATCCGTCAGGGTGCCCAAGATACCGGGCGAGCTATAGTCCAACAATGTGTTGGTAATGGTGACGGTACCCAGCACGTCGGATTCCTGGCTCAGATAGGCGGCCGTCATCGCGGTCAACGCCCCGCCCAGGCACAGGCCGACGATATCCACCTTGTCGGACCCGGTGATCTCCTTGATCACCTCGATCGCCTTCAGCGGCCCGTGCTCCGCATAGTCGTCCATCGTCACGTCCTGCATGGACTCGTCCGGGTTGCGGTAAGAGATCGTGAAGAGGGTGCGCTTGTTCTTGATAGCCCACTCGAAGAAACTGCGGCCGGGGGCCAGATCCATCACGTAGTACTTGTTGATCCACGCGGGTGAGGCCAGCAGCGGTACCGCATGCACCTCTTCGGTCTGCGGCGCGTACTGGATCAGCTCCATCATCTCGTTGCGGTAGATCACCTTCCCGGGGGTGACCGCAAGGTCCTTGCCCAGTTCGAACTTGGACCGGTCGACCTTCATGGGGCGGCCGTTGTTGTGGATGAGGTCGTGTGTGGCCATCGATACCCCACCCAGCAGACTGCGCCCGCCGGTGCGGAACGCGGTGATGAGCACGTCCGGGTTGGTCAACGGAAAATTGGTGGGCGCCAGCCCGTCCTTGATCAGCGAGAACAGCAACTCGTTCTTCTGGTCCTCGATCGTGCCACCACCGCTGCCTGCTTCCACCATTTCGTCGATGAAACGGCACCATGCCAGGTAGTACTGACGCAACCCCCAATAGATTGCGTTGTCCTCCCAGGCCGGGTCCGCGAATCGCCGGTCCCGGTCCGGAATCGGGACCGGTGGCTGATCCGACCGCACACCGGTAGCGACTCCGGCGGCCGCGACCGGAATCTGCGCCAATGCGGTAACCAGCTTACCGGCCGCCGAGGCGACTTCTGCCGGTCTGCCGGCCGCTCGTTTTCCTGCGCCGCGCGTCGCGACGCCCCACCCGAACGGATCGTATTTGGCCAACGGCTTGCTCACCAGAGCCTCCTTACTCCTCGCAGCATGACTGGCACGATGCTACGCCACGCCTCATACACCGAACCGATTACGCCTCCCCCATAATTGTGACCTGCATCACACTTTGACTTTTCGGGTAGCCCGCCAGGGCTACCACTGAAGCCCCGGTGGCCGGCGTGTTGCCGGCGCGGTTTCTGGGAACACGCAGACACGCCCCGCCTCAGTAACCGATCACCCAGGCAGGCAGCGAGCCGTCACCCCAAGCCCAGCTGCGCGTATTCCAACACACAGCAGGCAGTTTCGCTGATCGCCGTGCGCCAATCTCCTTGTGCACGAATTGAGCTCACGTGAGCCGAGCCGAGAGTTTTTGTGGCTAAATGTTATTGGGATCCTGGTCTGTACCGGTTCCTGAAAGGCGTTGGGCAGGTGAGCGCCCTGGGCATCCATCGGCGGCACCCAGCCACCGGACAAACCTCCTCGGCCGGTCCCCCTCCGGAGCCAGCGCGACCTTGCCCGGAATCGATGGTGGGTCCGGCCCCACGGTAGCCCGCGAGGATTGCTCCGCCAGGATGGGACCGGCTCAATCGAGCCGAGCGGCTTGCCGATGCCCTCAAGGTGACACCCATGTCCTTCGGTCAGGCACACGATGCCGCCACATCGGTGCTGCGGTCGGTGGAATCGGTGATCCGCGGCCGTGGACACGCGGTGCGGATGCTGGGCTGTGCGCTGTTCAGTGGCGGTCACGCGCTGATCGAGGACGTGCCCGGCAGCGGCAAGACGACGCTGGCGCGCGCGTTCGCCCGCAGTATCGGCGGGGACTTCAGCCGGATCCAGGCGACGGCCGACCTGCTGCCGGCCGACATCACCGGTGCCTCGGTCTGGGAGGGGACGCTGGGTGGTGCGGGCGCCTTCCGGTTTCTGCCCGGGCCGGTGTTCGCCAACGTCGTCCTGGTGGACGAGCTGAACCGCACGTCCGCGCGCACCCAATCCGCTTTGCTCGAAGCGATGGACGAACACGCCGTCACCGTCGACGGGTCCCGGTACCCGTTGCCGGACCCTTTCTTCCTGATCGCCACCCAGAACCCGGTGGAACACCACGGCACTTTTCACCTGCCGGAAGCCCAACTGGACCGGTTCACCGTCACCGTCCGACTCGGTCAGCTCGACCTGCCGACAGAGCTGGAAATCGTTCGGTCCCAGTTGGTCACACCGACCGTGGATTCGCTGAGCCCGGTGGTGGGCAGCAGCGATCTCGCCGGTATCCGGCAACTGACCCGCACCGTGCACGTCGCCGATGCCACCCTGCACCACGCTGTCACGCTGGCCACGTCCACGCGCCATGACGCGAGGGTTCGGCTGGGAGCCAGCCCGCGCGCCGCCATCGCGCTGGTACGGGCCGCGCAGGCTCACGCCCTGCTGGCCGGGCGTAACTACGTGACCCCGGACGACACCAAGGCCGTCGCCGTCAACGTGTTGGCGCATCGCATCGCCGGTTTCGACGCCGACCCCAGGTTGGGATACGAGGTGGTGCAGGCTGCAGTCAACACGACCCCCGTGCTCGCGTGACTGGCCCGTCCGCCCTCGGGGCCAGGGGGCGGGACTACCTGACCCGGGTGCGAGACCTGCGCTACAACGGGCTTGCGGCAGCGGTGGCCGTCGGCTTGCCGGTGGTCCTGCTGGCCGCTCGCAGCGCGGGACATGCCATGCTGGCCGTTCCCGTCGGGGCGATCGCCGGGTTGCTGCTGTCACCACTGTTGAGCCTGACACACCTTCGGGCGCTGCGCATTTCGATCCAGGGGCCGACACGGACCCGCGCGGGCGAAGCCATCCGGCACACCCTGGTGGTAGCCAATCCGCGCAGCACACCGTCCGCCACTTTCGAGGTCACCGCCGTGTCCGACGGCCTGAGCCCACAGACGGTTGTGGTGCCGAGCATCGAGCCCCGTTCGGTGGCGCGCGTGCCACTGCACCGCACCGCGTTGCGGCGTGGCCGGTACCTGCGCAGCACACTGTACTTTGCGGCGCACGACCCACTCGGTCTTGCCGCGCAGCGGGCGGTGTGGTCGGGCGAGCACGAGGTCATCGTGCATCCGCGCCCGGCGAGGCCGGCCGTGCTGCGCCCGGCAGGACCGGTACCGGCCGAGGACGCTGACGTGGCCGGGATCCATCGCGGCACCCAGTTCGCCGGGGTCCGGGGCTGGCGAACCGGCGACTGCCCGCGCCATGTGCATTGGAAGGCCTCGGCCCGGCACGGTGAACTGATCGTGGCCGAGCGAACGCACCCGCGGGGGCAGGGCCTCACGCTAGTGGTGGCCGGTCAACCGTGCGAGGAATCGCAGGAGCACCTGCTGGCCCAGCTGAGTGCCGCCGCCGAGGTCCACCTGCGGGCCCGGGAACCCGTGATGCTGGTCGCCCAGCAAACCGGCGACCCGGGCCCGATGGTGGTCCGGCCCCAGTCGGTGACGCAGTCGCGCGACTGGTTCGCCGGGCTGGCCCACGTGCTGGTGCCGGACCCGGATCGGGTTCGCGCGGTGTTGCCCACACCGGCCCCAACTGCGGTCGTGGCTGCCTTCGCCGAGATCGACCCGCAGTGGCTGTCCACGGTCCGTGGAACGGGAACCCACCGGGGCACAGTTGATCTCATCGTCCTGGACCGGTCGTGAGCAGCACCCGGACTGCCGGAGCAGTCCTCACAGGTATCACGGTGCCGGCTGGGGGTCCCGGGCCGATGCCCGAGCCGGACGGCGTGGCTGCGCTCCGGCGGGC
>PDSI01000173.1 GCA_002748415.1 Micrococcales bacterium | reverse complement strand
TCCACCCAGCCGATCACCGCCTGGCCTGCCCACGGCGAGGATCCGCCGCGGGAGTTCGACCGGGCACCGTTCTGCCCGGCAGAGCTGGGTGACCCGGACATGGGCGAGGCCGCCGACCTGCTGGCTGAGTGCCGCGGTGTCCGCCGGGACCGCCAGGACCGCTACGCGGCGCGTTCCCACGCCCGGGCGGTGGCCTCGCAGAAGTCGGGCACCTTTGACCGGGAGCTGGTCGAGGTGGCCGGTGTCGACCGGGACGAACGCCCCAGAGAACGTTTCGACGCGGCGCGGCTGGCCCGGTTCCGGCCGGTGTTCCGCCCCGAAGGCACGGTGACCGTGGCCAACTCGTGCGGGGTGAACGACGGCGCATCGGGGGTTCTCCTGTGCGACGGGGCCACCCACCGCCGCCTCGGCGTTCCTGGGCTGCGGATTCTGGGGTCGGCCACGGTCGGGTGTGACCCACGCCGACCCGGCTGGGGGGTGGTGCCTGCGGTGCAAGCCGCGCTCGCCGGGGTGGGAATGGGCGTCGAAGCGATGGACGTGATCGAAATCAACGAGGCATTCGCCGGCCAAGTGCTCGCCTGCCTCGACGGGCTAGGCATCGAGGAGGAACGCAACTGCCCGCAAGGTGGGGCTCTGGCGCTGGGACATGCGTGGGCATCGTCCGGGACCGTCCTGCTGACAAGGCTTTTCAGCCAGCTGGTGTGGCAGCGGCGCGGCGAGCTGGGCTTGGCCGCGATCGCGATCGCCGGCGGGATGGGATCTGCGATGGTGGTGCGACGATGCTGATCGAAGCCGAGAACGTCACCGTGCACCACAGCCAGACGGCGGCGGCGCAGCCGGCACTGGCCGGTGTGTCGCTGCGCTTGGACGAGAACCGGATCGGGATCATCGGGGCGAACGGGTCGGGCAAGTCCACCTTCCTGCGGTTGCTGAACGGTCTATTGGTGCCCACCACCGGCACGGTCCGCGTCGACGGGCTGGACACCAGCAAGCAGGCGCGCGACATCCGGCGCCGGGTCGGGTTCTTGTTCACCGATCCCGACGCGCAGATCATCATGCCTACTGTCGTGGAGGACGTCGCCTTCGGCTTGCGAAAATCCGCTCTGCCGGAACAGGAAAAGCGTGACCGGGTGACCGCGGCGTTGCGGCGCTTCGGGCTGACCGGCCTTGGCGACCACCCGGCTCACCTGCTGTCCGGTGGGCAGAAACAGCTGCTGGCACTGGCCTCGGTGCTGGTCACCGAACCGCGGCTGCTGGTGATGGACGAGCCGACGACGTTGCTGGACCTGCGCAACGCCGCGATGATCTCCCGGGTGGTGGCCGGGTTGGACCAGCAGGTCGTCCTGGCGACCCACCAGTTGGAACTGCTCACCGGGTTCGACCGCGTGGTGTTGTTCCACGACGGAGCCGTCCGCGCCGACGGCGCGCCCGGCGAGGTCGTCGACGCCTACCGGGAGTTGATGGCCAGCGAGCCGCTCGAGCCGGGGGCTTCCCAGTGAGCCGGTCATTAGGGCTGTACCGGCCGGGGGATTCCTGGTTGCACCGGATGCCCGCGGGCCGAAAACTCCTGACACTGGCGCTTCTTGGCGCCGTCTCGGTTCTGCTGCGGCGCTGGTGGTGGCTGGTGGTCGTCCTGAACGTGGTGGTGGCGGTCATGTACCGACTGGCCGGGTTCGGCCCGGCCGTACTGTGGCGTCAGATCCGGCCCATGGGGGCCATCCTCGTGGTGACGGCCGGCTTTCACCTGTGGTTCCGGGGCTGGATCTCGGCGGTGGCCACCGCCGGCACCATCACCATGCTGGTGACCGCGGCGGCGCTGGTCACTCTGACCACTCCGACCACCGTGTTGCTGAACACGGTCGTGCGGGCCGCCGGGCCGCTGCGGCGCGTCGGCGTGGACCCGGAACGCCTGGGGTTGTACCTGACCATCGGGATCCGGTGCGTGCCGCTGGTGGCGAGCCTGGCCGCTGAGGTGCGGGAAGCCCAGATCGCCCGGCAAGCCACCTACAGTGCTCAGGCGTTCGCTGTGCCCTTCATCGTGCGGTCACTGCGGGAGGCCGACGCGATGGGGGAGGCGCTGGTCGCTCGTGGTGGCGGCGACTGACGGCTGCCGGGCGGGCCAGTCATGGGGGCTTCGTCAGGCGCCGGTGGCGACGGGCCGGGCCGGGTCGTTGCACCATGCCGACCAAGACCCCGGATACAGCCGCGCATCGACGCCGATCGAGGCCAGCGCGAGAACCACTCTGGCGGCGGAGACCCCTGAACCGCAGTAGACCACGGGTTGCCGGCCGGCCGGGGACAGCAGGGCTTGGAGCCGGCCGGCATCCGGTAGGGCACCGGTGCCGGTGTAGAACTGCGCCACCGGGATGTTGATCGCACCGGGGATATGCCCGGCCACCGGGTCGAGGGGTTCCACCTCGCCGGCGAATCTGTCTGGTGCCCGCACATCCACCAGGACTGTCGAGGGGTCGGCCCCGGCGGTGGCCGCATCGTCGGCCGTGGCGGTACGCATACCGGTCTCGACGGGAAAGGGCGGCACCGGTTCGGCCGCGACCGGCCCCGGCTGCAACGGCAGCCCGGCCGCGGTCCAGGCGTCGATTCCGCCGTCAAGAACCCGGGACGGCACGCCGACCCAGGCGAGTGCCCACCAGGCCCGTTCGGCGGCGAAGGATCCTGGCTCATCGACGATCGCGATCGCCCGGGCCGGTCGGACGCCGAGCGCCGCGACGGCGGCCACCAGAGTGGTCTGGTCGGGCAACGGGTGCCGGCCGTCGCCCGGCACGCCCGTGTGGTGAGTGAACACGGTCTCGATGCCGGCGTAGACGGCCTGCGGGATGTGCCCGTGCAGGTATCTTTCGCGTCCGGCGCCGGGTGGGTCGGTCAGCTGCCACCGCACGTCGAGAACCAGCGGTGGGTCCTCGCCGTCCAGCAGCCGGGACAGCTCACCGACGTCGACCAGGAGGTTCTTGCGGTGCACGGTCTCAAGCGTATGCGAGGCCGTCCGGCCAAGCAGGTCGTGCTCGACCGGCCCCGATCAGATCCGGCTCAGCACATCCTCGAGCGCATCGACCAGCAGCGTCAGGCACCGACGGTCGGAGAACCGGTGGTCCGCGCCCTTGACCAGGGTGAGCCGCAGATCGTCTCCGTCCGCGTGTTCCAGCAGCCGCAACGCCACGGACATCGGCACGCTGGTGTCCGCCGTCCCGTGCAGGCACCGCACCGGGAACGGCAACGCCAGCGGCCGGCGCAACACCAGGTGGTCTCGCGCCTCCTCGATCAGGCTGTGGGTGATGACGTCGGGCTCGTCGCTGTACTCGCTCGGCCGCTCGATACGGCCGTCCCGGACCAACGTCTCCTGCTCAGCCGGTGACAGGCTTTGCTGCAGAACGTCTTCGGTGAAATCCGGCGCGGCGGCCACGGTCACCAGGCCGGCTACCCGGTCCGGCATCGCCCGGGCGCACAACAGGCTGATCCAGCCGCCCACGGACGAGCCGACCAGCACTTGCGGGCCATCGGTCAGCTGGGTGATGACCGCCGCCGCGTCGGCGAACCAGTCTCCGATGTGGCCGTCCTCGAACGTGCCCGAGCTGGCGCCGTGCCCCGAATAGTCGAACCGTAGAAAGGCCCGGCCCGTCTGCTGGGACCAGTCCTGCAGGTATGCCGCCTTGATGCCGGTCATGTCGGAGCGCAGTCCGCCCAGGAACACGACACCGGGGGACTCACCGGGCACCTGCACGTAGGCGATGCGTGACCCATGCGCGGTGTCGAGATGCAGGGTTTCGAGATGCGGGGTGTCGGGGTGCCGCTGTGGCAGGTTCATCGAATCCCTCCGGTTGTGGACGCCCGTGCAAGCCTACGGAGCGCGATGCATCGCGGTCGCGGACCGGTCATCCTGGACCCTCGGGCGCTGTTGGGGTACGTCGGGTAGCGGCGCGCCGGCGCCATACGTCCCACAACGGCGCCATAGGGGGCGATGTGGGCGGGACGGGCGGATCGTCGACAAGAGGGTTGGGTGGTTCGGGTGCTGGTGCGGGCAGCCGAGCTTGGCGGTGAGTGGTGTGTGACCGAGTTGGGCGAGGTTCGCTCGTAGATGTGGATCGCGCGGGCTGTTGTAGCAGGCGATCTGAGCTTCTTGCGCCGATCAGGAGAGCCCAGGAATAGATCCCCCACCACCGTGGTTGAGTCAGGCGTACTCAACTTGGCTCAGTCGAGTTGGACAAGGTCGAACGACCTGGCTTACCTTGAGTCGAGCTAACTCAACTGTGCACCTACTACCGGAGGCAACAACCATGGCACGAGCGGTCGGAATCGACCTGGGCACGACGAACTCCGTCGTGTCCGTTCTGGAGGGCGGCGAGCCCACCGTGATCGCCAACGCCGAGGGCAGCCGGACCACCCCCTCGGTGGTCGCGTTCGCCAAGAGCGGCGAGCCCCTCGTCGGCGAGATCGCCAAGCGCCAAGCCGTCACCAACGTCGACCGGACCATCCGGTCGGTCAAGCGCCACATGGGCACCGACTGGTCCACCGAGATCGACGACAAGAAATACACCGCGCAGGAGATCAGCGCCCGCATCCTGATGAAGCTCAAGCGCGATGCGGAGGAGTACCTGGGGGAGAAGGTGACCGACGCGGTCATCACCGTCCCCGCTTACTTCAACGACGCCGAGCGGCAGGCCACCACCGAGGCCGGGCAGATCGCCGGCCTGAACGTCCTGCGCATCATCAACGAGCCCACCGCCGCGGCCCTGGCCTACGGCCTGGACAAGGGCAAAGAAGACGAACTCATCCTGGTCTTCGACCTCGGCGGCGGCACCTTCGACGTGTCCCTGCTGGAAGTCGGCAAAGACGAGGACGACTTCTCCACCATCCAGGTGCGCGCCACCTCCGGTGACAACCGCCTCGGCGGCGACGACTGGGACCAGCGCATCGTCGACTGGCTGGTCAAGAACGTCAAGGACAACACCGGCGTCGACCTGTCCAAGGACAAGATCGCCCTGCAGCGGCTGCGCGAGGCTGCCGAGACGGCCAAGAAGGAACTGTCCAGCGCGACCAGCACCAACATCTCGCTGCAGTACCTGTCGATGACCGAGAACGGCCCGGTGCACCTGGACGAGAAGCTGACCCGCGCGCAGTTCGAATCGATGACCTCCGACCTGCTGGACCGGGTGAAGACCCCGTTCGAGCAGGTCATGAAGGACGCGGAAATCGCCGTATCCGAGATCGACCACATCGTGCTGGTCGGGGGGTCCACCCGGATGCCCGCCGTCACCGACATCGTGCGCAAACTGGCCGGTGGCAAGGAGCCCAACAAGGGCGTGAACCCGGACGAGGTCGTCGCCGTCGGCGCCGCCCTGCAGGCCGGCGTCCTCAAGGGTGAGCGCAAGGACGTGCTGCTCATCGATGTCACCCCGCTGAGCCTCGGCATCGAGACCAAGGGCGGCATCATGACCAAGCTCATCGAGCGCAACACGGCCATCCCCACCAAGCGCTCGGAGACCTTCACCACCGCCGACGACAACCAGCCCACGGTGCACATCCAGGTGTTCCAGGGTGAGCGGGAGTTCGCGGCGCAGAACAAGCCGCTGGGCAACTTCGAGCTCACCGGCATCGCGCCCGCACCGCGCGGCGTGCCGCAGATCGAGGTCACCTTCGACATCGACGCCAACGGCATCGTGCACGTCTCGGCGCGAGACAAGGGCACCGGCAAGGAACAGTCGATGACCATCTCCGGTGGCAGCGCGCTGCCCAAGGAAGAGATCGACCGTATGGTCAAGGACGCCGAGGAGCACGCGGAAGAGGACAAGAAGCGCCGGGAAGAGGCCGACGTGCGCAACACCGCCGAACAGGCCGTGTACCAGAGCGAGAAGTTCGTCGCGGACAACGAGGACAAGCTTCCCGCCGAGGGCAAGGACGAGCTGAACGCGGCGATCGCCGACCTGAAGTCGGTGCTGCCCGGCGAGGACGTCGAGGCCATCAAGACCAAGCAGAACCACCTGATGGAGGTTTCGCAGAAGGTCGGCACCGCGATGTACGCGGCCGCCGCGGAGCAGCAATCCGGCAGCACCGACGGCGCTGGCGCAAGTGCCGGTGCCGGTGCCGGGGATGCCACCGCGGGCGCTTCCGCCGGCGCCGCGGACGACGACGTCGTGGACGCAGAGATCATCGACGACGACGAGTCCAAGTAGTCCCGGAGAAGGCGGGACCCGTTGGACACCAGCGGGTCCCGCCTTCCACACAACGGAACCGACCAGCCGTACCGTCAGGGACCAGATTCATGGCAGCCTGAGAACGTGGAGAGACTTCAAGACATGACACACAGCGAGAGCACCGGCCCGCAGCAGGGCGATGCGCAGGAGCCGGCCGAGCCCACCGTCATCCGCGATCGCCGCCGCATCGACCCGGAAACCGGCCAGTTGCGCGAGCAGGGCACGGCCGGCGGGGCGTCTTCGGAACCGGCGGACCAGGCGGCTGCGAGCAGCGACAAACAACCTGGCGACGAACACGCAGGCGCGGACCAGCTCGGCGGTGCCGCAGCGGATCTGGCGGCCGAGAGGCTGGCCGACTTGCAGCGGTTGCAGGCCGAGTACGTGAACTACCGCAAGCGGGTGGAGCGGGACCGCGACGTGGCCAAGGACAAGGCGGTGGCGTCCGTCATGGAGGCCCTGCTGCCGGTCATGGACGACATCGCGGCCGCTCGCCAGCACGACGAACTGACCGGCCCGTTCGCCGCGATCGCCGAGAAACTGGACGGCGTGCTGCGCCGGTTCGGCATGGAGAGCTACGGCGAGGAGGGTGCGCCGTTCGACCCGGCCGTTCACGAAGCATTGATGCAGAACGAATCCGACGAGGTGACCGAGCCGGTGGTGGCGCAGGTCCTGCAGTTGGGGTACATGCACCAGGGCAGGATCCTGCGTGCGGCCAGGGTCGCCGTGAGCGCCCCGGCGGACTGAGGAGGCACCGATGACCGGGCAGGACTGGTTCGAAAAGGACTTCTACAAGGTCCTCGGGGTCGACAAGAAGGCCAGCGAATCCGATATCAAGAAGGCCTACCGCAAAAGGGCGCGGGCGCTGCACCCCGACGCCAACCCGAACGACCCCAAAGCCGAGGAACGGTTCAAGAACATCGGCGAGGCCTACTCGGTGCTGTCTGACCCGGAGAAGCGCCAGCAGTACGACGCCATCCGGTCCATGGCCGGTGGCGCTCGCTTCACCGCTGGGGACGGTTCCGGCGCGGCCGGTTTCGAAGATCTGCTGGGTGGGCTGTTCGGTGGGCGCAACGTGCGGTTCACCACCCCAGGGCGGGGCCGAGCTGGCACCCAGAACATCCCGCCCGAGTACGAGGACCTGCTCGGCGGCTTGTTCAACCAGGGCGGTGGCGGTGGTTTCGGCGGTTTCAACGCTACCCGTGGCCCGCAGCCGGGAGCCGACGTCACTGCCTCGATGACGATCCCCTTCCGGCATGCCGTGGAAGGGACCACCGGAACGATCACGGTGGCAGGTGACGCGATGACGGTGCGCATCCCGGCCGGGGTCAAGGACGGGCAGACGATCCGGTTGCGGGGCAAAGGCCGCCCCGGTGCCGGAGGGGGCCCGAACGGGGATCTGCTGGT
>PDSI01000172.1 GCA_002748415.1 Micrococcales bacterium | reverse complement strand
ACGGTGCCGACCCTGGACGGCGGCACGGTGAAGGTGAAGGTCCCGGCCGGGACGCCGAGCGGCCGCACTTTGCGGGTCAAGGGACGCGGCGTGAAAACGCCCAAGGCTGTGGGTGACTTACTGGCGACCGTGCAGGTGGCGGTGCCCAAGAACCTGGACGAGGACGCTCTGCGCGCTCTCAGCCTGTTCGCCAAAGCCACCGAAGGCGATGCAGACCCGCGCGCTGAGATGCTGGCGAAAGCCAAGGCCTGACGATGAGTTTCAGCTGGTTCGACGCAACGGAGAGCCTGGACGAGGACGCCCCCGTCTTCGTCATCTCCGTGGCCGCCCAGCTGGCCGGCATGCATCCGCAGACGCTGCGCCAGTACGACCGGCTCGGGCTGGTGGTGCCCACCCGCACCGGTGGGGGAGGACGCCGCTATTCGGCCCGCGACGTCGCGCTGCTGCGGGAGGTGCAGCGACTGAGCCAGAACGAGGGCGTGAACCTCGCCGGCATCCAGCGCATCATGGCGCTGGAGGCCGAGGTGGCAGCGTTGCGCAGCCGGTTGGCCGAACTGTCCGAGCACCTGGACTCTGCGCTGTCCGCTGCCCAGCGCAGCCGACGGGTCTTTGCGGCCGGTCCCACCGGTGACGTGGAAGCCGTCCGGGCGGGGCAACGGCCGCGCCGCGGCCGCACCGGGTCGGGTGAGGTTGTGTTGTGGCGCCCGCACCGCCGTTCGTCCTGGACGGGGTGAACCGTTCGGCAGCGGTCAATCGGCTTTCTGCATGGCGCGGATGCCCACTGCCAGGCCGACCATCAGCAGCGCGAAGGCTGCCCCGAAGCCGGCGAGGACGGCACCCGCCGGGTAGTTGCCGGCGAACAGTTGCCGCGATGCGTGCACCACGTGGGTCAACGGGTTCGCCTGGGAGAGAGCACGCAACCACCCGGGCGCGTCGTCCAGCGGCAGCAGCACTCCGGCGGACAACAGCACCGGGAACAGCAGGGTCTGTTGCACCGTCCAGAACAGCCAGTCCTGGCCCTTGCTGACCAGCGCGAGGGCGAACGACAGGGCACCGGCGGCGACGCTGAACACCGACAACATGAGGACCCCGGCCGCGATCCCCAGCGGGTGGACGGCGAACCCGAACGGCCAGGCGACAACTACCAGCACCAGGGTCTGTGCCACGACCGGCACGATCTCTTTCAGAGCGCGCCCGAGCAGCAGCGAAGAGCGAGACAACGGGGAGACCAGAAGCCGCTCATGCGAACCGGTCTGCATCTCCAGCATCAGGTTCGAGCCGGTCATGGTGGCGGCGGTCAGGCACGCCATCGCCACCATACCGGGCAGGAACCACTGCAGCGTTTGCGCGCTGGCGCCGCCGGGCAGCAGCGGCGCGAACAGGGCCAGGAACATCAACGGCTGGGCTATCGAAACGATCATCTGGAACGGTGATCGCAGCAGTGGCCGCAGTTCCCGGGTGAAGACGATGCCGGTGTCGCGTACCAGCGCGACGGGCCGCCCCGCGGGCCGGGCGCCGACGGCTGAGGTCTGGGTGTCAGCTGGGACGGTGCTCATGCGGCCGTCTCCGAAGTGGTGGTGTCCTGGTCGGTCTCGGCGGTCTCGCGCAGGCTGCGCCCGGTCAGGTGCAAGAACACGTCGTCCAGCGAGGGCCGGCGAACCTCCAGCCCGGTGACGTGGTGGCCATCCGCGCGTAGTCGGTCGAGCAGCCTGATCGCCGCGGCGGGCCCGTCGGTGGTGCGCAGGTGCACCGCGTCGTCGCGCGCCTCGGCGACGCGCACGCTCACCAGGTCGCCGATCCCTTCCTTGAGGGCGGTTGCCGTGTCGTCGGCGATGACCCGGCCGTGGTCGATGATGACCACCCGCTGGGACAACGCGTCGGCCTCGTCCAGGTAGTGCGTGGTCAGCACGATGGTGGACCCCGTCTCGGCGTGCAGGTCCCGGACCAGTGCCTGCAGGTATGCGCGGTTTTGCGGGTCCAGCCCGGTCGACGGCTCGTCCAGGAACAACACCGCGGGGCGGTTCACCAGGCCGATGGCGATATCGAAACGACGGCGCTGGCCGCCGGACAGCTGCTCTACGGGGCGGTGTGCGAACTCGGTGAGGTCCAGCGCCTCGATCAGTTCGTCGGCGCGGGCACGAGCTTGCTTGGCTCGCAAACCGTGCGCTCGTGCTTGGCTGACGACCTCGTCCCGGCCGTGCTGCAGGTGGCCTGTGCCGTTGCCCTGTCCGACGAAGCCGAACAGGCTGCGTGCCTTGCGCGGCTGGCCGACCACATCGATGCCGTGCAGCCGCACCGTGCCGGCGCAAGGACGCAACAGCGTGGTCAGCATCCGCAAAGTAGTGGACTTGCCGGCGCCGTTCGGGCCGAGCAGAGCCAGCAGCTGGCCTTGCGGGACAGCCAGATTCAGCCGGTCGACGGCCGTGGTGGTGATCGTTTCCCGGCCGGCCCGGGTGGTGAAGGTCTTGGTCAGGTCATGCGTTTCGATGGCTGGGCCGGTCGTGGTGGTGGACCGGGAATTGCGGGTCGCATCGGTGTTCATCCGACCGATCCTAAACAGGATTGAGGACAATTCCTGGCCTGAATGCGGATTAGGCTGGTGGCATGTCCACCAGCGAGCGCATGTTGGCGTTGCTGTCCTTGCTGCAGACCCACCGGTACTGGCCCGGAGCCGAATTGGCGTCCCGGCTGGGCGTCAGCGAGCGGACCGTGCGCCGGGACGTGGGCCGGCTGAGAGATCTGGGGTACGAGGTCGACGCCGTGCGGGGTGTTGCCGGTGGGTATCAGTTGCGGGCCGGCCGGGCGTTGCCTCCCTTGTTGCTGGACAACGAGGAAGCGGTGGCCATCGCGGTGGGCTTGCGCGGTTCGGCGGCCTCGGTCCTGGACGGTGACGGTGATGCCGCGGTGCGGGCCCTGACCAAGGTGGTGGCCATGCTGCCGCCCCGGCTGCGGCACCGCATGGACGCGCTGGCCGCGGTCACCCACCCGGGCCCGCCGCGGCGGCTGCCGAGCATCGACGCACAGACCCTGACGACCCTGGCCGGGTGTTGCCGGGACCAGGAACGGGCCCGGTTCAGCTACGTGGCCAAGGACGGTGCGCGGACCGAGCGGCGAGTGGAACCGCACCAGCTGGTGAGCTACGCACAGCGCTGGTACCTGGTCGCTTTCGATCTGGACCGCCAGGACTGGCGCACCTTCCGGCTGGACCGCATGACCGATGTCCAGATACCGGGAAACCGGTTCCGGCCGAGGCAGATTCCCGGCGGGTCGGCGTTGGAATACGTCAAAGCAGGCCGCCGCAACAGCCACGCCGGTACTGCGTCGAGGTCAGGTTCGGTTGTGCGGCAGCGGATCTGCGCCGGTCCGTCGGTGGTTGGGGCGAGGTCGGCGAAGACGGTTCGGGCGCGGTCTGGCGTATTGCGGTCGATCAGCTGGACTGGCCGGTGATGATCATCGCCCAGCTCGGGGTTCCAGTCGAGATCGTCAAACCTGCCGAGTTGGCGCAGCGGGTGCGGGATACCGGCGGCGTCATGGCCCGGTGCGGCCATGGCTTCCCCGCGCTCCGGTGATTCGTGATATCCACTGTGGCAGAATCCAGTTCAGCGATCCGAACAGTCCCACCAGCGCCGGCGCCAGGACACCCCGCACGATCACCGCATCGATCGCGATGCCCAGGGCCAGGGTGGTCGCGAGGATCTTCACTTCCACGGTGGGCACCGTCGCCAGAGCCACGAACGCGAAAACCAGAATCGCCGCCCCGGAACTGACCAACCGGCCGGTGTCGGCAATGCCCTCGACGACGGCGGTGTCCGTGTCGCCCTGCTCATCGTAGGACTCCCGCATCCGCGCGAGAATGAACACCTCGTAGTCCATCGACAGCCCGAACAAGAAGGCGAGAGCGGTGATCGGCACCCAGGTGGCCACCACACCGGTGGAGGTCACGTCGAACACGGCCTCCGCGCCGTATCCCCGCTGCCAGATCAGCGCGGTGATTCCATAGGCGGCCGCAATCGACAGCACGTTGAGTACGAGCGCTTTCACCGGAAGCCACAACGACCGAAGACCTCGCGCCAATAGCCAGAATGTGGCGACAGCCACGATCACCAGCGCCCAGGCGCCGTCCCGGTAGGTCGCGGTGACGAAGTCGGCGTCCAGGGCAGGCGTTCCACCCACCTGGAGGCCGGGCTCGGCGCGAAGCGCATCGAGAATCCCCCGGCCGGCCTCAGTCGTCGGGTCCTGGCCGGTGAGTACGAGGAGCCTGGACAGCCCGGCCGGATCGTGCCGGTCCATAGGGAGGACCTGCGCGCCGGCGAGTCCGGCATCCAGGCGTTGCGCCACCTCGGTGGCCTGTGCCTGCGGGACGAGCACCTCGATCGGACGGAACGCGCCCAAGGGCAGACCCGCCTGTGCCGCAGCGGAAATCAGCTGCGCGTCGCTGCCGGTGGCGACAGTTGTCGCTGGCGGTGATCCCAGCCGCAGGCCGGTGGCCGGCCACGCCAGCGCAAGAAGAATGGCGGTGGCCGCGGCGGCGCTCAACCAGCGCCGGCGCAACGTGGCCCGGGCGATCGACGACCACAGCCGGCTGTGCGGCGATGTCGCTGACTGCCGTGGCCACAGCAGGCGAGGTCCTCCGAAGCTGAGTACAGCAGGCAGCATGGTCAGTGCCACGGCGACGCTCAGCAACGGAATGAGCATCGCCCCCAGCCCGATGCTGCGCAGGAACGGCACGGGTATCGCGATGAGTACCGCAAGCGAGACCGCCACCGTCAGGCCGCTGATCAGCACGCTGTGGCCCGCGGCGCGCATGGACCGCTCGATCGCCTGTTCGTTGGGGTAGCCGTTCGCCAACTCCTCGCGCCAGCGCATCGCCAAGAGAAGCGAGTAGTCGATCGCCACACCCAAGCCGATGAGAGCGACCAGGAACTGCACGATGTAGGAGATATCGGTGAGGTAGGTCAGAGCCAGGAGGGCCGCGAAAGTGGCCAGGATCGACACCGCGGCGACCATGAGTGGGGCCAGCGCCAGCACCGACGAGAACACCAAGAGCAAAACGACGAGCGCCCCGATCGTGCCGATCGCGACCTCGGCCAGCAGCCCCCGATCCGCGCCTTCAGAGCTTCCCTCCGCCAGCAGCCCGTAGTCGAGCGCCCGCACCGGAACCTCCTCGGAGCCGGCTTGCCGGGCAATCTGTTCCACGTGCGGGCGGCTGATCGCGTACGGGTCGTAGCCCGGTTCCACGGGTGGGAAGACCAACGCCATCGCCTGCGTGCCGTCCGGCGAGACCAGCCCGGGAGCCGCCGGACCCGGCGTTACCAGGTCCGTACCAGGCACGGCGGAACGCGCGTGTTCGGCAGCACGGGCCACCACCGCCTCCGCTCCCGGCCCCCGGGCCAGCAGCACGATGGGCGCTACCGACCCGCCGGTGCCGTAGGAGTCAACGATCCGCTGGCTTGTCTCGTACCCGGGCTTGCCGGGTAGTGCTTCGTCGAAAGTGAGCCGGTCGACCGCGCGGGGCGCGACGACGGCTCCCACCGCCAGCACCAGTAGCCAGCCGGTCAGCACGAGTGACCGGTGCCGCTGCACCCATCGAGCCAGCCCGGACATGGCCCTCCATTAGTAGACAGTCTACTTATCAATGGAAGGTTACCTGGGCAATAGGTAGGATGTCTAGTTATGGCACGCGGCTCTCGCGAACCGATGACCGTTCGGGCCGACCTGTTGCGCGGTCACCTGGACAGTTTTGTGCTGGCCACCCTGGAAGACCGTCCCCGGCACGGGTACGCGATCGCCGAAGAGATCGCCCGTCGCGGCAATGCCCTGCTCGAGGTGCCCAGCGGAACGCTCTATCCGGCGCTGCACCGGCTGGAGCGGGCCGGCTGGATCACCAGCGAGTGGTCCGTCGTCGAAGGTCGGCGGCGCCGCACGTACAGCCTGACCGGATCCGGGCGGCGCGAACTAGCGCGGCAGCGGCGGCGCTGGGCCGACCTCAGCCGAACCGTCACAGCGGTGCTGGGCCCATGAGCCGGGGCAGCGCCGGCCGGCCCGAAGACCCGATCGAGGTCTACCTGCGGGATTTCACCCGGGCCATCACCGCCCGCGGGAGGGCCCGCACCGGCCGCCGGACGGCCGACTCCACGGTTCAAGAGGTCCGCGACCACCTCGTCGACAGTGCCGAGGCCTACGCCGCATCGGGCCTCAGCCGCACGGCTGCCCGCCACCGCGCGGTGGCCGACTTCGGCACGGTACGCGAACTTGCACCGGTCTACCTCGAAACGCTGCACACCCGGGCCGCCGTCCGGGCCACTGCCGCGCTCGGTGTGGTCTTCGCGATCAACAGCATCGGCTGGCAGCTGATCAGCGGCGAGACCGGCCACGACACCTTCTCCGTCATCGTCGCTGCGCTCGATGTGATCGCTCGAACGGGGATCGGCGGGTGCGTCGCGCTGCTGGCAGTGGGCTACCTGCTCGACCGGCGCGCGGTGTCCCGGTACCGGCTGTCGACCCTGTCCAGCGTGTTCAGCCTGTGCTGTTGCGCCCTGGTGCTCGCGCTTGCCACGAGTCTGAACGTGCTGGCACCACACCCGCTCGACGCGGCGGTGACCGTGGCGCTGGTCGGACTGCCGTTCGGTGCGGTCGCGGTGCAGTCGGTGCGCGCCTTGGGCTATGCCTGCCCGGGGCGATACGACGTCGACCGTACTTGAGTGGAGCCTGCCGTACTTGAGTGGAACAGACTCAACTCTTGTGGTGTTGTCGTGGATATGGATTTGAAACTGACCACGAAGAGCCAAGAGGCCTTCTCCGCTGCCGTGCAGATGGCCACCCGGGACGGGCATCCCAACGTCGAACCGTCGCACCTGCTGCTTGCCCTGGTCGAACAGACCGGGGGAGTCGCCGTGAACCTGCTGGAGGCCGCGGGCGTGGCTCCCGACGCGGTCGCATCCCGGGCCAAGGGCCTGATCGCTGCGCTTCCGCAGGCCAGCGGCGCCACCGTTGCGGCACCCCAGCTGTCGAGGTCGGCCCACCAGGTGTTGCTGGCCGCCCAGGAAGAGATGTCCGCGCTGGGGGACTCCTATGTTTCCGTGGAACACATCCTGCTTGCCCTGGCCGCCCAACACGGGCCGGTCGGTGAGCTGCTGCGCGGATTGGGGGCCACACCGGATGCCCTGCGCACCGCGTTGCCGTCGGTGCGCGGATCCGCGAAGGTCGACAACCCGGACCCGGAGGGCACGTTCGCGGCGCTGGACAAGTACAGCGTCGATCTCACCGCCATGGCCAAGGACGGCAAGCTGGACCCGGTCATCGGCCGCGACAGCGAGATTCGCCGCGTGGTGCAGGTCCTGTCCCGGCGGACCAAGAACAATCCGGTGCTCATCGGCGAGCCCGGCGTCGGCAAGACCGCGGTCGTCGAGGGCCTGGCCCAGCGCATCGTGGCCGGCGACGTGCCGGAGTCGCTGCGCAACAAGCGGCTGGTCTCGCTGGACCTGTCGGCCATGGTGGCGGGCGCGAAGTATCGCGGCGAGTTCGAGGAACGCCTCAAGGCGGTACTGTCCGAAATCAGTTCTGCCGAAGGGCAGATCGTCACCTTCATCGACGAGTTGCACACCATGGTCGGTGCCGGTGGCGGTTCCGAGGGCGCCATGGACGCGGGCAACATGCTCAAACCGATGCTGGCCCGCGGCGAGTTGCGCCTGGTCGGTGCCACCACGCTGGACGAATACCGTGAGCGCATCGAGAAGGACCCCGCGTTGGAACGCCGTTTCCAGCAGGTCTTCGTCGGCGAACCCAGCGTCGAGGACACCGTGGCCATCCTGCGTGGGCTGAAGGAACGCTACGAGGCCCACCACAAGGTGACGATCACCGACAGCGCCCTGGTGGCCGCGGCCGCCCTGTCCGACCGCTACATCACCGGACGCCAGCTGCCGGACAAGGCGATCGACCTGGTCGACGAGGCCGCCTCCAGGCTGCGCATGGAGCTGGACTCCTCCCCGGTGGAACTCGACGCGCTGCAACGCACCGTCGACCGGATGACGATGGAGGAACTCGCGCTGGCCAAGGCCGACGACGAGGCATCCCGCCAACGCCTGGAGGCGTTGCAGGCAGAGCTGGCCGACCGCAAAGAGGAACTGAACACCCTCACGATGCGGTGGGAACAGGAGAAGTCCGGTCTCAACCAGGTGGGCGACCTGCGCCAGCAGCTGGATGAGTTGCGTGGCCGCGCGGACCGGTTGCAACGCGAAGGCGACCTGGGCAGCGCCTCGGCCATCCTGTACGGCCAGATCCCGCAGATCGAGAAACAGATCGAGGCCGCCGAACAGGCCGAGCGGGAGGCCGGGGCACAGGCCAAGCTGGTGGCCGACAAGGTCACCGCCGACGAGGTCGCGGACGTCGTCTCCGCCTGGACCGGCATCCCGGCCGGGCGGCTGCTGGAAGCCGAGACCAGCAAACTGCTGCGCATGGAAGAGGTCATCGGAGGGCGGCTCATCGGCCAGGCCGATGCCGTCGCCGCAGTGTCCGACGCGGTGCGCCGGGCCCGTGCCGGGGTGTCCGACCCGGACCGGCCGGTGGGCTCGTTCCTGTTCCTCGGCCCCACCGGCGTCGGAAAGACGGAGTTGGCAAAGTCGTTGGCGGAGTTCTTGTTCGACGACGAGCGCGCCATGGTCCGCATCGACATGTCCGAGTACGGGGAAAAGCACTCGGTGTCCCGGCTGGTCGGTGCACCGCCCGGGTACGTCGGCTACGACGAAGGCGGCCAGTTGACCGAGGCGATCCGGCGGCGTCCCTACAGTGTCGTGCTGCTGGACGAGGTGGAGAAGGCGCACCCGGACGTGTTCGACATCCTGTTGCAGGTGCTGGACGACGGCCGGCTCACCGACGGCCAGGGCCGCACGGTCGACTTCCGCAACGTCATCCTGATCCTCACCTCCAACCTCGGCTCGGCCGCGTTGCAGGACCCGACGCTGGACCACGAGGCGGCCAAGGAACAGGTGCTCGCCGCGGTCCGGGTCGCGTTCAAACCGGAGTTCCTCAACCGGCTCGACGACATCGTCGTGTTCGAGGCACTCAACCGGGCGGAACTGGCCGCCATCGTGTCCTTGCAGGGGGCCCAGTTGGCCGACCGGCTGGCCCAGCGTAGGCTCAGTCTGTCCGTCACCGACGCGGCCCGGCATTGGCTGGCCGAAGAGGGTTTCGATCCCGCCTACGGCGCCCGTCCGCTACGCCGCCTGGTGCAGCGCGAAATCGGCGATCAACTGGCCAAGGCGTTGCTCGCCGGGGATATCCGCGACGGCGACGCGGTGCTGGTCGACCATTCAGGCGGCCAGGAGGGTCTCAGTGTGACACGGAACACGTGAGCCAGTGCCGGTCCGCGCTGTTGACCCGAAAAAGGATGCCTACCTAGCGTAGCGATCACCTGCGGAAAGTGACCGCGATTACCGATCTACGTTACGTTGGGTGCCCAGTATTGCCGCTAGGTGTAGATATCCGGCGTGAGGGGTCGTCGCGCCGTCACGTTATACACCATGATGGCAGTGTGAGTAGTGCGGAGTTGGGGAACGCAGAACTGGCCGTGCTGCCCGAAACTACGTGGTTGACGGTGCAGGCGGACGGCCGGTCCGAGTATCCGCTGTTGGTCATGCTGGGCCGTTCGCGCAAGGCTCTGGCGCAGGCGGCTCGCGCCGACCTGTGGCAGACCTTGGCACAATCCGCGCTCGAGCTCACCGGGTCCGTGGCGGTCAGCGTCGCCACCATCGACGACGACCGGATCGACGAACTGGCCGCAACGACTGGTCCGAGTGCTGACCGGCAGGAGTCAGGCCACCCCTATTTCACCCTGCGAGCCTCGGCAGGGCAGGTGGACGTTTCGGTTACCGCGCACGCGGGCAGCGTCATGCACATGCCGGTGGAACTGCATGATCAGCGCATCGGCACGGTGACCCTGCTCGCTCGTCAGGGCAACCGGTTCAGCTTCGAGCAGACCGAGGCGACCCGCCAGCTCATCTCCTCCGCCGTCCAGCGGCTGTCGATGCCGCCCGCCTCCCACCAGGCCGGGCCGGCGATGACCGCCGCGGCGCAAAACGGGTCGCCGGCGCCGGTCGGCTCATCCGTCCACCCCTTCGCCGGGGACGTACCGCTGGGCGAACTGGCCCGCGCCGCCGGGATGATCAGTTGGAGTCTTGACGTGGGCACCGGCCAGATCCGGACCAGCGGCGATTCCCACCTGGGTATGGCTGCGGACGCCACCCATGCTCTGCGCGACATCATCTCCTGGGCTGACCCGCGGGACGTGGCCGCATTGAATTCCACGTTCAGGCGCAACCGGCCGCAGCCGGGCCAGCCACGCACCACCGTCGGGCCGCTGCCGCTACGCCTATGCCCACATGGTGGTGCCACCCACACGTATCAGTTGAGCGCGGTGGTCAAGCACGCCCCGGACGGCACCGTGCTGTCCGTCGCCGGGGTGGCGGTCGACCGTACCGGCCTGGCCGAGGCCGAAACACGGTCGGACGAAACCAATTCGCGGTTGACGCAGGCGCAGGAACGATTGGCGATGGCGCGCGCGGACGTGGCCCGCGCCGAAACGGAATTGTCCGGCATACGGTCGGAGAAAGCGACCGCCCGTGCGGAACTGCAGATCAGCCGCGACCTGTTTCACCAGGCGTTCGACCTGGCCACTCAACCGATGGCATTGCTGGAGATCTCCGCCGAACACCCGGGCAGGCTGCTGCGTGCCAACCGAAGACTGGCGGACCTGCTCGGCTATCACGAAGTGGAGTCGATCGCCGGCAAGGAGCCGACCGGCTACGTCCATCTGGCCGACGTACCCACCTTCCATGCCCAATTGCGCGCCTTGGCCAAAGCTCAGACGGACCAGGCGGTACAGCCTCCGACGCCGCCGCTGCGGTTCCTGACCCAGGCCGGGGACGTGGTCGATGTGCGAGTGAGCCCATCGGTGTCCGCAGGGGCACCCGGCCAGCCGCAAACTCCCTACGCGATCTGCCGGGTGGTCGCCAACGGCGGCGACCCGCACGGCGGTGCGGACGGGCCCATTCTGACCAGTGAGCGGCTGTTCGAGGTCACCTTCGAGAAATCACCGGTGGGGATGCTGCTGCTGACGATGGCTCCCGGCCGCGAGGGCAGCGTGGTCACCGTCAATCCCGCGATGGTGAGCATGCTCAGGACCGACGAGGAGTCGCTGGCCGATCAGGGGCCACGTGCCTTCATGGCCGACGCCGAGGCCGACGCCCTGGTCGATCTGCTGAACGAGATGATCCGCCGCGGTAAGGACAACGTCCGGGTTCAGCGACAACTGATCCGCTCCGACGGTGAACCCCTGTTCTGCTGGATCAGTGCCCTGGTGGTCGACGACACCACATCCGGGGGACCGTTCGTGCTGTGCCACGTGGAGGACGTCACCTCGCAACGCAACCAGCAGAAGGCGCTGGAACGTATGGCGTTGACCGACAGCCTGACCCGCCTGCCCAACCGCAGCCTGTTCACCGCCAGAGTGGACCAGGCGCTGTCCCGGATGGGGCCCGGTTCCAAGGTCGCGCTCATGGTGTTGGACCTGGACCGGTTCAAGAACGTCAACGACACCCTCGGGCACCACGTCGGCGATCTGCTGCTGCTGGAGGTGGCCGGCCGGCTCGGGTCGGTCCGCCACGGCGGGCTCAGTGTCGCCCGGCAGGGTGGTGACGAGTTCGCGGTGCTGGTGGACCGGGTGGAAGACGACTACCAGGTGGTCAGTATCTGTGAGGAACTGCTGGCCCTGCTCACCGGCGACTACGACCTGCAAGGCTATGTGATCAGCACCAGTGTCAGCATCGGGGTGGCCATCGCCGAGGGCCCCGACCGCACCCGCGAACAACTGCTGCGAGAAGCCGATCTTGCCCTGTATGCCGCGAAAGAAGCTGGGCGAGACCGGTTTATCCTGTGCGATGAGCAGCTGTTGGAACGGGCGGCGGTCCGCGAGGACGCCGAGCAGCGGCTACGCCGGGCCCTGGCCGGAGACGGTTTGCGGGTCCTGTTCCAGCCCATCGTGTCGCTGCGCACCGGTGCCCTGCTGAGTATGGAGGCACTGGTGCGGGTGTATGAACCGCAGCTGGGCCTGCTCGAGCCGAACGAGATCATCGAGGTCGCCGAGGAAGCAGGCCTGATCAACGAGCTGGATCGCCGCGTCATGGACGAGGCCATCCGCTGCATGAGCGTGGACCCTCGATTCATCGACCATCCCGAAGCCAGGGTGAACATCAACGTTTCCGGTAAAACGGTCGACCAGTCCGGTCTGGCCACCTACCTGTCCGACGTGTTGTCCCGGTACCACATCCCCGGTAACCGGGTCACCATCGAGCTGACCGAAAGCTCACTGCTGCACGATGATCCGGTGATCCGGCACGCCGTGTTGAGTTTCCAGCGGCTGGGTGCGCGGGTAGGCATCGACGACTTCGGAACCGGTTACTCCGCCTTGTCCTATCTGGGCCAGTTCGACCTCGACTTCCTGAAGATCGACCGGTCCTTCATCACCCGGATCGCCGAGGACGAGCGTTCCCGGGCCACCGCGGCCGCCATCATCTCGCTTGCCCACGCGCACGGCCTGCGGGTCACCGCGGAGGGTATCGAGAACGAGGAACAGGCGCAGGTCCTGCGCGAATTGGACTGCGACGCGGGGCAGGGCTGGCTGTTCGGGCTACCCACCCCCAGCGAGGCCGTCGACCGGCACTGAGCAACCGCCCGAACACCCTGGTGGCGCGGGAAACCGGCGGCGTCATCGGGTGGGTTCCGCCGGAGGCGGGCGACTATGCGATCCTCGCCCTATGCCACTTGAACAGCTAGCCCAGGATCGAGAAGAACTGCTGCGGCTGATCGATCAAGAGTCCGTGGTCCGCGGCGAGGTCACCCTGTCCAGCGGTGCGCAGGCCGGCTACTACATCGACCTGCGCCGGGTCACGCTGCATCACCGGGCCGCCCCGCTGGTGGGCCGGGTCATGCTGGCGATGCTGGATGACGCCGGTATCGCCCCCGCGGCGGTCGGCGGCCTGACCATGGGGGCGGATCCGGTGGGACTGGCCATCGTGCACGCGGCCGCCGCGCAAGGCCGGGGCATCGACGGGTTCGTGGTCCGGCAGAAGGGCAAGGCCCACGGGCTGCAACGACGGATCGAGGGCCCGCACGTCGTCGGGCGGGACGTGGTGGCCGTCGAGGACACCTCCACCACCGGCGGGTCCGTGCTGACCGCTGTGCGGGCGCTGCGCGACGAAGGCGCCCACGTGGTCGCGGTGGCGGTCGTGGTGGACCGCGACACCGGCGCCAGGCAGCGGATCGAGGCCGAAGGACTGCCCTACCTGGCCGCCTACACCAAGGACGACCTGGGTCTTTGAGCCCCCGAGCGGACCGGGGCGGGCAGCCGCGCCCGGTCCGCCGTCGGCCACAGCCCGTGGCCGGAAGGACGGTAAACGTGGCAGGATCAAGTCTTGCGTGTTCGTTGTCCAGATCAGGGAGGCTGTCATGCCCATTGCAACCATCGAGGTCTACCGGGAGATGTTGGACCGGGCCAAGGAGAACTCCTTCGCCTACCCGGCCATCAACGTCACCAGCTCGCAGACCCTGAACGCCGCGATTCGCGGGTTCGCCGAGGCGGAAAGTGACGGCATCGTTCAGGTCTCCACCGGTGGGGCGGAGTACCTGTCCGGCTCCAACATCAAGGACATGGCCACCGGTTCCGCGGCGCTGGCCGCCTATGCCGCCGAGGTGGCCAAGAAGTACGACATCAACATCGCCCTGCACACCGACCACTGCCCCAAGGACAAGCTCGACGGGTTCGTCCGGCCGTTGCTGGCCATCTCTCAGGAGCGGGTGAAGAAGGGCCTGGAGCCGTTGTTCCAGTCGCACATGTGGGACGGGTCCGCGGTGCCGCTGGAAGAGAACCTGAGGATCGCCCAGGAACTGCAGGAGCAGTGCCAGGCCGCCAAGGTCATCCTCGAGGTCGAGATCGGCGTCGTCGGCGGCGAGGAGGACGGTGTCGCCAACGAGATCAACGACAAGCTGTACACCACCCCCGAGGACGCCATCGCCACGGCCAAGGCGCTCGGCCACGGCGACCGCGGCTACTACATGACCGCGCTGACCTTCGGCAACGTGCACGGGGTGTACAAGCCGGGTAACGTCAAGCTGCGCCCCGACGTGCTCAAGACCGCGCAGGAGGCCGTCGTCGCGGAGTTCGGCCTGCCCGCCGGTTCCAAGCCCTTCCACTTCGTGTTCCACGGCGGGTCCGGCTCATCCCCGGAGGAGATCGCCGAGGCGGTGGACTACGGCGTGGTCAAGATGAACATCGACACCGACACCCAGTACGCGTTCACCCGGCCGGTGGCCGAGCACATGCTGCGCAACTACGACGGCGTGCTCAAGGTTGACGGTGAGGTCGGCAACAAGAAGCTGTACGACCCGCGGTCCTGGGGCAAGTCCGGTGAAGAAGGCATGGCCAAGCGCGTGGTCGAGGCCTGCGAGAACCTGCGCAGCGCCGGCACCAAGCTGCGCTGAGCGGCAGAGCCGACCGGTCGCCGGACAGCTCGATGACGCAGTACCGGAACCTGTTGCCACCGGAGGAGATCCGGCTCCCGGACGAGCCGGACGCCACGGTGGCGGCGGCGTTGGCCGATCGCCATCCGCAGGAGGTCGCCGCTGCCCATCCCGCGTCCCCGCGGGCATGGGCGGCGCTGGCGGCGGGCACCTGGGCGGACGGCCAGATCATCCCGACCTACGCCTACGCCAGAGTGGGCTATCACCGCGGCCTGGACGCGCTGCGCAAGTCCGGCTGGAAGGGCACCAACCCGGTTCCGTGGGAACACGAACCGAATCAGGGATTCCTGCGATGCGTGTACCTGCTGGGCCAGGCGGCCGCGGTCATCGGCGAAACCGACGAGCAACAGCGATGCGCAGAATTCCTGACCACGTTGGACCCGCACGCGGTGGACCGGATCGAAGGTAGGTGACGCGGTGCCCAGCATCGTGGTGGTCGGCTCCCAGTGGGGCGACGAGGGCAAGGGCCGGGCGACGGACAACCTCGGCACCGATGTCGACTACGTGGTCAAGTACAACGGCGGCAACAACGCCGGTCACACCGTGGTGGTGGGCGGCGAGACGTATGCGCTGCATCTGCTCCCGTCCGGGATCCTCACCCCCGGCTGCATCCCGCTCATCGGCAACGGCGTCGTGGTGGACCTGGCGGTGTTGTTCGAGGAGATCGAGCAGTTGCAGCGTCGTGGCCTGGACACCAGTGCCCTGCAGGTTTCCGCGAACGCGCACATCATCACCTCTTACCACCGCACCTTGGACAAGGTGACCGAGCGGTTTCTGGGCAAACGCAAGCTGGGCACCACTGGTCGCGGCATCGGCCCGGCCTACGCCGACAAGATCAACCGGGTCGGCCTGCGCATCCAGGACCTGCGCGACGAGTCGATCCTGCGGCAGAAGGTGGCCGGTGCGCTGGACCAGAAGAACCACCTGCTGGTGAAGGTGTACAACCGGCGGGCCATCGACGCGGACGAGGTCGTCGACGATCTACTCGGCTACGCCGAGCGAGTCCTGCCGATGGTGGTCGACGCCTCGCTGGTGGTGAATACCGCTCTGGACGAAGGCAAGACGGTCCTGTTCGAAGGTGGGCAGGCCACCATGCTGGACGTCGATCACGGGACCTACCCGTTCGTCACCTCCTCCAACGCGGTCGCCGCCGGTGCTTGTACCGGTGCCGGGATCGGTCCGACTCGGATCGACCGTGTGGTGGGTGTCGCCAAGGCCTACACCACCCGGGTCGGCGAGGGGCCGTTCCCCACCGAGCTGCCCGGCGAGGCCGGGCAGCGGTTGCGCGATGCGGGCCACGAGTATGGCACCACCACCGGGCGGCCACGACGGTGCGGGTGGTTCGACGCGGTCCTCGGCAAGTTCTCCCAGCGGGTCAACGGCTTGACCGACACGGTGCTGACCAAACTGGACGTGCTGAGCGGCCTGGAGTCGATCCCGGTGTGTGTGGCCTACGACGTGGACGGCACCCGGACGGATGAGATGCCATTTTCGCAGAGCGATTTTCACCATGCCACGCCGATCTACGAGGAGTTCGAAGGCTGGTCGGAGGATATTTCCGCTGTCACCTCCTTCGACGACCTGCCCGCTGCCGCGCGCACGTATGTGCAGGGGCTGGAAGGGTTGACCGGCGGGCGTATCTCGATCGTCGGTGTCGGCCCGGACCGGACCCAGGTGATCGTCCGGCACGACCTGTTGGGAACCGGTGAGTGAGCGCTGAGCGAGCAGGCACGGACTCCCTGCCGGCCGGTGCGAACCGGCACCGCGTGTTGGTCATCGGCTCGGGGGCCCGCGAGCACGCCATCGTCCGCTGCTTGTCGATGGACCCGACCGTGGCGGACGTGGTCGTGGCGCCGGGCAACGCCGGAACCAGCACCCCGCACGAGCCCGGCGCGGCACCGGTCCGCCGCGCCGCGGTGTCCGCCGAAGACCCGGACTCGGTTGCCGCCCTGGCGACCCGGCTGGCCGCCTCGCTGGTCGTCATCGGCCCGGAGGCCCCGCTGGTGGCCGGTGTCGCCGATGCGGTCCGGGAGGCCGGGGTGGCGTGTTTCGGGCCGTCTGCCGCAGCCGCCCGGCTGGAGGGGTCGAAAGCCTTCGCCAAGGAGGTGATGGCCGCCGCCGGTGTGCCCACGGCCGGGGCAAGCGCCTGCACCGACCTGGGTGCGGTCCGGGATGCTCTGGCGCGGTTCGGGACGCCGCACGTGGTCAAGGACGACGGGCTGGCCGCGGGCAAGGGCGTGGTGGTCACCGACGACACCGCTGCGGCGCTGGCCCACGCGCAGGCGTGCCTGGACAAGGGATCGGTGGTGGTCGTCGAGGAGTTCTTGCGCGGCCCGGAGGTCTCGGTGTTCTGCGTGTGCGACGGGTCGACCGTGGTGGCCCTGCAGCCGGCCAAGGACTACAAACGTCTGGAGGACGCGGACCGCGGACCGAACACCGGTGGCATGGGCGCCTACTCGCCGCTGCCGTGGGCCCCGGCCGGCCTGGTGGAGCGAGTGGTCGAGCAGGTGGCCCAGCCGGTCGTCGACGAGATGGCGCGCCGGGGGACACCCTTCACCGGTTTGCTGTACTGCGGGCTGGTGCTGACCGCGGACGGATTGCGGGTTCTGGAGTTCAACGCCCGGTTCGGCGACCCGGAAACCCAAGCTGTGCTCGCCCGGTTGGACAGCCCCCTCGCGCCGCTGCTGTACGCGGCCGCCACCGGGCAACTGCATCGGGTGGATCCGCCGGCATGGTCGCCGCAGGCGGCCGTCACCGTCGTGCTGGCCGCCCCGGGGTACCCGCAGGACGCGCAGACCGGTGGTGGACTCACCGGGCTGGCCGAGGCGGAAGCGGTGCCGGGCGTGCACGTCGTCCATGCCGGCACCGCTCGCGAGGGTGCTGCCGTCATAGCGGCGGGGGGACGGGTTCTCTCGGTTGTCGGCGTGGGCGACGACCTTTCCGCAGCGAGCGCCACGGCATACCGGGCGATCGGACTTATCGGCCTCAGTGGCGGTCAATTTCGAACCGACATTGCTCATAATTGCGATGCGTCTATACCGTAATCATATTGGTACTGACTACTCATAGTTAATGGGGTATCAACTGGGAGTTGATGTCGTTCGAGCGTGACGGTGTCTTGTATCTCGCGGTTCTGTTCCCGTTCTGGGTGAAACGCCTTGGAGGGTAAGCCTATTGGGAGCAATGACCGCTACGGCCGCTCCAATACGCTCAGGGGTTCAGTGCCTTTGATGCGCTAAAGGCGACTCGGGGTAGTCGGCATCGTACGGGCGGTAAGGGGTTGCCGCGCGCGGGGAGACATCGTGGGAGGCTTGTCCCGGCTTGTGAGCCTGTCGGTGGTCAACGAGGGGGCCAACAGGTCATAGTCTTTTCACAGGTTCGTGGCTAACGCTCCTGGGGAGAGCGACTGCGGACTGAGGACGCGCCCGTCCTGGGCAAAACCAGGCTGGGCAAACCTGGAGGGGTTTATGAGCAACAGCAGTTCTGACAACGGCGAACGTCTGATGACGCCGCAAGAGGTCGCGGCGATGTTCAGCGTGAGCCCGAAGACGGTCGCCCGGTGGGCGGCCGCCGGAAAGATCTCAGCGGTGCGTACCCTCGGTGGGCACCGCCGGTACCGGGAGTCCGAGGCTCTCGCGCTGCTTCGCGCGCAGACCTACCCCTCGGTGAAACCGGACCTGAATCAGCGGTAAGCGAGAGCGACCTCGCGGCCGCGGTCAGGCGTGGCCCTCACTCCAAGGACGGGGCGAGGGCCGCATTGCTGTCCTGTCGTCTCACCACGTGCGCCCGGTCAGCCGCTGGTAGGCCGCGACGTAGCGTTGCCGGGTACGGTCCACGACGTCGCCCGGCAGGGCCGGGGGCGGCTGGCCGGACTCCCGGCGCCAGCCGGACGCGGGTGAGGTGAGCCAGTCCCGGACGATCTGTTTGTCGAAACTGGGCTGGGCGCGGCCCGGTTCCCACTCTTCCGCCGGCCAGAACCGGGAGGAGTCGGGGGTCAGTACCTCGTCGGCCAAGACCAGTTCGTGTCCGCCGGACAGCCCGAACTCCAGTTTGGTGTCCGCGACGATGATGCCGCGTTCGCGGGCGATGCCGGCGGCCAGCGAGTAGATCCGCACCGTCAGCTCGCGTACCTGTTCGGCCAGCGGCCGGCCGATGCGTTCCACCACATCGGGATAGCCGATGTTCTCGTCGTGCTCCCCGTATGCCGCTTTGGACGCCGGGGTGAAGACCGGCTCCGGCAGCCGGGAACCGTCCAGCAGTCCGGCAGGTAGCGGTACGCCGCACACCTGCCCGGTCCGCCGGTAGTCGGCGAGCCCCGATCCGGTGAGGTAGCCGCGCGCCACCGCCTCGATGGGCAGCATGTCCAGCGACCGGCAGATCATCGCCCGTCCGGCGACCACGGCGGGTACGTCGGTACTGATCAGGTGGTTGGCCACCGGCACGGGTGCCAGCTCGCCGAGGCCGTGCGCGAGAACGTCGAACCACCACAGTGACATGGCCGTGAGAATGATTCCCTTGTCAGGGATCTCGGTGGCCAGCACGTGGTCGTAGGCGCTGACTCGGTCACTGGCGACGATGAGGAGGCGGCCGGAGTCGTCGGTGTAGACGTCCCGGACCTTGCCCGAGTACGTGTGCCGCCACCCGGGCACCTGCGGGGCGGTGTGCGCATCGATCACCCGAGGAGTGTGTCACGCCCGGCACGCTCTACATGCTGGCCTGCCCGTCGGCCATGTCCGCCCAGCTGACCCCGCCGAGTCGTTCGATGTGGCCCACGTAGATGGCCCGGCCCTGCTCGGAGGTGGTCTTGTCGTGGATGGGTACTGCCTGCGGTGCGCCGACCGCCCGCACGAAGTCGATGGTCTCCTTGACGGCGCACCAGGGCGCCGAGACCGGGACGGCCAAGATGTCGATCCCGGGCGGCGTGACATCGAGACTGTCGCCGGGATGGAACACGGTGGGTTCTCCCGGGGCGGACACGGTCACCCCGACGTTGCCGATCTGCGGGATATCGGCGTGGATGACCGCGTGCCGGCCGCCCACGGCCTGCAGCGTGATGCCGCCGATGCCGGCCTGCTCGCCGGCCGCGAGCGGTTGTGCGGCGACCGGTTCCAAGAGCTCGCCGCGGCCCAGGATGCCGGCCACGCTTGGCTCGGCAAGGATCCGTGCGTCCGGGTTGGCGGCCACCAGGGCACCGAACCGCTGTGGGTCGAGGTGGTCCGCGTGCTGGTGCGTGACCACGATGGCGTCCAGGCCGGTCAGCGATTCGAACCCGGTGGAGAAGGTCCCGGGGTCGAACAGGATCTGTGCGCCCGGATACGTCAGCAGGATGCAGGAGTGCCCGAAAGTGGTCAGGTCCATGGGCCCACATTGCCATGGAGTCCCTGAGCGGGTCGAGGGTTGTCCCGGGCTGCCCCTCCATGCCCGGGCGTCAGTACCCTCGACCCGCGAGAAGCGTCGAGTCACGCACGGGCTGATGCCCGCCGGACGAGTTGCCTGCCGACCAGTTGGTGGCCGTGACAGCACACCCGGAGTAGTCACCACGCCGGCATCGGCGCGGCTACCGACGATTCAACCAGACCTGGCTGCACCGGACCAGACCCCTCGGCCTCAGACATCCTGTTGATGCGCGGTCCGGTTGGCGCGGCCCCGCAGCAGGCCGATGCCCGCGCTGACGACGAGTACCGTACCGATGCCGATGAGTAGCCCGGGTAGAGCCACGTCCGTATCCAGGTTCACGCTGAACCCGACGTGCAGCACGAGTGCCGCGGCCAGGGCGAGCATGATCATGCCGACCACCACGGTCAGCACGGCGGGACCGGCGTAGATGTCGGGCTCGTTCATCGTCGTCAATCCTCCTGCCGCACGAGCACCCTGCCGAACGTGTCGGAGACCTCCAGGCGGGCGTCGGCCGGCCCGGCCGGGCCGATGCGACCGTTGGTCGCCGCACCTTCGGTGTCGCCGAAATGGTTGTCGAGTGTCATGTCCACGGCGAGATCTTTCGGCACGATCACGGTGACGTTGCCGAACTGCGAGCTGACCTGCAGGTGTGGTGTCGATGCCGGGTTTTCCGGCACGCTCGCCTTGGTCAGATCGAGTTCCAGGTTGCCGAAGCCCGAGGTGAACTCCATGTCCCGCAGTACCGAGGGGGTGGCGGATTGGTCGCCGAAACGGGGCTGGAAGTCGAACCTCGGCATGGTCCCAGCGGCTCCGAGGAGCAACGAGACCGCGGTCAGGACGGTGAGCAGGCCGGCGCTTCGTCCGGCCAGCCCAGCGCCGATGACCCCGAGCGCCAGCGTCGCGGCCCCCGCGCCGGCCCCGACCGAGACGAGTTGGTTGCTGCTCAGATCGTCCGGCCCGATGGCGTTGAACGCTAGGCCGGTGATGGCGCCCACCAGTACACCGGCCGCCACGACGCTTGCGGTGACCGGACCGGACAGTCTCGGCCGGCGGACCAGGAAGGGTGGCTGCTGAGGGTGGCTGGGCTGCCGGCTCCGGCCGGGCGGCGGGCCAGCAGCCGTGGCTGCGCCAGGTGATGCCGCAACCGGTGCTGTTACCGGGTACCGGGTCCCGCCGACCGGTGCGCGGCCGTACTCGTGCTGGTCCCGCCGGTACATGATCAGGAACCAGGCCGCGAGCCCGATCCCGACTGCGATCAGTGGCGCGGGTGGGCCGTCGCCGGTCAGCAGCGGAGCAGGTTGCAGGCCCAGGATGAACAGCGCGGTTCCCCCGATGGC
>PDSI01000220.1 GCA_002748415.1 Micrococcales bacterium | reverse complement strand
GGCTCGTTGTGCGGGCCGAGCCCGCGGACGGTCACACCGTCGCCCAGGTCGAGGACGTACAGCAGCTCACCGCCCCGGAACTCCGAACGGACCACGTGCCCCACCACTCCGTCCGGTCCAGCCTGCTCCTGTCCTGGCTGCGGAAGCGGGCGGACACTCAGGTCGTGCGGACGCACCATGACCCGGACCGGACCGGCCGGGCCGGCAGGCACCGGTACGGTCCCCAGCGGGGTGGCCGCGGTATCCCCCTTCTGGTGGCCCGCCATGAAGTCGGCCTCTCCCACGAAGGTGGCGACGAATTCGTCCACCGGCCGGTGGAACACCTGCGCCGGGGTGGCGACCTGGATCAGCCGGCCGTCTTGCATCACCGCCACGCGGTCGCCGACGGCGAGTGCCTCGTCCTGGTCGTGAGTCACCAGGACGACGCTGGCCCCTGCGGCGCGAAGGGTCTGCATCGCCTCGGTGCGCACCTGCGTCGCGAGTCCCTTGTCCAAATGGCTGAACGGCTCGTCGAGCAACACCAGGCTCGGGTCCAGCGCCAGGGCCCGCGCGATCGCCACCCGTTGCTGCTCACCGCCGGACAACTCATGCGGGTATCTGCCGGCTTTGGCCTGCAGGCCCACCAGGTTCAGCATCCGCTCGCCCGCATCCTCGTCCGCGGCCTGTTGCCGTTTACCCCGGACGTCCGAGACACGATGCCGCAGGCCAAAGTTCACGTTGTCGGCGACGGTGAGATGAGGGAACAGGGCGAGGTCCTGGAACACGATCCCGACCCCGCGACGTTCCGCCGGAACGAAACAGTCAGGGCCACTCATCTCGCGCCCGTCGACGAGGATGCGGCCCGAATCGATGCCGGTCAGGCCGGCGATGGCGCGCAGGAGCGTGGATTTACCGCACCCACTCGGCCCGACGATCACGACGACTTCACCGGCCGGCATCGTCAGCGACACGGCGTCCACCGCTCTGCTGTCCGCGTAGCACTTGGTCACCTGGTCCAGCTGCATGACCTGGTCGGCGGCACCGGCGCCGCCGTTCGCGCCGGGCGCCGGACCGCCAGCTGTCGCAGACTTCATGGTCAGGACCTCCCTGCTTGCGACGGTGCCGCGAGCGTGTGCCGGAAGACCAGCACGATCGGCACCAGAGCCACTGCAACGATCGTGAGTGCAGGTGGTCCCGCGCTTTCCCACCGGGACTCCGTGGCCAATTGGTTCACCCAGACGGCCAGCGTCTCGAAGCCGAAGGGTCGCAGCAGCAACATGATCGGCAGCTCCTTAAGCGTGTCGACGGCCACCAGCACCAGCGCGACGCCGATTCCCGATCGCATCAGCGGCACATGGACCCGGCGCAGCACGGTGCGCGGGCGGACCCCGAGCGCAAGTCCTGCGGCGGTGACCGACGGAGACACCTTGTCCAGTCCCGCGTCCAGGGTGCTCCAGGCGAGCGCGAGGAACCGGATGACGTAGGCATACACCAACCCCGCGACGGTGCCCGTGACGAGGTTGATGCCCAGGTCGGCGCCGGCCGCGTTCAGCGCGGCCTGCGTCCCCGCGAGCAGGATCAGCACACCGATCGCGACGACCGGCCCGGGCACCGCGTACCCGACGACCGCCGCCCTGGCCAGCCAGGCGGTTCCGGAACCGCCGCCGAGTCGTGCCGCGCTGGCCAGCAGCAGTCCGACGGCGACGCACAGCACCGCGACCACGGCCGCGATGAACGCGGTGTTGGCCACGTACCCCATGAATCGCCCGTCGAGTCCCACGGTGGTCTCGCTGGGCCTGCTCCACGCCAACAGCTGCACCACCGGGACGACGAACGTGAACACCAGTACCGTCGTCGCCGCCGCCGTGGCCCACTTTGCCCGCGACCCGTGCAGCGGCATCGGGGGCAGCGGGGGCCCGCCCTGGTGCTGATGAAAACGCGCCCCGCCGCGCCCGATGCGTTCCGCGGCGATGACGGCAAGCGCGAACAGCATGACGACACCGGCCAGCTCGCTGGCGGCCTCGCGGTCGTACATGCCCACCCATACCTGATGGACCCCTACCGACACGGTCGTGACGCCGAAATACTGCACCGTAGCGAAGTCGGTCAGCGTCTCCATGGCCACCACCATGGCCCCGGCGGCCAGCGACGGGCGAGCCAGCGGGAGCACGATCCGCCACGCCGCGGCCAGCGGGCTTGCCCCTAGGGCCCTGGCGGCTTCGTAGGTGGTGGCGGACTGCTCACGCAGCGCCGCCCGGGCAAGGATGTAGGGGTAGGGATAGTAGGCGAAGATCAGCACCACGGCGCACAGCCACAACGATCGGACCTCCGGGAACCACACCTGGTCACCGAACAGCCGCCGCAGTCCGGCCTGCACCGGGCCGGGGTGGTCCAGCAACCCGATGTAGACGAACCCCGACACGTAGGCCGGCACCGCCAAGGGCAGCACCAACAGCCAGGAGAACCACCGTTGTCCGCGGAACGTGTAACAGCCGACCAGCCAGGCCATCGCGGCGCCGAGCGCGGTCGCGCCGCAGGCAACGACCGCACCGAGCACCACCGTCGTGGTGACCATCGAACCGAGTCCGGCCTCCACCAAGAACGCCCAGGTTTGCCGGCTGGGTGTCAGCAGGCTTGCGACGACCAGCAGGATCGGCACCGTGCTCAGCCCCGCGATGACCCATACGACAGCCTGCCACGGCCGCCTGGTCTCACCGCGAGCGCGCCTGACCGACAACCGTGGTGGGCGGTCGGGGATGATTGTCATGGTAATCGGTCCTGGTGCCCGAAGGGCTTACTCGTAGCCCACGCGACCGAGCAGGGCGACGGCGTCGGAGTTGCGGTCGGCATAGGCCGTCGCGTCGAGCTTCTGTTCCTCGAAATCACCCCAGGACGCCAGCAGCTCTTCCATCTCCACCTCGGGATTGACGGGGTACTCGAGGTTGTCGCCGACCAACTCGGCCTGCCCGTCGGTGGCCAGCCATTCCAGCAGTTGCTGACCGCCCTCGGGGTTGTCGGACTCCGCGACGACCCCGCCACCGGAGATGTTGACGTGCACCCCGCCAGAGTCCTGGTCGGCCCAGAAAAGCTCCACCGGAAGGTCGGGCTTGTCCCGCAGCTTACGTGCCAGGTAATAGTGATTGACGATGGCAACCTCGCAGTTGCCGCTGGCAACATTCTCGATGATTTCGGCGTCGTTACTGAAGATCCGGGCGTTGTCGGCCCATCCCTTCACGATCCGCTCGGTTTCGGCTTCACCGTTTTCGGCCAACATGGCGGCCACCAACGACTGGGTGTAGCTGGCGGTCGCGGACCGCAGGCACAGCCGGCCCTTCCATTGCGGCTCGGCGAGCGCCGCGTAGGTGGACAGGTCGCCGGGCGACACCCGGTCCGGTGCGTAGATGATGGTGCGGACGCGCTTGGCCAGGGCGTACCAGCGGCCTTTCGGGTCGCGTAAGCCCTGCGGAACCGCCCTGTCGAGCGTTTCGGATTGGACCGGTTGGAAGATCCCTTGCTCGGCCGCAGCAGCGAGGTTCCCAGCGTCGACGGTGATATAGACATCGGCGATGGTGTTCTTGCCTTCCGCGGCGATGCGCTCCCGCAGCTCGGCGTCGGAGCCGAAGAGGAACTCGACGTCGGTGCCGGTCTCTTCGTGGAACAGCTCGAAGGCCTGCTCCAAGTCGTAGTGGCGGGCGGAGTAGACCTGAATCGCGCTGTCGGAGGTACAAGAGGTCAGCGTCGGCGCGAGCAGGCCGACAGTAGCGAGAAGGGTAAGAACGCGCGAGGTACGGCGTCGAAGCGGCATCACAATATTCCTTATCCGGGTGCGGGTGTCAGTTTGTCACTGTGTTGGGTCTGGTCGCGGTCCTGGATCTCAGCACCGCCCGGTGATCGTCCTGGTGGCTGCGAACACTGCGGGCCGCGATCTGCTGAGCGGCCGTCCGGTGGCGCGCCGGACCGGGTGCCGCTGCGGGCGCATCGCACCCCGGCCGCCAGCAAAGCCAGCACCACGAGGACCCAGGCGGCATGCAGCATCCAGGTCTGCCCGCTCAACTGACGATAGTTGGGCAGCAGTACCCGCCACGCGACAAGGGCCGGGGGCGGGTCCAGATCGGGCGCGCCGACCCAGGTCGCGGTTCCGCTCAGGCCTGCTGCGGTGATCCAGAACTGGATCGCCACCCCGGCCGCAGCCGTGACCGCGGCCGACACCTGCACGGGACGCCGCCAGCGGCCCCGGGCCCGGTCCACGGTGATCGCGACGCCAATCACGACAAGGGGTGCGATGACGACGATCTGCCGGCCGGGCCACCAGAACCCGTGCATGGTCAACGCCACGAACACGGCGGTCAGCCACCCGGCGCTCAAGGGAACGAGCAGGACCCAACGATGTGGATGGCGGGCGGCCACCAGGAACCCGAGGGCGACCGGTGCCAGCAGCCAGGCCGGTTGCCAAGCGAGCATTCCGTAGTCCTGGTCGGTCAGTAGGCCGATGAGACGGGTGCTGCGGCCCCACAGGTTGGGAGCGAAACCGACCGCCCCGAACTCCCCGGAACTCTCGAAGTGGTCACCGGTGGCGTACCCGGTCCACCCGCCGTACCAGGCCCGGTGAGCGGCCAGCCACAGCGCGCCACTGACCCCGAGCGCACCGATGCACGCGCCGGCCACGAGCGGGCGGTATACCGTTCGCGGCTCGCGCTCCCCCGACGGTTCCCGCCGCAGATGCTCCTGGCTCGGATACTCCCGGCTCAGCCGCCACGCTGCCACCCCGGCGAACGCCGCCGCCACCGGGACGTACTTCACCGACAACCAGGGCAACACCGAGATCGCCGCGACCAGCCCGATAGTCCGCGGAACCGGCCGGGGTGTTCCGGCCTGGGGGACCAGCAGCGCGGTGACCGCCACGACGGCGGCTGCGGCGACGATCTCCGGGTAGACCTGGTGGGCGTACACACCCAGTGGAGTGGTAGCTCCGGCGATGGCTGCGACCGGCCCGGCCACGCCTGGTGCCACCCCGAAGCGGGTGTGCGCCACCCAGACCGTCGCGGCGGCCAGCAGCCCCGCGACGACGACCAGCATCGCCTTGACCCCGATGAACCCGCCCGCCGCCATGGCGGGCGCGACGAGCAACGGCAGCAACGGATCATGCGGGCTGACCCGCCGGCCGTCCTCCAACACCGATGTCTGGACCGGCAGCCTGCCCTCGTGAAAAACCCGATACCGGTTGGCGGCCCTCTCATCGGAGACATCCAGATCCCGGTCTTCCCACAACGAGATCGCTGTCAGCAGGTACTGCGGCTCGTCGACGGCCGCGGCACCCACGTCGGCCGCCCGTATCGAAACACCTAACCCGCCTACGACGACCGTCAACAGGAAGGCCGCGATCATCGCCCAGTAGAGCGCCACCTTGGCAGGCTTGCCCTCACGGGGAGAAACAACTGCCGTAGTCGCCCGGTCGGCCGTACGCATCCGGCTAGCCCGTTACCGCTTCAGCCGGATCAGCCACGGCGCCGACGCCCAGGCCGGCCGATTGCACGGCCCTGGTGATCACACAATCCACGTCGGTGTGTGGTGTGCTTCCCACCCGCCGGTGCAACAGCGAGGTGTCGGCGCAGGTATGCGCGACCTCGTACTCCTCGGCGGGAACCACCCGCACCTGCGGGGGTTTCCCCACTGCCCGGCCTATCGCGCAGACGATCTGATGCAGCGTGTGCGGGTGGCCGGTGCCGATGTTGACGGTGCCGGTGGCACCCGCATGCAGCAGTGCCTCGGTGAGCCGGGCGACGTCGGCGACGTCAGTCAGGTCACGCGTGCGCGCGAGCGAGCCGTAGACGGACAGCGCCTGCCCGGCGGCCAGCTGCCGGGCCCAGACCGAGACCGCCATGTCCGGGCGTTGCCCCTCGCCGAGCACCGTGAACGGGCGAACCACCAGGGTCGGCGATCCTCTGCTCGACCGGTCCTGGCACAACTGCTCCATGGCGGCCTTGCTCGCGGCATACCCGCCTTTCGGATCGAGCGGGTCGGTCTCCCGGCAAGGACGCACGGTTCCGTCGGCGGTCACCTGCGCACCGCCGTAGACCGATGAGGAGGAGAACGCGAGTACGGGTGTTGCGTCCCGGACGGCACCGAGAACGGCCTCGGTGGCCTCGACGTTGTCCCGCCACCGCCGCCGCGCGACATCGGGCCCGGTGTCGCGCACCCCTGGACAGCCCGCCAGATGAATCACCGAGTCGGCTTCTCGCAGGAACGATCTCGACGTGTGGTTCGGCTCGGCCAGCTCACAGGCGAGATGCGACGCGTCGCTGTCTGCGGCGACCCGGCGGTCCAGCACCACGACGTCATGCCGGTGCCGGATGAGGGTCGCTACCAGGCGACGCCCGATGAAACCGGCACCTCCCGTCACGACCACCCGCATGGCAAGTTAGGTTAGCCTACGAGGTGTGTCCACGCGACGGTCGGAACTCGCCTCGTCGCACGCGGACGCCAGACCGTCCGAGTTGCGCCAGCCGGCGCGGCGGGGGCCGCGATGGCACCGGCCGCGTTTCGCCGTCGGCGCGCTGGGGTTGGTCGTCGCACTCTGGTGGCTCGCCACGGTGGTCGAAGCAGGAGAATTGCGAGCTGCCGCCGACGCCGTGCTCGCCGCGCCGGTGCTGGTCGGCGGGTCTCTGTTCGCCTACGCTGCCGCGTTCGGTGTCCGTGCGCTGGCCTGGCGGTCGGTACAGCCGGCCATAGGCCTGGGCCACGCCTGGTCCGCGGTGCACGTCGGGTTGCTGGCCAACCACGTCCTTCCGCTGCGGATGGGCGAGGTGATGCGGGTGGCCAGCGCGGTGCGCCGGGCGCGGATCCCGGTCGCCGAGACCACCGCTGTCACCGTGACCTTGCGGTTCGGGGACCTGTTGGTGCTGTTCGTGATGGCACTGGCGACCGTTCCGGTCGCCATCGACGCGATCCTCGGCCGGTGGGCGACCGCCGCCACCGTGACGGCCTTGACCGCGGGCATCGTGCTGGCACTGAAATGGCGGGCCCGCCAGCCTGAGACGGCCGCCGTGACGTCGATGAAGATGCTGTGGCTGGCTGTCGCGGTAGCATGTTCGTGGCTGCTGGAGTCGGTGGTCCTCTACACCGTCGCGCACACGGTCGGGCTGCCGGTGAGCCCGGTCCAGGCCGTCGGAGTCACCGCTGTGACCATCCTCGCCCAAGTCGTCGCCATCACCCCCGGAGGGTTCGGCACCTACGAGGCGGCCGGTACCACGGCACTGGTTGCCCTCGGGCTACCGGCGGCCCCGGCATTGGCCGTCATGCTGACAACCCACGCGGTCAAGACCGTCTACAGCCTCGTGCTGGGCGCTGTTGCTGTGGCCGTGCCCGCCCCGGCGATCTGGGGACGTCTCCGGTTGCCCAGGGACCTTCCCGCCCGGCCCCAGCCACAGCCCCTGACACCGCAGGCACCGGTCGTCGTGATGCTCCCGGTACACAACGAGGCAGCCACCATCGGCTCGGTCCTCGGCCGCATCCCGCAGCAGGTGCACGGGCGGCCGGTACAGACCATCGTCGTCGACGACGGTTCCGGCGACGACAGCGCGGCCATCGCGCAGGCCGCCGGGGCACACGTCATCCGCCACGACGTGAACCGTGGCCTAGGCGCGGCCGTGCGCACCGCGTTGCAAGCGGCCGCGCACCGCGGTGCCGCGGCGGGGGTCTACCTGGACGCCGACGGTGAGTACCGCCCGGAAGACATCGGCGCCGTCGCCGGCCCGGTGCTGCGCCAGGAGGCCGACTACGTCGTCGGCAGCCGGTTCCGCGGCCGCATCGAGCACATGCGTGCGCACCGGCGGCTCGGCAATCAGCTGCTGACAGCCTGGGTGCGATGGATGACCCGCAACCCCGGGCTCACCGACGGGCAGAGCGGCTTCCGGGCCTTCTCGCCCGCCGCCCTGGCGCAGGCCGAGATCATCCACGACTACAACTACGCCCAGGTCCTGACTCTCGACCTGCTGGCCAAGGGTTTCCGGTACGCCGAGGTGCCCATCGGGTACTCCTTCCGCACCAGCGGGACGTCGTTCATCCGGCTCGGCCGGTATCTGCGCCGGGTCGTGCCCGCGGTGCACGAGCAACTGAACCTCCCCGGCCCGTGACCGGGCCGGCCACCGGCCGGGGCCGAGGGGACGTCTCGGGTCAGTCTTCGACGACGTGCCCGCGGAAGCTGTCCCGTTCGGCTTGCCACGCCGCCGCGTCGATCGTGGCGTCCGGGCGAAGGCACCGGGCGAAAGCCTGCCCCATGACCAGCGCATGGTGGGTGTTGTCGTGGGCGAACAAGCCGGCCCGCCCCAGCGTGGTCACCCCCGGAAGCCCTTCGACCCAGGCATCCACCGCGGCCAGGCTGGCACCGAAACCACGCGCGTACACCGGGTAGACCGAGGGCAGCCGGATCACCCGGACCCCACTCACCGCAGGCGGCGGCAGATCGTTGCGGCGCATCGCCTCGAGCACGATGTCGCACAGCTGTTGTTCGGTGGCGGTCCACAGGTCGTCTCCTGGGGTGCAGGGAATCTCGGCGCACACGACGCTGCGATCCGCCGGGTCGTCATCGCAGTCCCGGTAGTTGGTGGGCTCGCTGATGCGGGACACCGGAGTGTCGGCACCTGGCAGGTAGTGGGCGTCGTAGCCGGTCCAGCGCACCCGCGAGCCGGCTGGCCTGCCCGGCGGGCGGTGCGTCAGGTACACCAGCACCATCCCGCGAGTGACCAAGGACTGCGCTTGCTGGCACACCGGCTGCGGCGGGGCCGGGTTGATGACACCGGCCAGCACGCTCAGCGGCAGCGTGGAACACACCGTGGGTGCCTGCCAGGTGCGCCCGTCGGCCGTGTGCACCTGGACCAGCGGCCGGCCGGTGCCGGGTGACGTGGTCGAAGCCGGACTGCCCGGTGCCGGGTCAACCCTGGTGGTGGTGGAATCCGGCCCGGTGTCGATGCGGGTGACGGCGGCACCGGTGTGCACGGTGGCTTCGAGCGAGCGGGCCGCTTCGGCAAGGGCCCGCGGGATCTCCCCGAAGCCTCCAGCAGGATACAGGAAATGTGTGCCGCGTTGTGGGGAGCCCTGGCGGCGGCTGGATATGCCGCGCCGGATCATTCGCGCTGCGACCCGCGCCGCGGTGTCGGCGGCCACCCGCACTCTTGCTTGCTCGGGATCGATCTGCTCTCCCGGCACGCCCCATAACTTTCGCGCGTAGGGCCCGTACAGGGAGTCGTACACGGTCGGTCCGAGCGAGGCACGCAGGGCGGCCGCGTAGGAGTCCGGGTTCGGAGAACGACGCCGGCGCGCCAGCAGCGCATCCGCGCTCACCCGGGCCGCCCACGACAGCGGCATGGTGCGCAACAAGTTGGCAGGAGACAACGGGAAACCGACCCACCTGCCCGCAACCCGTACGCGGCCGTTGCGGTTGCGTACCTGGAGCGAACCACCCAGCAATTCCTGCAGGTCGGCCATGACATCACCGGGCGTCGCCGGATGCAAGCGATGACTGCCGAGGTCGGCCCGTACCTCGTCGACGAGGACACTGGCGGCCATCCCACCCAGGCTGGAGGAGCGCTCCAGGACGGTGACCCGAAAGCCTCGGCGGGATGCATGCCACGCCGCCGCCAAACCGGCCGGGCCACCGCCCACCACAATCACATCCCGATCTACAGTGAGCGACGCGGACATCACGAGCGACCTCCTTCTACGGGCGGTGACAGCCCAAGCGCAAATCTGTAAAGTGAGTTTCGCCTAACCGCTACTCACCCATGGAGATCCTGATGACCCGTCGCGCCAGGATGGCTGTCTCTCTCGTTCTTGGGGCCGCGCTCACCTTGACTGCATGCGGCAGCGACGATGGTAGCGGTGTCACCAACCTGGGTGACGAGAGCGGCTCGGGCTCAGGCAGTGGTTCCGGTTCCGGCAGCGGGTCGGGTTCGGGTTCCGGCAGCGGAAGCGGGCTCGGGTCGGACCTGCAGCAGACCTCGGACAACAAATTGGTGACCGAGGCGGTCGAGAAGTACACCAAGTACGTGCAGCAGCAGGCCGACGAGATGGCCACCCTGACGACCACCTTCACCGACGCGGTGCGCGCTGGCGATCTCAAGGCGGCGCAGGCCGCGTACGCCCCCAGTCGCGAGCCGTGGGAACGCATGGAGCCCATCGCCGGGCTGGTCAAGGAACTGGACGGGAAGATGGACGAACGGGTGGACCACTTCAAAGGTGCCGACGACCCGGAGTTCACCGGGTGGCATCGCCTGGAGTACATCCTGTTCGAACGGAAAACCACCGAGGGCGCGGCCCCCTACGCCGATCAGCTGGACGAGGACGTTGCCGCCCTGCAGAAGAAACTGGCGACCCTGAAAATACCGGCCGCCGCGGTTCCGGTGGGTGCCTCCAAGCTGATTCAAGAGGTCAGCGTCAACACGATCAACGGTGGAGAGGACCGCTACTCCAAGACCGATCTGTGGGACGTGGCGGCGAACGTCGCGGGCTCCAAGCAGGCGATGGAATACCTGATGCCGGCGCTGAAGGAGGCCGACCCCAAGCTCGCCGAGCAGATCAACGAAGGCTTTGCGGGGATTGAGCAGACCATGAAGCCGCTGCGTGACGGCAAGGGCTGGAAGCCGTACTGCGCGCAGGACGACAAGTACCCGTCGAAGCTGTGTACCGGGGTCACCGTCGACGCCAAGACCAAGAACGAACTGAAAATGCAGGCCGAGGCCTTGCACAAGCTGACCGACCAGGTGGCCGGCAAGCTCGATTTGCAGACGTAGAAACCCCTGCAACGTCAAGACTGGGCGCCGCACGACTGAGCACGAGCTGAGCTCCCGGTCGGGGAAGGAACCGGGGCGCAGCTATCGCGGTGCTGTCGCCGCCGCGGGTTCAGCGACGTTCATGGCCCACCCTCCACAGTCCGGTGACCATGATGGAGCGTCGGGGCATGCGTAACTCCTTGACCAGGTGGCGCTTCGCGGCCGCAATGGTCGCTGACCTCGGTGACCGTGGCCGGGAACTGCGGATACCAGTCCCGTTTCGGTGGCATGGCCGACACAGCGGAGTAGGCGGCGCTGATCGCCGCGTCGGTGCCGCGCTCCAGCACCGAGTAGCGGGATGTCATCGGGCTACTGTCGTGCCTGTGTTCTGGGCTTGGCCGGGGCCGCCCAGTTGCCGGCGTGCTCGTGGGCCCGCGTCCAGAAGGGCCCGGCACCGGTCGGATGTGTCCTGGTGCCAGGGACTGTCGCATGACGTTGCCAGGAAACCGGTGGCTGCCGCGCGCGCCTTCGCCCGCCGATACGGACCGCGCGGACGTACCGGTGGCGGACACGCACTCCCCCGAGCGGCGCGTGAGTTCCGGTCTGCCAGGAAGGACCCGCTTGCTTATGGCGGCCGGCCCCAGGGAACCTGTTCGGCATGTCCTCGCCACGTGTGCCCTTCCCCCGAAATGGTCATGAGCGGTTGTCGCCTCTGCTGAACAGCTCGCGGACCATGCCTGTGTCGGGGGGTTGTGTCATGCCGCAGGTCGCCAGGAGAGTCTCGGTGGCTCTGACGGCTTCGCAGCTGGAACGCACGGGTGCCGCGAAGGGGACCGGAACGTCTTCTGCCTCGCCGTCGCGGTACACCCGCAGAACCAGGCCTCCTTCGTCGGCACTGAGCGGCTTGACCACGTCCTCCTTTCGCAGGCAGGTGTGGTGGCGGGCCAGTTGCCGTACCTCGTTCTGGTGGTGCTGGGCGAGATGTCTCATCCACACTCCTTCCCAGCCCGCCAACGGGTCCGCGGTCGCGCAGCGGTAGGAGTTGAGCGCGATGACGTGACTGGTCGAAAGACCTCGGCCCAGTGAGTTCACCTTCGCGATCACGATCTTCGGCGTGAAACACGCCACGTCCTCGCCCCAGTGCAAGACCAGAGCGTCCGCCTCGTTGTCCCTGGGCAGCCGCACCTGCCCGCGCAGGTGGATGACCGCACGCAGCCGGTCGGGTTGTGGCACGTCGGAAATGTCCCACGCCCACATGTCCAGCAGCGGCGACTGGCTGTGGGTACGTAGCCGGTCGCCGCAGGGCCCGGCCAGGTCGTCGATCGGCGCCCACACCGAACCGTGGCGGTCGACTGCTGAGCGGTATACCGAATAGGTCATCCCCGGCACACCGATCTCGATGGCACCGGTGATGACGACGCTACGCGCGCGCCGGGCGTTGTCTCCACGGGCAAAAGCCATGCGGACAGGCTAGCCTAACCTAAATGTGATCCCCTATGAGATATGACACATCGTGGCCCGACACATGCGGATCGTGACAATGGGGCGGGTGTGGTGGCCTATGCCCTGCTGGTGCTCGCAGGCGGCTGCGGCGCGACCGATGACGGAACCGGCAGCTCCGCCGAGGAACGCAGCAGCACCGTCGCCGCTGGCAACACTGAACAGCTCGACCAGTCACGCATCCACCATCCGTCGACGCTCGCATTCTCCGCCCCGTTCACCGTCATGGCACAGCAGAACACCTCCTTGGACGGCGCCGACGAGGTCACCTACGAGACCTGGGACAGCCCCGATGTACTGCGATCACTGCGTGCCAACGGCGACACCAGCATCTCCGCCACCAAGAAGGCCGGTCACCCCGTCACCCCGCTGATGGACCTGCAAAGCGAATGGGCCGAGATCACCGGTCAACCGCAGCCGCGCCTGCCGCAGGCCGGCGTGGTGGTCTACGGCGATCTGCCCGAGAAGAACCCGCAGGCGGTCGTCGCGGCGCGGGACCCCCGAGTTCAGGCGTGCACACCGCCTTCGTGATCCGCGTGCCGCTTTCCCTCGAACTGGAACGTGGTGTGCTCGATGCCGAAATCCTCCACCGCGCAGCGTTGCACGTCGTCGAGCATCGACCGTAGATGCCCGTCGTAGAAGCACGAGTCGTCCACGACGAGGTGGGCGCTGAGCACCGGCATCCCGGTGGCGATCGTGCTGGCGTGCAGGTCGTGAACGTCGTGGATATGCGGCAGGGCCATCAAGTGTGCACGGACCTCATCGAGTTTCACCTGCGGTGGAGTGGATTCCAGCAGGATGTCGACCGAATCACGCAACAACCGCAGCGTCCGCACCACGATGAACGTCCCGATGCACAGCGACACTATCGAGTCAATCCTGGTCCAGCCGAGCGTCGCGATCACGACGGCCGCGAGGATCACCGCGACCGAACCGAGCGTATCGGCGAGTACCTCCAAGTACGCCGCGCGCATGTTGAGGTTGTCACCCTTGCCGCCGTGCAGCACCACGAGACCGATCACGTTGCCGACCAACCCCACCACGCCGAAGATCAGCATGATCGACGACGTGACCGGGGTCGGGTCGAGCAACCGGGAGATGCCCTCGACGAGCACGTAGAGCCCCACGCCGAACAACAGCAGTGCCTGCGCCGCCGCGCTCAGGATCTCCACCCGGTGATAGCCCCAGGTGCGCCGGGGAGTGGCCGGGCGCCGGACCATGAAGGCCGCGAACAGCGCCATCGCTAAGCCGGTGGCATCGGTCAGCATGTGTCCTGCGTCCGCGAGCAGGGCGAGGCTGCCGGAGACGAGTGCCCCGACGACTTCCGAGATCATCACCACGAGCGTGATGGTGAGGACGACGGCCAGCCTGCCGCGGTGCGAGGTGCCGACGTCGTGAGTGTGGTCGTGTCCCATCGCCGTCACCGCTCGCTGCAGTGCGTGGTCGGGTACGAAAACCCAACGGCATCGGGAACTGCAGAGAAACGCATCATCATGGCGATTCCGTTCTGGGGCGTCGTCTTCGTCGTCAACCTGCCAAGAATACAAGGCAGGAAAGCCTTGTCCATGGTTCCAATCCAGTGGTTCATGAGCCGCAGCCGGCAACCCAAGACGCCGCCCCGGTCAGTGGCAAAGCTGAGGCAGGCACCGACAGCGGGTAGCTGCTACACCTTCTGCAGCGCTGAGGTCCTCAGGACAACATCGATCATTTCGCACCCTTCATGCTCGCGCCCAGTGCGGCCCCGGCGCCGAAGAGTGCGGCGAGGGCGACGACCATCGCGACCCAGCTAGCCGGAGACTCGACCTCGCTCGCGACGGTGGCTGCGCCTATCCCGATCGCTGACGCCAGGACGGCGAGGGGTGCCGCTTTTCGGCTTCTGTTCATTGATTGTCCTTTCCCGGACCTCGCGATGCCAAGCATCGCTCGACACCCCGAGCCCACGTCGTGCGGTATCCGGCCGGTTCGTTGCGCCGGGTCAGGCCGGCGCCCAGGTCGCGTGTCATGGCTGCGGCACCCCGGTGGCCACGATGAGGTCGACGGTGGTCAGCGCCTCCTCGACCAGTGGCATCATCGCCTCGGGCGCGCTGCCGATGCGGTGCCATTCCTCCATCGTCACCCGCCGAGCGGCGGTGAGCATTGCCGCGGCGGTGCGCGCCCGGAAGTCCTCCGGCTGCAGGCCTTGCCGTTCGGCGATCCAGGCGGCCAGCCGGCGTTCGAACTGCTGCAGGTAGGCGACGACGAAGCCGCGCAGGCTGGTCGCGTCGCGAATCACCGCGCTCAGCCGGGCCGCCTGTGCCGTCGCCGCCGGGTCCATGCTCTGCTGCGCAATGGCTGCGGCGAGCGCCCGGTGCAACGGCAGGCGTGCCGGCTGGCTGGCCAGCAGGGCGAAGAACTCATCGGTCGATGCCTGCGTGTCCCGCAACAGCAGATCCATCTTGGTCGGGTAGTGGCGGAACAACGTGCGCTGTGAAACCCCCGCTGCCTCAGCGATATCGGTAGTGGTGACGTTGTCGTAGCCGTTGGCGACGAACTGTTCCATCGCGACAGCGAACAGCCGGTCGGCAACCCCCAGCGTGGTCGCATCCACCGTATGCATCCGTCCATCCTGACATCGTTCGTATCGCAGTCGAGCTGGCTCTCTTGCCAACTGTCAGCGACTGACACTAGCGTATTAGGCATGCCTAACCAAATGCAGGGGAGTCCAGGGCCGCGGCCGGCGCTGGTCGTCGAGAACGTGGTCAAACGGTTCGGCGACGTCACCGCCCTGGACGGGCTGAGCTTTTCGGTGGCCCGTGGGGAGGTCCTCGGCATGCTCGGGCCCAACGGCGCCGGCAAGACCACCGCCATCAACATCCTGGCGACACTGCTGCGGCCCGACTCCGGAACGGCCGTCGTGGCCGGGCACGACGTGCTGGCGCAGCCGCACGAGGTGCGTTCGGCGATCGCGCTGACAGGCCAATTCGCCGCCGTCGACGAGGCGCTGACCGGGTCGGAGAATCTCGTGCTGTTCGGCCGGCTGCGCGGACTGTCGCGCTCGCAGTCCCAACAGCGGTCCGCGCAGCTGTTGGAGGAGTTCGCCCTCACCGACGCCGCAGGAAAACTGGTCCGCACCTACTCCGGTGGCATGCGACGTCGCCTCGACCTGGCCGCGAGTCTGGTGGTGCCTGCCGAGGTGGTGTTCCTGGACGAGCCCACCACCGGCCTGGACCCGCGCAGCCGCAACGAACTGTGGGACGTGGTGCGCCAGTTGCGCGCGGACGGGCTCACCATCGTGCTGACCACCCAGTACCTCGAGGAAGCCGACCAGCTGGCCGAACGCATCATCGTCATCGACAAGGGCATGGTGATCGCGAAAGGGACGCCGGAGGAACTGAAAGCGACCGCAGGTGGCAGTTCCGCAGTGGCCGTGCCCGCCGAGGCACATCACCTGGCCGGCCTGGCCGCCGCCTTGGCCGGCATCGGCCCCACCACGGTGGAGGTGGAAACCGGCGGCGTGGTCGTCGCGGGCGGCGGATCGGGCCATCTGGCTCCCATCGTGTTGCGTGCCCAGGAGGCCGGGATCGCGCTTGCCGATGTCAGCGTGCGCACGCCGAGCCTGGACGACGTCTTCCTGCAGCTCACCGACCAAGGGGCCCCGCAGCCGGCCGAGGTGGCTTCGTGAGCGCACCGGCGCTGCGGGGATCCGCGCTGCTCGGCCGGCGCGCCTTCCTGAAAATGCGGCGCAACCCCGCGTCGGTCATGGGTGCGGTGATGTTCCCGTTGTTGTTCTTCGGCTTGTTCATGCTGGTGATGCAGAAGGTGATGCAGGCGCAGGGGTTCGACTACCAGCAACTGCTGCCGTCCACGATCGTGGTGCAGGCCGCATTCTTCACCGCGATGTCATCGGCCTATTTCATTGCCGAGGACCGGCACAACGGGCTGGGCGCCAGATTCCGGTCCATGCCGATCGCCGCGGTGGCACCGCTGGTGGGCCGGTCACTGGCTGACCTGGCCCGAGCCTGCGTGTCGGTGCTGGTGCTGCTGGCCGTGGGGATCGCGGCCGGCATGCGGTTCACCGCGGGCTGGGGTTGGCTGCCGGCCTACGTGGCGGTGGCAGTGGCCTTCGCCCTGGCCGCGGCGCTGGCGATGGGGCTGATCGGCCACCTGGCCAGCTCCCCGGCAGCCGCCGTCACAATCGCCTCGCTGCCGTACCTGCCGCTGCTGATGCTGTCTTCGGGCTTCGTCCCCGTGAGCAACTTCCCCGGCTGGTTTCAGCCGCTGGCCCGCCACCAGCCGGTCACCGCCACCATCGATGCGTTGCGTGCTCTGGCCGGTAACGGCGACATCGCCACCACGACAGCGCAATCCCTGGCCTGGTCGTTCGGGCTCATCGTGATGTTCGGGCTCATCGGCACATGGCGGATGGGGCGGGTGTCATGACGGGATCGCCGAACATGACGGCCGGCGCGGTACCCGCAGCTGCGCCGGCCGGTACCGGATCGACGATGCTGACGGCCAGCAGCGTTTTCACCGGGCGCGCGATGCGCCACGTCGTGCGCCGGCCGGAGACGGTGGTACAGACGGTCATCTTCCCGATCGTGCTGCTGCTCACGATGCTCGCCGTCTTCTCCACCGCGGTGGAACAGTTCACCGCAGCACAACCGGATGTGCCGGCCGGTGAGCCCTATGCGCAACGCCTGGTTCCGGTGATGATCCTGTCCGGGATCATGTTCGGGTCCTCAGGTGCCGCGGTCCTGTTGTTCACCGATCTACGCAACGGGTTCTTCACCCGCATCCGGGCCTTGTCCACTCCCCTGGGCGCCCCGCTGGTCGGGATCAGCGTGGCCGAAGCCGTGCGAGCCTCGGTCACCGTGGTGACGCTGTGCATCGCGGGAATCGTCGCCGGTTTCCGGTTCCAGGCTGGGTGGCCGGCGGCGCTCGGCTTCCTCGCCGTCGCAGCGCTGGCGGCAGTCACATTCACCTGGGTCGGGTTGTTCCTGGCCGCGGTGGCCAGGTCGATGGAGTCCTTCTTGCCGCCGCTCAACGCGCTGTTCCTGGTGCTGCTGTTCTGCTCGCAGGGAATGGTTCCACTGGATGCCTACCCGGAGGCCTTCCAACCGTTCGTGCGGTGGAACCCGGGATCTGCCTACGTGGTGCTGCTCGACCGGCTGGCGCGCGGTGAGGAACTGCTCGGGGAGCTGCTCCTGGCGGCGGGCTGGTCGGCGGCGCTCATCACCGTGTCCGGCGTGCTGTGCGTCCGCTCACTGCGCCACTGGCAATCCGGATAGGGCGGCGCTCACCGGTCCGGGACGCCGCCACAACGATGCTCACTACAGGAGGACGACCAAGACAGTAAGGACACATCATGGATAGACCCAGCGCACTCAGGCACAGCGAAGACCTCACCGTTACGCCCGGTACCGACCAACCCGGTGCCGACCAACCCGAGGGCGGGCAGCCCGTCCGCAAGGAGGCGCGCATCCCGGCCCAGGAGCCCGGGCTGTGGAGCATCATCGCCCCGGTCAAGGTCGGCATCGGCGCGGCGATGGGACTGTCGTTGCTCGGCGCGGTGTCGTGGGTCGCCTCGATCATGCTGTTCTGGCCCATCGCCACCGAACTCGTCCGCGACGATCCCGACACCGGGCGCACCTGGACGCTCTTCGGGATCGCGCTGGGCCTCGTGGTGTGCGCGTTCGTGTTCCGGGTCACCTCGTTCCTGGTTTCGCACCTGTCGGCGTACCGGCTGGAGGTGATCCTGCGCGGCGAGCTGTCGGATCACCTGGCGAAAGTGCCACTGGGCTACGTGGTCTCGACCGGTTCCGGCGCGTTGAAGAAGCTCCTGCTCGACGATGTCCGGGCTTTGCACGCGTTCGTCGCCGACAGTACGCCGCTGTTCGCCAAGTCGGTGGCCACCCCGCTGTTGTGCCTGGTTGCGATGTTCGTGATCGACTGGCGGATGGCGCTGGTGTCGCTGGCGCTGTTCCCGCTGGCGTTCGTCGGCATGCGGCTCGCCTTCCGCGACTACGACGTGGCCCGCCGGACCGTGGATGAGGCCAACGAGCACATCAGCGCCGTGATCATCGAGTACGTGCAGGGTATGCACGTGGTGCGGACCTTCGATGACGGATCGGGGTCGTTGCGCCGCTACACCGAGGCACTGCACCGGGCTACCGAGGTGGTGAAGGCCTGGACCGCCAGGTCGCAAGTGGGCGGCCACATCGCCCGGGCCCTGCTGGTGGCCTTGCCCACCGCCGTGGTGGTCCTGGCCGCAGGGACCGTCTTCTACCGGGCGGGCACGCTGGACCTGCCCGAGTTGTTGATGTTCGTGGTGCTGGCGCCCACCGTCGCCGAGTCGATCATCCCCATCGTGTGGCTACAACAGTTCATCCTCAACGCCAACGCGGCCGTGAAACGGATCGGGGCGCTGCGGGCCGTGCCGGCGCTACCGCAAGCGCAGGAGGGGGCCTCTCCGCGCGATGCGTCGGTGCAGCTGGACGCCGTGACGTTCGCCTACCCGGACCGGGAGGACAACGCACTGGACGGGGTCAGCGTCACCGTCCCGGCCGGCAGCGTCACAGCGCTGGTCGGGCCGTCCGGTGCCGGCAAGAGCACGGTGGCGCAACTGATCGTCCGGTTCTGGGATGTCGATGCGGGGGCCGTGCGGATCGGTGGGGTCGACGTACGGGACCTGACCGCTGACACGTTGATGGGCCACGTTTCGTTCGTATTCCAGTCCCCGTTCCTGCTCAACGACACCGTCGCGGCCAACATCCGGCTGGGCCGGCCCGGGGCCACCGACGAGGAGGTGATCGCGGCCGCGACCGCAGCCCAGGCGCACGAATTCATCGTCGCGGATCTGCCCGACGGCTACGACAGTATGGTCGGGGAGCGTGGCGTGGCAGTGTCCGGTGGCGAACGGCAACGCATTACGATCGCCCGGGCCATCCTGCAGGACAACCCCATCGTCGTGCTCGACGAGGCCACCGCCTTCGCTGATCCCGACAACGAAGCCAAGATCCATACCGCCCTGGCACAACTCGCCCAGGGCAAGACACTGATCGTCGTCGCACACCGGCTGTCGACCATTCAGGACGCGGACCAGATCGTCGTGCTGGACGGCGGCCGGGTTTGCGAGACCGGGACGCACGAGGACCTGGTGAACCGCGACGGCCGGTACCGGCGGTTGTGGGACAGCTTCGAAGCCGCCCAGGGATGGGGGTTGCGGATCCGGGACCGGGCAGGCGACGTGCCGAGCGGAGAGATCTCATGCTGAACACCTTGCGGAACATGCTGGCCGCCACCGGGTCCAAGGCGCACCTGGCGCGAACGAGTCTGTGGTGCGCAGTCGCGGCGGCGGTCGCCCAAGGGCTGGCCTACGCCCTGCTCTTCCCGCTGTTCACCGCCCTGTTCGCCAGGGACTTCCGGACGGCGTGGATCACGCTGGCCGGCATCGGTATCCTGATGGTGTTCGATGGGGCGGCCCGCTGGGGGGAGGGCCGGCTGGAATGGCGCATCTACTGCGAGGCTGCGGAAGAGACCCGGGTGCGGCTGGGCGAACAGCTGAAACGCATTCCACTGCAGCAGCTGTCGGCCCGGTCCTCGGGTGACCTCAACATGGTGCTGACCAGCAACGTGCAGGACGTCGTGGCGATCGCTGGGGGACTGTATGCCATTGTCATCAACACCCTGGTCGCCCCGGTCGTGACGATCATCGCGACCTTCTTCATCGACTGGCGGCTGGCGCTGGCCCTCCTGGTGATCTTCCCGGCGGCTACCCCGTTGTACCGTTCGTTGCGGCAGCTCGCCGGCCGGGAAAACCGGATATCGGCGGCGGCGCATGCCGACACCGCTTCCCACATCGTGGAATACACCCAGGGGCTGGCCGTCCTACGGGCCACCCGCCAGGTGGGGGCCTCGGCCCAGCGGCTGCAGGACTCGATGCAGCGGTTGCGGCAGGCGCAGGCGAAGGGAACCTCGTTGAGCACCTGGCCCAGCATTCTCATCTCAACCGTCGTGCAGGTGGGTATCGTCGCGGTCACCGCGCTGGCAGTCTGGTTCCTGTTCGAGGACTCCCTCGACCTGGCAACGGTTTTCGCCATCATCGCTATCTCGGTTCGGTTCAGTGAACCGCTGGCCATGTTCGCGAACATGGCGGCCGTGTTCGACTTCATGGAGTCCGCGCTGGAGCGCATCACCGAATTGCTGGGAATCGCCCCGCTGCCGACCCTCGCACGCGACGAAACGGATACGACGGCGAGTGTGCAGTTCCAGAACGTGTCGTTTGCCTACGAGGGCAACGATGCTCCGGTATTGAAAGGGTTCTCCTGCACCATCCCACCGCACAGCCTGACGGCCCTGGTGGGGTCCTCGGGCAGCGGCAAGACCACGATAACCCGGCTGCTCACCCGCTACGCCGACCCGCAGCAGGGCACGGTGCGCATCGGCGGCGTCGATATCCGGGGAATGAGCCAGGCCGAGCTGATGCGTCAAGTCTCGGTGGTGTTCCAGGATGTGTACCTGTTCGACGACACGATCGCCGAGAATATCCGGCTGGCCAAACCCGATGCGACACAAGAAGAGGTCGCGGCTGCCGCCCAGGAAGCGAACTGCCACGACTTCATCCGCGCACTCCCGCATGGCTACGAGACCCGGGTCGGTGAGATCGGTGGAGCCTTGTCCGGCGGTGAACGCCAGCGCATCTCGATCGCGCGGGCCATCCTGAAGGACGCGCCGATCGTGATCCTGGACGAGCCGACATCGGCACTTGACACCGAGAGCGAGGTCGCGGTGCAGCGGGCCATCGATGCGCTGGTCCGCGACAAGACGGTGATCGTCATCGCGCACCGGTTGTCGACCATCGTGGCTGCCGACTCGATCCTCGTCCTGGAGGCGGGACGGTTGGTCGAGCAGGGCACGCACGAGGCACTGGTGCAGTTGGGTGGCCGTTACGCCGAGCTGTGGGCAACGCAGAGCCGGCAACGGCACTGGCGGCTCGCCGCACGCTAGCTGAAACCGGTTGGCCCCCGCGAAGGGCGTCCCGGCGGGACTTCACCGGCCGCGGTCGGGTCCCCGGCCGCGGGCCGGGTCGTACAAGTGGGACTCGCCGCCGCGAGCCGGGTCGAGGGCGCGGCCGACCAGGATGACCGCCGCCTGCCGCAGACCGGCCCGTTCCACCAGATCCGCCATGGTCGAGACGGTACCGCGCAGCACCGTCTGCTCAGGCTGGCTGGCACGGTAAACCACGGCAGCGGGGCAGTCCGCACCGTAGGCGGGTGCGATCTCGGCCATCAACTCGCGGGTCCTGGTGATCGCCAGATGTAGCACCAGCGTTGCCCCGGTGGCCGCGAACGCGGCGAGGGACTCGGTCGCGGGCATGGCGGTGGAGCGTGCCTGCGTGCGGGTGAGCACCACCGATTGGCTGATGAGCGGAACCGTCAGTTCTCGCCCCAGCAGCGCCGCCGCGGCGGCGAAGGCGGGCACCCCGGGGGTGACGTCCCAGGGGATGCCGGCCTCGTCGAGCCGCCGCGTCTGCTCCGCCAGCGCCGAGTAGACGGACAGGTCACCGGAGGCGAGGCGGACCACGTCCTTGCCCTGCGTGTGCGCCGCCACCAGCCGGGCCGTGATCTGGTCGAGGTCGAGGTCCTGGGTGTCGACGAGCCGAGCGCCGGGGCTGACATGGCCGAGCACATCCGGGTCCAGATACGTCCCCGGGTACAGGACGACGTCGGCGCCCGCCAGCAGCCGGGTCGCCCGCACGGTCAGCAGGTCGGCCGCACCCGGGCCGGCTCCGACGAAATGGATGCTCACCGGCCGCCCTCCGGACCGTGGCGTTCGCGGACCGCCCGCGGTGTCCAGACGCCGGCCCGGCTCAGCCGGGTCGATCCAGCCCCCACGATCACCAGGCACTTCATGTCGATGGTGCCGGGGTCCAGGCCGGCGAGCGTCGTCACGGTGAGCGATTCCTCCGCACGTCCGACGTCCCGGCCGACGATCACCACGGTGTCGGGGCTGCGGTGCTCCAGCAGCACGTCCCGGGCGGTCGCCACCTGCCAGGTGCGTGACCGGGAAGCGGGGTTGTAGATCGCCAGCACGAGGTCCGCCCCGGCGACGGCGTGCAGGCGCTGCTCGATGACCTCCCACGGTTTCAACCGGTCCGACAGCGACATGACCGCGAAGTCCGCCCCGATCGGGGCACCGGCTCTGGCGGCCACGGCCTGCACCGCGCTGACTGCCGGCAGCACCCGGATCACGACGTCCGCGTACTCGGGGTCCTCGGCGGCCTCGAAGACGGCGGAGGCCATACCGAACACGCCCGCGTCGCCGCCGGAGACGACCGCGACCTTCGCCCCGGACGCCGCCAGGCGCAGCGCGTGGCGGGCCCGGTCGATCTCGACGGTGTTGCCCGTGGGGTGTCGGGTGAGGCCGGTTCGCTGCGGTACCCGGTCCAGGTACGGGCCGTAACCGACGACGTGGTCGACCCCGGCGAGCGCGGCCGAGACCTCGGGGGTGCGCCAGGCGTCCGGCCCGGGGCCCAGGCCGACCACCAGGAGTTCGGCAGGCGGCGCGGTGTTCTCACCCGCCGCCGCGGTCTCGCCTGCCTCAGGTGTTTCGCCTGCTTCAGTTGTTTCGCCTGCTTCAGTTGTTTCGCCTGCCACGGTGGTCTCGCCGGCCGCTGTGCTCGCGTCCACGGCGCCGGTTTGCGTTCGCATCCGCGCCGGGCTTCGATGACGCGTGTCGCCGGGCACCACGATCAGGGAGAAGTACGGGACGGAAGCGGGGTCGACGTCCGCGACCGGCAGCCATCGGGCACCGTCCTGGGAGGCCCGCTCGACGTACCACGACCCGTCGAGCCGCCCGGCCTGTTGCAGGGCCGAACGCACGGCCGGGAAAGTACGGCCCAGCTTCATGACGATCGCGCCGTCGGTGTCGGCCAGCCGTCGTGCCAGTTCCGGTTCGGGCAGCGTGCCGGGCAGGATGGCCAGCACGTCGGCCTGGCGGACCAGCGGTGCCGGGATCGCCGCCGTCGCGGCCGCGAACGCCGGCACGCCGGGCACGACCGATGTCCGGTACCTGCCTGTGAAGCGGTCGAGCAGGTACATCGCCGAACCGTAGAACAGCGGGTCGCCCTCGGCGAGCAGGACCGCGTCACGCCCGGCGTCCAAGTGCACCGCGAGCCGCTGCGCGCAGGACTCGTAGAACTGTGCCATCGCGCCGGTGTAGCCACCCGGATGAGCGGTGCTGCCCGTCGTCACCGGGTAACGCAGCTCCTCCTCGGCCGCACCTGCGGGGATGAACCTAGCGGCGATCCGGCGGGCGTGGGACTGCTGGTGGACGCCGGCGTGGTAGGCCACGACCTCGGCCGCACCGATGATCCTGGCGGCTTTGAGCGTCACCAGTTCCGGGTCCCCGGGGCCGACGCCCACGACGACGAACCGCCCGGTCATGCGGGGCTCGTTTCCTGCTCCTGGGCCAGCGCGTTGAGCGCGGAGGAGGTCATGGCCGAGCCGCCGCGGCGGCCCCGGACGGTGACGTACGGGATGTCGATCCCGTGGTGGACGGACAAGTCCATGAGGGCCTGTTTGGATTCGGCCGCGCCGATGAAACCGACCGGGCAGCCGACGATCGCTGCCGGGCGGGACGACCCGTCGAGGATCATCTCCAGCAGGTGGAACAAGGCGGTGGGGGCGTTGCCGATCGCCACCACCGCGCCGTCCAGGTGCGGCTCCCACAACGACACGGCGGCGGCCGTGCGAGTGGTACCCCACTGCCGTGCGAGGTGTGCTGTGCGCTCGTCACCGAGTAGGCACAAGACCTGGTTGTCGCTGGGCAGCCGGGTGCGGGTGACTCCGGTCGCGACCATGGTGGCGTCGCACAGGATGGGCGCCCCGGCTTCCAGCGCGGCGCGGGCCGCGCCGATCAGCCGGGGATGCACCACCAGATCGGTGGCGAGGTCGACCTGGCCGCTGCCGTGGATCATCCGCACGGCGAGTTTCTCGGCGTCCGCCGGGATGCTGCGCAGGTCTGCCTCGCGGCGGATGGTGGCGAAGGATTCGACGTAGATGCCGGGCCCGTTGTCGATGTAGTCGAACCGGCGAGTGGGCCGTGCCGGGCCGCTCATCGTGCCCGCCCCGGAACAAGCACACCGCGCCACGGAGTGACGATCACATGGTCGGTGCCGGTGGTCAGCGCGGCGACGGCGTCCCGGTCCAGGATCGCGCCGGGTACCCCGACATGCCGCCCGCCCGGCACCTGGCCGTAAGGCAGCGGCGGGGCCGGCTGCGGGAGCCGGGGGTCCGCGGCCGTGGTGGCGACGAGTGCGGAGTCGGCCAGTGCCGGGCCGAGTTCCCTGATGTGCCAGGCGGCTGCCGGCCCGTTCTCGCGGACATCGGCGAATCTGTCGGCGAGGCCGACCAACGCGCGGGCAGCGTCCTCGACCGCGACGACGGGCCCCCATCCGTCTGCGACGCGAAGCTGCCCCGCGGTGGGGTCCAGCAAGACCAGGCCGAGGTCGCAGGTCCGTCCGAGCAGGTCCCCGCGGCCGTCGTCGAGGACGAACAGGAACCGGCCGGACAGGCCGGCGAGTTTGTCGTTGGAACACAGCGCCCGGTCCAGCTCCCGGCCCACCGGCCGCACGTCCGCGTGGCCGCCTGCCAGGCCGGTCTGCGGTGAGATCATCACGTTGCGCACCAGTTCGTGGGTACGGCACGGCAGCAGGCCCGTGCCCTCCAGGGCCCGCAGCGCATCACGGTCCAGCCCCCCGGCGGCCGTGCCGGGAAACGCCCGGACCTGCAGGTTGGCGCGCGAGGTGAGGTGCACGTGACCGTCGCCGAACTCCTCCGCCACCCGCACGAGACTGCGCAACTGCCCGGACGAGACGTACCCACCGATCAGGCGCAGGCGGACCAGGAGCCCATCGGAAGCGGGCCACGGACGCAATGCCCCAGGGCAACGGTCCCGGCGCTCACGCACGACTGACACGATGACAACCCATCTGGTCGAGGACCCGGTCGCGGGGTCCGGCTACGACCTGGCGGCGATTGCCGCTAGGGCCAGCAGGTCTTCGGACTCGGGCTCGGCCGGTGCGGAGCGCCTTCCCGGAGTCACCTCCAGTGGCCGCCAGCTGTGGCCTGCCCCGCCCGTCACCCTCACCGCTGCGCGTCAGTCCCGGAGTCGCACCGGGTTCCCTGGCTCCGCGAAGGAGTACGACTGGCAACCGCCAACCTACCTTGCCCACGGCACGTTTCCCGTCCCTAGGGCCCGTTTCCCGTCCCTAGGGTCATGGACCGCCACGCCCAGCACGCTCACGGGCGGGCCGCCGAGGTAGCCGGCGCCTGCCCCGTGCGGCCTGCGGTTCGCTGCACCAGCTTGACCGCCTCTTGGGTCCACCACACCGAGGAGGCCATCGCCGCACACACCGCCCACTGCGACAGGCTCAGCGGCGCGGTCCCGAAGGCGGCCCGCAACCATCCCACGTGCACCACGAGGACCTGCAGCAGCACGCCCAGACCCGTTGCCGCCCACAGCCATGGGTTGGCGAACAGCCGGTGGAACGCACTGCTGCGGGCGGACCGGGCGCAGAACGCGTTCATCAGCTGGGCCAGCACCAGGGTGGTGAACCCGGCGGTCCGGGCCGTGTCCACGTCCTGTGAGCCGGCCAGCAGCCCACCGGGCAGGTACAGGTCGATGGTGAGCAACGTGGCGGCCCCCATCACCAGCCCCACCCAGCCGATCCGGATCCAAGCGGCCCGGTCCAGGATCGGGTCGGTCCGCCCGCGCGGCGGCGCGGCCATCACATCGTCGATCTCCGGGTCGACGCCCATCGCCAGCGCGGGCGCGGAATCGGTGACCAGGTTGATCCACAGGATCTGCGTGGCCAGTAGCGGCAGGATCAGCCCGCCGCCGGCATCGGTCAGGCCCAGCAGTCCGGCCAGTACCACGCCGAAGAAGACGGTGGCCACCTCACCCATGTTGGAGGACAACAGGTATCGCAGGAACTTGCCGATGTTGGCGAAGATCACCCGGCCTTGGCGGACCGCGGCAACGATGGTGGCGAAGTTGTCGTCACCGAGGATCATGGTGGCGGCGTCCTTGCTGACCTCGGTGCCGGCTATTCCCATCGCGACGCCGATGTCGGCGGACTTCAGCGCCGGGGCGTCGTTGACGCCGTCGCCGGTCATCGCGACGACCTGCCCGGCGGCCTGCAACTCCTCGACGAGGCGCAGCTTGTGGTGCGGCGCCACCCGGGCGAACACATTGACCCCGGCGACGGCTTCGGCGAACCCCGCCGGGTCGAGCTCGTCGAGCTGAGCGCCGGTCAGCGCCCGGCCGGTGCCGGTGGTGATGCCCAGGTCGGCGCCGATGCGTCGCGCGGTGGCGGGGTGGTCCCCGGTGATCATGACCGGGCGGATCCCGGCCCGCCGGGCCTGTGCGACGGCGGGCCCCACCTCATCGCGTGGCGGGTCGATGATGCCGGCGGTGCCGGCGTAGGTCAGGTCCTGCTCCCACCGATGCGGATCGCCACCGGGCTGCTCGCCCACCACCCGGTAGGCCACCCCGAGCGTGCGGTAACCCTGGGCGGCCAGTTCCTCGATTCCGGCCAGCACGGCGGCTCTGGCATCCTCCCGCAGCGGGACCTCCGACGCACCGACGCGCTGGGTCCGGCACCGGCCCAACAGCACGTCGGGGGCCCCTTTGGCGTAGAGCAGTTCCTGGTCGCCGTCGTCATGGTGGCCGAGCACCGACATCATCTTGCGGTCGCTGGTGAACGGCATCTCTGCGCGCCGCTGGTAATCCGACACCCGCTCAACGATCTCGGGCAGCTTGTGTCCGGCGGCCAGGAACGCGGCCTCGGTGGGGTCACCGTGGGCCCGCCACCGCCCGTCGTCTTCGCACAGCCGGGCGTTGTTGGCCAGCGCGGCGGCGACGAGCACGGACCGGACCTCGGCGGCGACATCGGCAGGTTCACCGCGGACCACGGTCATGGACCCGTGCGGGACGTAGCCGGCGCCACCCAGTTCCACCGCCCCGGACGCAGTGACGATGGTGCGCAGCGTCATCTCGTTGCGGGTCAGGGTGCCGGTCTTGTCGGTGCAGATCACCGACGCCGAGCCGAGAGTCTGCACCGAATGCAGGTCCTTGAGCACCGCGTTGCGCCGCGCCATGGCGCGGACGCCGAGCGCCAGCACCAGCGACAGGATGGCCACCAGCCCCTCGGGCACCGCCGCAACGGCCAGCGAGACGCCCATGAGCAGGATGGTCACGTACCCGTCGGCCTGCTGTGGGCGGGTGATCACGAACAGCGCGGTCATCACCACTGCGGCGATCCCGACGACGAGCAGACCGATTGACCGGGAGACCTTCGCCAGCTGGACCTCCAAGGGGGAAGCCTGCGTCTGGGTGGTGTCCAGCAGTTCGGCGATGGCCCCCATCTCGGTGCTCATGCCGGTGGCGGTGACGACGGCCCGGCCGACGCCTTCGACGACGGCGGTCCCCTTGTGCACCATCGAGGTGCGGTCTGCCACCGGGGCGTCCGCGGCCACCGGCGCCGGGTCCTTGACGACGGCTTCGGATTCGCCGGTCAGCACCGCCTCGTGGACCTTGAGCGCGGTCGCGGTCAGCACCCGCGCGTCGGCGCCGACGGCGTCTCCCTCGCTGAGACAGAGCACATCGCCCGGCACCAGATCATGGCTGGGGACCGAGCTCAGCGCGCCGTCGCGAACCACCGTCGAGGTGGCCTCGGTCATCCGGGCGAGCGCGGCGACGGCGTCCGCGGCCTTGGCCTCCTGGACGAATCCGATGGCCGCGTTGGCCGCCAGGATGAGCAGGATGACCAGTGCGTCCACCGGCACCCCGTGGGCACCTTCCAGCGCCCAGGCCAGCGTGGAGACCACGACAGCCACCAGCAACAGGTAGACCAGCGGGTCCCGGAACTGTTGCATCACCCGCTGCCACAGCGGTGTCGGCGGCCGGGACCGTAACGCGTTGGGGCCGTGCTGTTGCTGGCGCCACGCGACCTCGGTCGCGGTCAGTCCCCGTTCCGGGTCGGTCCCTAGTTGGACGACTACGTCGCCGGCATCACGGGCGGCAGGCGTGGCGATGAGCTGAGCCGTCACAGAGCCCATTGTGCTCCCCGCCCGTGCGGCCGGGCGTCAGACCATCCAACTGCGCAGCGTAGATCAGGCGGCAGTGCGCAGCAGTTCCTCGCTGATCTCCCACAACCCAAGTGCGCGCGTGGGATCCATCGCCGACTCCAAGTATCCGCTGAAGGTCCCGTCCAGTGGGTCCCGGCATGCGGGCCAGGCACGCGCTTGCCCACTGTCCTCGACGTACGCCCCGGACACCCCGTCCAGGTCGGCGCTGAGGGCGGCGCGCACCACGGGGACAGCGGCTTTGGCCGCGGTCCAGGTGGGTGGGCCGATGATCCCTGGCACCTGGTCCCACTCCCGCTCCCGGACTTGGTCCACCGGCAGGCCGACCAGCAGGTCCGGGGCGACCTCGCCCGGGTTCACCGCATGACAGGCGATGCCGTCGGCGCCGAAGTACTGGCCGAAACCACCTGCCATCAGCAGGTTCGCGGTCTGCGACTGACCGTAGGCGACCCACGGGTCGTAGCTGCGGTGCATGAAGTTCGGGTCGGTGAAGTCGAGGTCTCCGAGCACGTGCGCCGAGGTGGCTAGGTTGATCACCCGCGACCCGGCGGATCGCCGCAGCGCCCCGATCAGGGCCATGGTCAGGGCGAAGTGGCCCAGGTAGTTGCGGGCGAGCATCACCTCGATTCCGTCCGCGGTGCGCCGTGGCCCGCTGGTGGGCAGCTGCCGGTCGGCGTTGACCAGCAGGTGCAGCGGTTGCGCGGTGGAGTTGAACCTGGCGACGAACGCCTCCACAGATCGCAGGCAGGTCAGGTCGAGTTCGGCAGCATACAGCGCGCAGCCTTCGAACTGGTGGCGTAGCTGGGTCACCACCGGTTCGGCCTCGGCGACGTCGGGAACGGCCATGGTGACGGCCCCGTCGGCCGCCAGCAGGGCACGGGACACCTCCAGTCCGACCCCACGGTGGGCTCCCGTCACGATGGCCGTGCGGGTCATCAAGTCGAATGCGGACGCCGCGTCCAATGCTGAAGTGTCCAACCCGGCCCTTCGTTGTGTTCCCCGGCATCCGGGGATTCCCGGAACCACAACCTTCCTGGTCGCAGGCTCAATTCTGTCGTACTTTTCCGGGGCCGGTGCCCGGCCTGGTCAGCCGGTGGCTGGTTGTAGCAGCACCTCACCCCCGGTGGTGCGCACCGCGATACGGCGCGGCGAGTCCGGCTGTTCGGTGAGTGCCACGCTGTTCGGTGCTCCCCCACTGTCGATGCTGAGCCGGTAGCCGCCGTCAGCGCGCGGGATGATCATCCGCACCGGTACCTGACCGGTAGCCACGCTGAGCGAGGACGGGGCGCGGTTGAACTGGGCGGTCACCGCCCCGGAGTCCGACCGCACCGCGACCCGTGAACTGTGCAGGCGCTCGGCGGTGAACGGCCCGCTCATCGTCCGTACCTGGACAGCTCCGCTGAGCGAGGAGGCCACCACCGGTGCCGATTCGCTGTTCAGGATCACCGGTGCGGTCAAGCCTTCCACCCGCATCGGGCCGCCGCGGGTGGTGGCCAGCAGCGACAGCTGCGGGGGCATCCGCACCTCGGCCTCCAGCTCACACAGCCGGGTCGGTTCGGCGAAGCACTCCACGATCACCAGCATCCGGTTCCGGTCCTCGGTGACCGACACGCGCGGCCTGGAGCCGCTGTATCGTCCGGTGGCGCGTACGCTGACCCGGCCGTCGGTGGCCGGGGTAATGGTGACCGCCGCCGTGTCGCCGCGGAATTCCACCCCGGCCCGGGTGACGGGGGCGGAGTCGTCGGCCCAGTACGCGTCGATGCCACGGACACTGGGTAGGCCGGCTGCCCACACCACCAGGCAGACAGCGGCCACCAGAACGAGGGCCACGAGGGTGCGGCGCCGGCGGCCCGTCACCAACGGGGGGTGGGCGGGCCGTTCACCGTCCCGGTCTTCGGGTGGGGCAACCGCAGCAGACGCGGCTGGCCCTACGGGGGTGCTGGCCTCACTCACGGAGCAAGGTTAGTCCAGCGGCGGCGCGCCCGGACCGGACACCCACGCAGTCAACCCGGCACCGGCCATGGCGCGCACGCCGCCGCGGGCACGCACCAGGGCGTGCCTGTGCGTATGGAGCCGATTCACCACAGCAGGTTACGATGAATACGTCACAACCGTCTGGGAAACAGGGGCAAGTCCCATTCAAGAAGCGGCGGCACGGGGCGGGATTCACAGTAAGGATCAATCGATGTCAGATTTATGTATATGCGCACTAAAGGTGGCCAACGACAACGGGGCGTTCCTGAACGACGTGCTAGAAATGGCAAACGGTTCCCAGCGAAGGAGTCTTGCGGAAAAACTGTGGTCCATGTCAAATTTCACGGCAAAACGCTTCGCGCCACCAGGATTTCTGGAGTACTTGCACCCCATGCCGAAAGACCTGTCCAGGACGGTACCCAACGGCTACTCAGGAGACATGCCGGAGTGGAGAGTAATGGAGCGCTGAAAACTGGGGCTATGGCTACGATTCAGTGATTAGCGAGATCGATGTCGAACCCGACGCACTACTGATAAAATTCGAAACGTGATACGGCATGCCAGTTCCTGCTCTGCAGCACGGTGCCGCCAGTCACGGCTTTAGACTCGAGTTGAGATACCTCAACCAAGATCTCCAAGTGGTGGGCGAAGCTACCGAGAAAGAAGACAGGCCGTATGATTTGATCCTGGAAAAGCCACCTGCCGAAGAGGGCGTTCCGGAACACTTAATTGAAGAGTTCAGCCTCAACGAGATCTATATTGCATCACAAGAATAGATACGTGGTGATTCCTTCGGTGCCGGCACGCAACCGACCGAACTTTCCGGGGCCGGGCGGACATCGTCTCTCGCTCTCAGGCAGAAGGCCCCGCAGCTTGGCATCACGGCTACGCGTTGCCCCGCGGTGCGATTACGGTACTGGGGTCAGTTGTTGCGCTGCCGCGCGGTCTAAGGCCAAGAAAGTGCCGGTGCGTCGGCCGACGATCAACTCGATGTCGGTGCCGCCGACCAGGTGGACCCAGGCGTATGGCATACCCAGCAAGGTGGCAGTGGACCCAGGCGTATGGCATACCCAGCAAGGTGGCATGAGGCTCATCGACGGCTACTCCGCCATCAGCTCATCCAGGTTCGGAAACTGTGGCAGGCGCTGCTGCGGGCGGGGCCGGGGCATCGGGCGAGCCCACACCGCTCGGATGAGGCGACAAGCTGGCCGGTCAGGTGTTGTCGGAGGCCGGAGACCTCGCACCACCACGGCCCCGGCGTCGGTGCCGGATATGCGCCTAGGCCTGGTGCGGCAGGGCAAGGACGTCGTTGACAAGGATGTCGTTGACGTCCTGGTGGTTGGCCCGATGATCGATGAGGTGCATCGTCCGCTGGTAGTTGGACACCCGGAACTCCCCGAACCGGTCCAGCCCGCTGCGGGAATCCGTCAGGAAGCTCAGCAGTGCCCGGACCTTCTCGAGTCGAAGATGTCCGCGGCCACGTACTGACAGGTGCGCCGCCGGGCAGGAGGGCAAGTTGGTGAAAGTACCCGGCCGGTGATGTCGGCCTTGCTGTCCTAGCCGCCCCTCGGGGGCAAGAAGAGGACGTCACCGACGATGCCGACCTTGCGTAGCCGGAGCGCGCACACCAGCCCATCGAGGTCGCTGCTGGTAACCGATCGGTACTTCTGTTCGTCCATGACCGCGCAGCTTCCTCGAGGTCCATTGCAGTACGTGTCGGCCGACTGGGTTCGCCCTGAAGCGCCCGCTACAGTGGCAGCGTGATCGAGCTACTGACCCCCGCCGAAATCGACCAGATGCGCCCGGCCGGACGATTCGTGGCCTCGGTGCTGACCGAGCTCAGCAAGCGGGCGGCGGTGGGGGTCAACCTGTTGGAGCTGGACGAGATCACCCACCAGATGATCCGCGAGCGCGGCGCGACCAGTTGCTACATCGACTACCACCCTTCTTTCGGCGCATCCCCGTTCGGCAAGGTGCTGTGTACCTCGGTCAACGACGCCGTCTTGCACGGCTTGCCGCACGACTACGTCCTGGCGGACGGCGACCTGCTGAGCATCGACTTCGCCGCCGAGGTCGAGGGATGGGTGTCGGACTCGGCGATGTCGTTCGTGGTGGGTACACCCGCACAGGAAGACCTCACCCTGATCCAGGCGACCAGGACAGCGCTGGAGGCGGGCATCGAGCAGGCCCGGCCGGGCAATAAGCTCGGCGACATCTCGGCCGGCATCGGGGCTGTCGCCCGCGACTACGGGTACCGCGTCAACCTGCAGTTCGGCGGGCACGGGGTGGGGCGCACCATGCACGCGGAGCCGCACGTACCCAACGACGGGCGGGCCGGGCGCGGCCTGAAGCTGCAGCCGGGCCTGGTGATCGCCATCGAACCATGGTTCATGGCCCACACCGATCAGATCTACACCGACCCGGACGGCTGGACGCTGCGCAGCAAGGACGGCTCCCGGGGGGCGCACAGCGAGCACACGGTGGCCATCACCGAGGACGGGCCGCTGGTCCTGACCGCCAGGGACTGAGGGCCGGCCGCAGCGAACCCGCGGCGAACGGCGAACCGACGAAGGCCCGCGGGTGCGGTCACGACGTGAGCGTGACCGGCCCACCCCGGAGCTTGCCGATGCGCTTGAACCGGACCCGTTCCGCAGTCGCCAGCACCCGTCCGCCCGACCCGGTGATAAGGATGTCCGCGCTGACCCAGTCCGGTCCCTGCCGGCTGATCGTCGCACTGCAGTAGATCGATTGCGCCGGGTCGGGTTGCTGGTAAATCTGGACGACCTCCGCCTGCGCCGGCACGATGAACCACCCGCGCTGGTGCAACGCCCAGATCAGTGCGGCCCGCGCCGCGTTTTCCAGATACACCGGGACGGCCAGCAGGTCGGTCTCGGCAACCGGCGCCGTCGCCGACTGGGCGGCGACCGTCTCTGGGTTACCCACTGCCTGGGTCGCGTGGACAGAGTTGGGGCCTCTGGAGGACCCGTTGAGCTTCGGGCCGCCGATCCGCACGGCCGGGGAGCCAGGACGGGTCAGCGACATGCGCCGCATCCCGCCGAGTTGTGCGATCACCGTGTTCTCGGTGGCGAGTGCGGCCCGTTCGATGCGGCGCAGGCTGGGGCCGGTGGCGACCACGGCATGCGCGGCCTGGTCGAAGCCGGACAGATCCAGGGCGCGACCCGCGGACAATTCGGCGGCCAGGTCCAGTCCGGCCAGTTGCCGTGGCCTGGGCGGCCCGAAGGTCAGGCTGGCCCGGGAGTGCGTCTTGGCCGGGGCGGCGTCATCGGGCTCCCGCAAGCCCAACGTGGTGACCACGACGCGCCGGACGCCCTGTGCCGGTGCCTGGGTCGTGGCGTTGACCTGGGCGATCCGCACCTGCTCCGGCTGCACCGTCAGCGCCGGATGCAGCTCCGCGTCCCGGATGCTGTGCAGGTGCAGTCCCGGGTGCAGCGTCGCCGCGGCCTGGGCCTGCAGTTCCAGCTGGAACGCGCCGGCCAGGGCGGGCAGGCCACGAATCTTGTAGTCCTCCAGGAACCGTTGCGCGCGCGGATCGAGCTGAGCATCGGCCTGGCATTGATGCGAGGTCCGGTTGATCGAGGAGAGCAAGGACGGGGCCGGCTCAGGCGTGCCGGTGCCCGTACGGACCGGGGAATCAGCGGCCGCCGGTCCCGCGGTAGCCGCCGGAGTCTGCGCAGTCTCCGGCACCGCCGCGTGCTCCGTGCCGGGTGCGAAATCCAGCGAGTGCGGGTCGGCGGACGCCCATGCCGGGGCCTGGCCGGTGGGGGGCCGGACCTGCTCGGCCAGCACATGCACCCGCGCCGGTGCGCAACCGTGCCCCAGTTCGGCCAACAGGTGGTCGGCGATCTGCGCGGCGGACAGGCCCGCGCCCGGCGCGGGGGCCGGCGTCTGGACCGTGCAGACCCGGGCCGGCCCGTCACCGGTCAGCTCGGCGCTCAGGCTGCTCAGCAGCGCGGTCGCGGCCAACTCACTCGCCCGGCCGGCGCTCACCTGCTCCAGACACAGAATCCGTTGCACCGGCTGGTCCCTGGTCGCGTGCCACAGGCAGTGCAAACCGAGGCCCTTCGCGCGGACCGTTTCGCGAGCGCTCAGCGCGGTTGCCTCGGTCAGTGGCCCTACCGGGCGCCCGGCAGCCGCATGGACCACGGCGACCACCGGACCGATGGCCGCAGTGTCGGCCACGATCGATCGGACCGCGACGGGGTCGGTCACGTCACAGACGCGTTGCAGCACGCGTTCGTGCGTGATCGGGTTGACCGGCGACCGCGGTTCGAGGACGACAACTCTGGCCCGGGTTCGCTCGGCCAGCCCGGTGACGAACTCGCCGACCAGGTCGCCCGCCGCGGCGCTGACCAGCACAGTGCTGCCGTCCGGTGGGTGCCAGCTGACCTCGTCGTCGCCCGCCAGCGGTTCGGCAACGGTCTGCAGCACGTAGCGCTGGTTGCCGATGTAGCCGATCTCAGGCCCCTCCTGGGCATCGCCACGGGTCAGCTCGTCCACGGCGATCTCGGCGGCCTGTTGCGGTGTGTGCCGGTCGGTGTCGACGACTTTGGCCGTCAGCCAGGGGTTTTCCGAGACCATGCCGCCGGTGAAACCGGCCACCAGCCCGCCGGTCGAGTCGCCGGACGCGGCCCCCATGAGCCCGAAGACCCCACCGATCCGCGTCAGCGCCACGTACCGGCACAGCCCGCTGCCTTGCCCCGGCAGGGGTAGCACCTGCTGGCCGGTGAGCAGTGCGGCGGTGATCAACTGATCCAGCCGGGCCGCGAACCGCGGTTGCTCCGGTGGGGTGGCGAAGGCATCGGCCAGCCCCAAGGCGTGCAGGTTGACCACTGCCTGAACCTGTCCGAGCTGGCGTTGCCAGTCCCGGAGCCGGTCCGCGGCCTGCCAATCGGTCAAGCCTTTGAGAGACAGCACGTGATCACCATCGTCCACGCTGACGGCGGTATCCCCGGGTAGTACGAGCCCGACCCGAACACCTTTGCTGCGCAGCAGACCTCGGGCGATCGAGGCCACCTTGCCGGAAGGATCGGCGATGATCGCCACACAGGTGTCCCACAACGGGAGCATGCGTTGCTGAGACAGCGGCGCAGCGACCGGGCGGGGAACGTGGCGCCAGCCCGGGCCGGTGCTCAGGGTGAGACCCGAGGCCCGCGAACGCTGCGGCCCGGCGGCGCGGGTCCGGCCGGGAGCTGTTGCCCGGTGGCCGCCGGGGGCCGCCACCGCATTGGCACCAGGTGTGGCAGCCGTCGGGGCACCCCTGGGAAACGAAGGCTCTGCGGTGGGGGGCGCCTCGGCCGACATCGCACTGGTCTGGAACGTGGCCACCGGCAACCGGGCCGCAATGTCCCGCAGTGAATGCTCGGCGGGGCGGTCCGGCCGGTCCACCGCGAGCCGGGTCAGGTGTTCCACCGGCCCGGCGAGCATCTCGCCCAGGCTGATGCCCGGCCCGGTCTCCAAGCAGATCTCGATGCCTTCGGCCGCGATGGCCTGCTCGACCCGGTCCAGTTCCAAAGGCCTGGTCAGCTGGTAGGACAACACCGCCGGCAGGATCGCCTCGTCACCGGGGCGGTACACCTCACCGAGCGCCGCGGACAGCACCGGCACCGATGCCGGCTGCCAGTCCAGACCGTCCAAGGCGGAGCGCAGGGCAGGCACGGCAGCGGTCAGCAAGTGACTGTGGAAGGCATGGCTGGCCGGCAACCGCCGGGACTGCAGGCCCCCCTCCCGGGCCAAATGGACGACGCGCCGCACCGGCACCGTCATTCCGCAGACGAGGACCAGTTGACCACTTCCACTGGCGGCCACCGTCACCGGGCCCTCGGCGGCAGCCCGTACCAGGAGACGCTGCAGCACTGGCCACTGTTCGGCGGTGCTCAGCCGCACCTCGGCCATCGCGCCCCACTGCTGGCGGGGCAGATCGGCCACCGCCACCGCACGTGCGTAGACGGCGCGCATCGCCTGTTCGAGGCTCAGCACGCCCGCGGCGGCCAGCGCCGCGTACTCTCCCACACCCACTCCGAAGACCAACCCCGGTGGCAATCCGAGGGCAGTGGCGGCCGCGTACCCGGCCATGCTGGTGGCGAAGACAGCCGGGTGTTCGACCATCGGCGTGCGGCTGTCGGCGGTTGCCGACCACATTGCCGCGGTGAGGGGACGACCAGCCAATTCGGCGTAGATCTGGTCTATCTGCCGGAAAACTTCACGGGCAGAGTCGCTTCGGTCCCGCAGTTGAGCGCCCATCTGTTGATACTGGGTGCCGTCGCCGGGGAACAGGTAAACAGCCCGGGGCGCTTGGCCAGGCGGCGGGATCACCGGTGCGCTGCCGGCACGGGTTCCGCAGGAGTGCTCTCGCTGTTGCCTCATCGCCACTGTTGCCTCATCGCCGTTTGCCTACCCACGCCGGGTGGCAACACCTTGGCACCACGGCATCCTCCTTGGTCAGTCGTCCTTGGCGCGCCCACCGTTCGTCCTACCCCCTCGAGTCGCTGCGCTGCCTGTACGCTACCCGCTCCGGGCACCGTCGATGCGCTGCCGTGCCGCCTAGCCGGGATGTCCGGTCGAGAATGACCAGATGTGATGTGCCGCAACCGTTCAGCGACACACCGGACCATCGCTCACCGTGCATCAACCACTACACACAGCAGCATGGCTCGTGGTGAGCGTAGCCAGCCGGCACGGCCGCTCCAACCTTGCCGACCGCATTGACCGATGCGGGCAGGCGGCTGCCTCCGATAGGAGGAACGGTGGCCAACCGACGGTGACCGGCACCGGCCCGGAGCGCATCCGCCGCGGCCGCACCGGCATCGATCCGGGCCAGGACGTCGCGGCCGGAACCGCATCCGGGCTGGCTACTCGACCGGCCCCACGGGCGTAGCATTCTGGGGTGAGCCGATTCCTCGATCCCACCGCGACCGTCGTCGTGGTAGGCGGCGGCCTGACCGGGCTGGTGGCCGCGCTGCGACTGGCGGAGCGGGGATACCGGGTCCGCCTGTTCGAGGCCTCGCCACGGCTCGGCGGGCAGATCCACACCGTGCCGTTTCACAGCCGGTCGGTCGACGTGGGGGCCGAAGGCGCGTTCGGCATCATGCCGAGCCTGGCCGGCTTGATCGACGAACTCGGCCTGGATGCTCAGGTGGTCCGCCCAGCCGCCGGACGGACCCTGTTGGCCACCGGTAACCGGATCACGACGCTGCCGCCCGGCGTCGGCCCGACCGGGCCGACCCGGCTTCGGCCGCTGCTGGACGGTGACCTGTTGAGCGTGCCCGAATTGCTGCGTGCCGCGGTCGAGCCCGTGCTGGCCATAGGACACCGGCTCGGCGACGACGAAGACGTCGCGGTCGGGCCGTTCCTCCGGCGGCGATTCGGTGCAGCCGTCACGGAACGCGTCGTCGATCCCTTGCTGGGAAACCTGCACGCCGCGGACGTGCAGCAGCTCAGCCTGCGGGCCTGCGCACCGGCCCTGGTCACGGCCGCGCAGGAAGGTGCGCCGCTGAGCCCGTCGGTGTGGCGGCAGCGATCGGAGGCGCTGCCGGCCACGTGGCGGCGCCTGCGCGGCCGCTGCCGGCCGCCGGCCCCCTCGGCGATGCCGCTGCTGAACTGGCCGGGCGGCATATCCACCCTGGTACACGCGCTCGCCGGCCGGGCCCGCCGGCACGGAGCATCGATCCAGGCCTGCACACCGGTGCGAGCCGTCAGCCGCGATCAGGACCTTCTCATCGTGCACGCTGAGGAGGCATCGATCCCGGCCGATGCGGTTGTTCTCGCCGTTCCGGCCGCGGTCGCCTCGGCCCTGCTCACCGCAACGTCCACCCGGGCGGCAACCGTGCTGGCCGGGCAGTCCAGCACTTCCGTGGTCACCGCCCTGGCCCGTTTCCCCCGCAGTGCCGTTCCGGCCGAACTGGCCGGGGTGAACGGGATGCTGGTGGCCAGTAGGTCGCAGCGGGCACTCAAAGCGGCCACATTGCTGTCGAACAAGTGGCCGCATATCAACAAGGCGGACGACTTCCTGATCCGGCTGTCGGCCGGGCGGCACGGCGGGCTCGACGTGACCGGCGTACCCGACGACCGGCTGGTGCGGGACATGCTCGCCGACCTCACCGCCCTGACCGGGCTGGGTGGCGCCACCGACGTATTGGTGCACCGGTGGCCGGACACGGTTCCCCTGCAACTGGTCGGACACCTGGACCGGGTGGCTCGAGCCCGCCGGGTGTTGGCCGAGGACGCACCAGGGGTCTATCTGGCCGGGTGCGCAGTCGACGGGGTGGGAATGAGCTCGTGCGTATCATCCGGCGATCGAGCGGCTGAGGATGTCATGGCCTTCCTGCCCGCGATCACCACGGCTGGTGCCGCCCAGGGTGGGAGGATAGGTACATGAGTCCGACCCCGGCTCCTGGCCGCCCGGCACCTGCACCCGTCCCACCGGCTGCCACCTCGCTGGCGGATGCCGGCATCGCACTCGGACCCCTCGACGGCCGGTACCGGCCGGTGGTGGCTGCCCTGGTGGATCACCTGTCCGAGCCGGCGCTGAACAGGCACCGGCTGCATGTAGAGGTGGAATGGCTCATCCGCCTGTGTGCCGGCGACATCCTGGCCGGTGTCCCGCGCCTGCACCCTGACGAGGCTGACGCATTGCGCTCCCTGGTGACCGGTTTCGATGCCGCAGCCGTCGCGGATCTGGCCGCGTTGGAACGGCACACGGCACACGATGTGAAGGCCGTCGAGTATTACGTGCGGGACCGGCTGCCCCAGCGGGTGCGAGATCAAGCCGCACCCCTGGTGCATTTCTGCTGCACAAGTGAGGACATCAACAATCTGTCCTACGCGCTGATGCTGAAAGGAGCACTGACTCAGGTCTGGGTACCCGCCGCGGCCGGGCTGCTGGACCAACTCCGGCAGATGGCCGAAACCCTCGCCGGCACACCGATGCTCGCGCACACCCACGGCCAGCCGGCCACGCCCACCACCATCGGCAAGGAACTCGCGGTCTTCGCGCACCGGCTATCCCGCCAGCTACGCCGGGTCGAGGCCGCGGAGTACCTGGGAAAGTTCAACGGAGCCAGCGGAACCTACTCTGCGCACGTGGTCGCCGAACCAGCGGCCGACTGGCAGCAGGTTTCCCATGACTTCGTCACTTCGCTTGGGCTGGAATGGAATCCGCTCACCACGCAGATCGAATCGCACGACTGGCAGGCGGAGTTGTACGCCGACATCGCCCGGTTCAACCGGATCCTGCACAACCTGTGCACCGATGTATGGGCCTACATTTCGATGGGGTACTTCACCCAGGACGTGTCCGTGCACGGGTCCACCGGCTCATCCACCATGCCGCACAAGGTCAACCCGATTCGATTCGAGAACGCGGAGGCCAATCTTGAGGTTTCGTGCGCCGTACTGGACGTCCTGGCCGGCACGCTGGTGACCTCGCGACTGCAGCGAGACCTCACCGACTCCTCGATGCAACGCAACGCCGGGGTGGCGTTGGGCCATTCACTGCTCGCGGTGGACAACGTGTGCCGCGGGCTGGCCGGGATTACCGCAAACGAAACGGCGATGGCTGGCGACCTGGACGCGAACTGGGAGGTGCTGGGCGAGGCGGTACAGAGCGTCATGCGCGCCGCCGGCGCCGCAGGGGTGGCCGGAATGGCCGACCCGTACGAGCGAGTCAAGGACCTCACCCGGGGCCGGCGGGTCGACGTGCACCGGATGCGGGAGTTCATTGACTCGCTCGGGCTGCCGGCGCCCATGGCGCAGCGACTGATCGACCTGCGTCCGCACACCTACACCGGCTTGGCCGCCGAGCTGGCCCGGTCGGCCGGGACCTCCGCCGATCGCTGAGCCCGCCCGGGCGCCAACCGCCGCGGCGTCCACACTGTTGGCCTGATCCAAGCCTTTCTCCAGGCATTTGCCAGGTGTACCAGCGATTCTCGTCTGCGTCCCGAGAAGCAGCCCGGCTTCTCGGTCGCAGAGAAGGAGACACGATGAGGATCAAGACCATGACACTCGGCGCCGTCGGACTGGTTGCGGCAGCCGGGTTCGCGCTGGCCGTTCCGGATCTGGCCCATGCCACCAATCCCCCGGCCGCGAGCAGCACCGTAAGTGCCGCCGAGGACAGCAGCGACCCGAAACACTCGGCTGCTGCCGAGCGCATCAAGACCGACCTGCGCGGGCTGGTCGAGAACGGCGGCATCACCGACGAGCAGGCCACGGCCGTAGCGGACACCCTGGCCGAACGAGCCGGCCAGCGGATGGACCGGCCCGGCGGGCCCGGTGGTCGCCACGGGCCCCGCGGTCAGCACGGCGTGATCGGCGGCACCGGCCTGGACGCGGTGGCCGCGGTTCTCGGTCTCGGTACGGATGAGCTGCGCGACGAACTGGGCGGCCGGACGCTCGGCGAAATCGCCGATGAAGCCGGTGTCTCCCGCGGCGACGTGGTACGAGCCATCGTCGATGCGCAGGCCGAGCGCATCAGTGAAAGGGTCACCGAGGGCGACCTCACGCAGGACCGTGCCGATGACATCATCGCCGAGCTCGAGCACCGCGCCGAGGACATGCTCGACCGTCCGGGCGGGGAACGGCCCGCAGGTGGCCACGACGGCATGCGCGCCGGTCCCGAGAGCTCCCCCGGTGCCTGGGCCGCCGGCCCAGGCACCGCGACCCCGGAAACGTCCCCGGCCACCAGCTGAGGCCCGCCGCCATCCCGCGCTTTCGCTTTGCCCGCCCCGAGTCACCGGCCCGCCACTTGCGCACCTCTTTGGACGCCGACGGGCCGGCTCGGTGGCGGGGCAGCGGCCGGGTGACCGCGGGCCCGCCCCCGCATGTCACACTTTTCGCATGAGCCAACCTGAGTCCTACCCCGTCACCGGAATGACGTGCCAGCATTGTGTGCAAGCCGTCAAGGAGGAGGTCGGTGCGGTGGACGGCGTCGCCCACGTGGACGTCGACCTGGTGCCTGACGGTGTGTCGACGATACGGGTGAGCGGCGGCGACCAGCCGCTGAACCCCTCTGCGATCGAGGCGGCCATCGAGGAGGCGGGCTACGACGTGGCCCACGCGTGAGCGGCCAGCCCGCCGGTGCCCCACCCCGGCGGCTCGGCCTGGAGATCCTGCTGGTCCTCGGCCTCAGCCTGGGCCAATCCGCGGTCTACGCCGTGGTCAGCCTGATCGACAAACTCACCCAAGGCCCGATCAGCCAGGCCACGGCCACGTTGAACCCCTCGCGCAGCCCTCGTCCGTACCTGGACATGACCTACCAATTGCTGAACGTCGGTTTCGCGTTGGTGCCCGTCCTACTGGCGCTCTATCTGCTCAGCGAGCGCGGCCGCCCGGCCCGTCGGCACATCGGATTGACCTGGGTCAATCGTGACCTGGTCACCGGAACCGTATTGGCCGCACTGATCGGGTTGCCGGGGCTGGTGTTCTACATCGCCGGCCGGGCAAGCGGGATCACGGCCGATGTCGTGCCGGCCGGTCTCGGGCAGTACTGGTGGAGCATTCCCGTGCTGCTGCTGGCGGCGCTGAAAAACGCTCTGGTGGAAGAGGTCATCGTCGTCGGCTACCTGATGAGCAGGCTGCGGGACCTGCGCTGGAGCACCTGGCCGGTCATCGGCGTCAGCGCCCTGCTGCGCGGCACGTACCACGTGTACCAAGGCTTCGGCCCGTTCCTGGGTAATGCCGTGATGGGGGTCGTATTCGGGTGGTTCTTCGCCCGCTCGGGCCGGGTGATGCCGCTGGTGGTGGCGCACACGTTGCTGGATGTGGTCGCCTTCGTCGGCTATACGCTGTTCGCCGACGCCGTCGGGTTGCCCTGACCCATTGCTCTGAACCGTTGCCCTGACCCGTTGCCCTGACCCGCCGGAGCGCTCAGCTTCGCCGGACCCCGCCGGGCCACCACTGCTGTCGTGCCCGGCTCGCACTGTGCGGCGGCCGTCAGATGCCAGGCCGGGACAAGGGATTGCCTGCGGTGAAGAGGGATGCGGCCGCGCCGAGCATGGCCAACGAAGGACACGTACCGATGACGGCGGCCTCCTGCCGTGGCGTCGAGGTGCCCTGGAGGAACTCGAGGACCCGCACCGGTGGGTTCGCCTGCCACAACCGGGTGAAGAACGGGGCGCCGGCCAGCCGGCCGTCGGCCAGGGCGCGCAACATGATCGCATCCAGGACCCGGTGCCGCCGCGGGTAGGCGTCGGGAACCCGAGGTGTCGCGCCCGCTGCCAGTAGGCCGGCCACCACATCGGTCTGCCTGGTGACGGCGGCGAAGGTGTAGCCGGTGGAGCCCCGGGTCGCACCGGCTGCGGCACCGATGCGGATCACCCGGTGACCGGGGTGGGGGTCGAACCGCCCGTCGGTCATCGGGATCACCCCGTGTTCGACGTGGGCGGTGGTGGTGTCCTGGTCGTCCTGTGGCGCCAGCCCGAGTCGCGTACGGTAGTCGCGGATGTGTTCGTCGTATTCGGGCTCGGTGCACTCCTGCGCGGAGAAGACCGTGTATTCCACCAGTGCGGTGTGCGCATCGGTCGGCAGGCAGTAACCGAACGCGACGCCCCGGTCCGGCTGCGGCACACTGAAATCCATCAGGAGGATGCGCTCCGCGTCGAATCTGGGTTGCCGGGTGCGCACGAGGTGGCCGCGGAAGTGCTGCAGCAGCGTCGTTCTGGCCCGCGTGGGCGGGCGCGGCCGGGAGTCGAATACCCAGCTCGCGGTCAGCCGCTCGCCGCTCTCGGTGGTGGCGGTGGCCGCGTCCGGGCCGTCGACGATGTGTCGCACACCGTCGACGAGGGTCTCGACGTGCCAGCCCAACTCGGCCTCGGCGCGGGCCACCCGCCGGGCGACAAGGCGCGCGTAGGCATCCGCGGTCAGCATGTGGTATCGGTACGGGTCGAGGTCCAGCCGGTTACCGGCTCCGTCGGGTGCGGCGATCTCGGCGATGCGCCACGACGCGACCATCGCCTTCTGCAGGTGGGCCGGGGTCCGCTTGGACCAGAAGCACCAGGTCCGGTCCCATGGGTGAGCGTGCAACCGGTCGACAGGATCGACGACGAGGAGGCGCAGCCCGGTAACCCCGTGCCGGGCCAGGGCGTCCAGCAGGCTCAGCCCGGCCGCTCCTGTTCCGGCCAGCAGCAGATCGACGGCTGCCGGCCCATCGGGCTCACCGGGGACGGTTGGCCTCATCGAAGGCGGCCATGACGGCGAACATCACCCGGCCGAGCACGGCCAACTCATCGTGGCTGACCAGGTCGAACAGGTACGTGCGCATGACCTCCACCTGGGCCGGGGTGGCCATGTGGACCCGCTCCAGCCCGTCCACGGTCAGGACGGCGACGCTGCCGCGGCCGTCCTCGTTGGTGCGGGCGCGCTGCACCCAGCCGCGGTGCTCCAGCCGGTCCACGGCGTGGGAGGTGCGGCTGGACGAACCGTGCGACATGAACGCCAGTTCGGTCATCCGCATTCGTTGCTGCGGGGCCTCGGCCAGCATGCTGAGAATCAAGAAGTCCTGTATTCCCAGACCGGCCACGACCTGCAGTTGCCGCTCCAGCGTCTCCAGCAGTCGTCGGTGGGTGGCCATGAACGCCCGCCAGACCCACTGTTCCTCATCGGTCAGCCGGACCGGTTCAGCTGGGGCAGAAGCGAACCCCGGGCCTGCTCCCGCCAGCCTTGCTTCGCTCACAGCTACCGCGTTGCTGTTCATTGGAGTTTCTCCTCTTTTCGGCGTCCCGCGTGCTCGCCCTCCCAGGACTCCTCACAATACGTGACAGTTCTCCCCGCAGCATGTCCGCAGAAGTGAGTGGGTGACAACATTCTGTGAGTAAAGCCCAGGCAAGGTCAGCCACGCCATCTTCAGCATGTCACGGTTCGGCAAGATTTGATATGGATGGAACGGATTTCGTTGCATACTTGGCAAACTTGAGCTAGTTCAGCGTTTAGCCAACGATGCCAGCATCTCGTTGTAGGCGCGGCGCTCAGCATCCTCGTCGCGATCGGCCTTGCGGTCACGCCGGCGCGCTTCCCGGTCGTCGTTGCGGGCCCACTCCAGGGTCAGCAGCATGGCCAACAGCACCGTCGGCAGTTCGCCGATGCCCCAGGCGAGGGCTCCGCCACGAGCTTGGTCGGCCAGCAGGTCGTCGTTCACGCCCAGGGAGGAGAAGTACGTCGCCTCCAGCAGTGCGGTGGCCTGCATGAGCGTGACGCCGAAGAAAGCGTGGAAGCCCATCGTGGCCAGCAGCAGCACCAGCCGCATGGGGTAGGCAAGCCGCACCGGAACCGGGTCGACGGCGACGACGGCCTGGGCGAACAGGTACCCGGTCGCGGTGAAGTGCAGCATCATCAGTTCGTGGCCCAGGTGGGTGCTCAGGGCCAGCCCGAACAGTTCGGAGTAGTAGAAGGCGATGATGCCGCCGGCGAAGTTGATCGCCGCCACCACGGGGTGGGAGAAGAACCGCAGATACCTGGTGTGCAGGGCGCCGAGAACCCACTCCCGCGGCCCCATCGATCCGTCCCGGCGGGCCGGCACCACCCGCAACAGCAACGTGACCGGGGCCCCGAAGCTGAGCAGGACGGGCGCGATCATCGTCAAGGCCATGTGCTGCACCATGTGTGCGCTGAACATGACCCGCCCGTACACGGCGATTCCGCCGCAGGTGATGTAGAGCAGGGCGGCCAGGCCGGCCAACCACGTCAGGGCACGGCGCATCGGCCAGCTGTCGCCACGCCGGCGCAAGGTGTGCACTCCCTTGAGGTAGGCCGCGGCGGCGAATCCGATGATGACCGCGTACAGAATGTCGGGGGTGATCTCGGTGACGAGGCTGGCCGCCGTCAGCGGCGGCGGCAACGGTGCGCTGCTGACCAGTTCTGCCGGGCTGGGATAGGCGGGTGGCTCGTCGGGTAGTGGGGGCGGGGACACTGACATGGCCACACCCAGCCCGGTCGCCGCGCCCAGCACGGCGACCTCACCCATCGCCAATCTGGTGAAACCCGCGCGGCCGTGCTCCGCCAGGGCCGGGATGACGCGACGGCGCTGCATCCAGCCGGCAACGCCGAGACCGACCAGCAGAGCAGTCTTGACGATCAACAACGTTCCGTAGTCAGTGAACAGCGCGGACCAGCTCCCCAACCGGATCACCCCGTTGCCGATGCCGGACGTGGCCACCAGCACGAAGCCCACACCGGCCAGTGCGGAGTAGCGGGCGACGACGGCAGACAACTCGGGTCCGCCGGGGCCGCGTTTAGGCGCACGAGCGCCCAGCAACGGTGCCAACGCGAGCAGGCATACCAGCCCGCCCGCCCACAGGCCCAGGCCCAGCACGTGCAACCACAGCGAGGACACTGCGAGCTCGTGGAACGCCGCGCCTGCGGAATGACCGGTAAAGGCGACGCACAGTAACGACGCACCTGCCCCGGCCAGGGCCACCAGCGCCCAGACCGGCCCGTTCATGCCGAAGACGACGGTCGCGGTGACGGCTGCCACCACGAGCGCGGCCAGCAACAGCCGCCCCCGGTCGACCTGGGTGAGGTACAGGCCGACCTGCTCGGAGAATCCAGGGCTGCCCAGCGGGACGCCTGCCACGTCGGCGTAGTCCAGCGTCAACCGCAGCACCCACAGCCCGGTCCAGACCAGCGAAGCCCAGACGGCGATGCTTCGTAGCCGAGGCCAGGCCCGTGAGCGCGGCGAGACGACGAACGCGGCCAGCGCCAGGGCGCCGATAGTAACGCCGGCGGCCAGATCGGTGCCCGATGCGGTGATGGGCAGGCTCCAACGCACCAGTGCACCGGGGTCCAGGAGGTCGGTGCTGCGCCGGGCGGCGGTGACCAGCAGACCGGCGATCAGGGCGACGAGGGTGGCCACCCCCAGGGTGAGCAGCGGGCCTGCCAGTGGCCTGCCGGGGTCCCAGGCGGCGCCCGGACGCGATGGCGCGCCGGGGTGGTTCGGCGCCGGGGCAGGTTGTTGTAGCGCCGGTTGGTGCGGCAGCGGGCCGGATCGGCGGGTACGGCCGGGGTGCGGCGAACGACGTGTCATGGCGCCGCGAACACCGTGGCCGGTTGCCGGTCAGCCAGGACCGGGAACTCTGCACGCAGCCGAGACACCTCGTCCGGATCGATGTCGGCGGCCAAGACCTCTTCTTCTACCCCGGCTTCGGCCAGAACGGTTCCGTCTGGGGCGACCAGCATGCTGTGCCCGCCCATCTGCGTCCCGGCGTGGGTTCCCGCGGTGTTGACCGCGACCACATGGCATTGGTTCTCGGCCGCTCTGGCCTGGGCGAACAGCCGCCAGGCGGACACCCGGGCCATCGGCCAGGTGGCGGGCACGAGCAACATCGTGGCGCCGCGGTCGAGCAAACCACGGAACAGCTCGGGGAAGCGTAGGTCGTAGCAGGTGGCCAGGCCGATCCGCACATCATGGTGGCCGAGCCGGGCATCGATGGTCCGCAGGTCCCGTCCCGGGGCGAGCAGCGCCTTCTCCCCGTCGCCGAACCCGAACCGGTGCACCTTGCGGTAGGTGGCCAGCAGCTGTCCACCCGGGCCGAGGAAGGCAGCGGTGTTGTACCAATGCTCGCCGGTGCTCTCGACCACGCAACCCGCGTGGACATGGGCGCCGATGTCGGCAGCGGCTGCGGCGATCGCGTCGATGCTGGGTCCGGGCACAGATTCGGTGCGGTCGTTCCAGTCGCGGTAGCTGAACCCTCCCGGGGCCCACAGCTCGGGCAGGACCACGAGGTCGGCACCGCGTTGCTCGCGCACCAGTCCGGCGGCGCGTTGGCGCCTGGCTTCGACCGGCTCGTCGTCACCGTAGCCGAGTTGGATCATGGCCACCCGGATGCTCACCCCCTCACTGTATGCCCGGCCGCCCACCCTGGTGCACACAGCCAGATGCGTCCAGAAGAAGTCGTCACCCACCTCTCGAGCCGGTTCGAACTGCCTGACGCGCGGCCCAGTCAGCCCCAAAACCGAGCAAACGGTTCATCTGTGAGATCCGGCCAGCCCCACGAACCGGTCATCCTGGACCCCATGGCGCTGCCGAGGTACGTCGGGTAGCGGCACGCCGGCGCCATACGTCCCCGGACGGCGCCATAGCGGCCGATACGGGCAGGCCGGGCGGATTGCCGGCGAGGGATGATGCTGCGCCGTCCAGCCGAACGGCGCCAGCCGCCGAATCAGCCGCCCGCCCGCCCGATATAGACGATTCGAGGACGCGACCGGCTGTCCCGCCCGGACGGATAACCGTCCGCCGCCACCGGCAAGCCGAGCGGGTAGTCTCGATGCATCGACGAGAGGAGATACCGGTGCGGATCGCGGTGATCGGGGGCGGCAACGGGGCACTGGCCGTGGCGTGCGAGTGGAGCCTGGCCGGGCACGAGGTGACCATGGCGGAGGCTGCCGACTTCGGCGGCGGACTGGTTCCCGTTACCGAGGCAGGCGGTATTCACGGAACTGGAAAGCTCGACGGCTTCGCGCCGGTCGCGTTGGCCGGTACCGATTTCGCGGCGGCGCTGGACGGTGCCGAACTCGTGCAGGTGGTGGGGCCGGCGTTCGCGACCCAACCACTGGCCCGAGAGTGCGCCCCTCACCTGCGCCCGGGCATGACGGTGCTGGTGAACCCCGGGTCCTGCCTGGGTGCGGTGGCTTTCGCCAGAGCAGCCGGGCTGGAGTTGGACCAAGACGAGATCGTCGTCGCAGAGACGTCCACCCTGCCGTACGCGACACGGGTGACCGGCCCTGGCACCGTTCATGTGTTCCACAAGCTGACTGGTGCGCTGTTCGTCGCCGCGCTGGGGCAGGACGCGACCATAGCGGTACGTGATCAGCTGGCCCAGGTGTGGCCGGAGGTGGTGGCCGCGACGAGCGTGTGGCAGACCGCGCTGCAGAACGGCAACCCGGTGATCCATCCCGCGGTGACGCTGCTCAACGCGGCACTCATCGAGCGCACCGGCGGCGACTTCATGTTCTACGAGGAAGGCGTCACCCCTGCCACCGGCCGGCTGATGGCGGCCGTGGACCAGGAGCGGATCGCCATCGGCCGGGCGCTGGGGGTCGAGGTGCTGACCGAACCGGCCACCGGGGTCGCCCAGGGCTACATGCTGGAGGACAACTACACCACCGGCTACAGCACCGCACCCGGTTTCCTCGGCATCAAGGCCCAGGATTCGCTGGAAAACCGATACCTCACCGAAGATGTCGGGGTCACGATGGTCTTCTTCCGGGACGTTGCCCGCTCGGTCGGGGTCCAGACACCGGTGATGGACGCCATCGTCGAGGTGTCCTCGATCATCATGGACACCGACTACGCGGCCGACCCGCAACGCACGTTGGCCTCACTTGGGCTGGCGGACCTGCCGGCGGAGCAGCTGCGAAAGCTCTGAAACCCACCAGGAGCGTTAGTTCTCAGGCGGCGGTCGAAAGGTGTCGGGAAGCCTCAGCATCCAGCCGCTCGTCCAGGAGGCAAGTGCTGCGCGGGCTTCCGGTGCGGGCCGCGCGGGCTTCCGGTGCGGATCGCCGCGACGCTCGCCGACCCCGGGCGACGGGCGCGACGGGCGCGCGTGTCATCGGACGATATGTACGTGGCAAGGAGCGAAAAGTGACCCGAAAGACGTGAGGCGATCCATCGTATGTGCCGGGTTTCTCGCCCTGTCGCTGTGCGCTTCCTGCGCCAGCGGCGACGGCACCACCATCAGCTCTCAGCCACCCGCGACAGCACCGTCGGCGACGGGGAGTACCGCCCCGTCGCAGCGGCCGGCGACCCCTGCATCGGCTCCGCCGACGGCTACGGCCGGCGCACACAGCGATGAAACCCCAGCTGCGCGACCGGCTCCGGCCTGGCTCGGTAGCCGGGCGCTGCCCACGGACGCGGACGGCTCCGTGCCGCCTCAGTCCACGCCGCCGGAGTTGGTGGACCGCAACTTCGTCACGGTTGATCTGCTTCCCCCGCCGAGCGGGCGGGACTTCGAGGCGACCATCGAACCGCTGGCCGGGGAGCCCTTGGAGCGATCCACCTGGGACCCGTCGTGCCCCGTCACGATCGATGGACTGAGGTACGTGACGATGTCGTTCTGGGGTTTCGACGGCAGGCCGCATACCGGGGAAATGATCGTCAATCGCGCTGTGGCCGATGACCTGGTGTCGGTCTTCAAGACCCTGTACGACGCTCGCTTTCACATCGAGCAGATGCGCATCAGCACACCGGCCGACCTGGATGCCGCACCGACCGGCGACGGCAACAACACCACCTCGTTCGTCTGCCGCGAGGCCGTGGGCAGACCGGGCACCCTCTCCGAGCATGCGTACGGGCTGGCCGTGGACGTCAATCCTTTCCACAATCCTTATGTGCGAGGTGACCTCGTGCTTCCCGAGCTGGCCAGGGCCTACACCGACCGGTCCAGCCCAACGCGAGGCATGATCGTCGAGGGCGATGTGGTGACCAAAGCCTTCGACCAGATCGGCTGGGGTTGGGGCGGGCGCTGGACCCGCCTGAAGGACTACCAGCATTTCTCCCGCAACGGCCGCTGAGCGACCGGCCGCCCCACCGCTGTCGCCGCAGCCGAGGCTGGTACCCGGGTGGGTCTTGCGACCTACTCAGACGCGCGCCAGCACCAGCTCCCACCAGGTGACGTCGACCCAGCGACCCAGCTTGTAGCCGATCTCCGGCATCGTCCCTATCCGCCGGAAACCGCAGGCGCTGTGCAGTGAGGACGAAGCTGGATTCGGTTCGCCCACAGCGGCAATCACCGCATGCACACCCTCGGCCCGAAGCTGACTCAGGAGTTCGTTGTACAGCAGGCGCCCCATTCCGAGCCCGACATGCTGCGGCTCGATGTAGACGGAAGTCTCCCTGGTGCCGGTGTAGGCGGGCCGGTGCCGGAAGTCGCTGGCATAAGCGAAGCCGGCGATCTCCCCGCCGGTCACTGCGACCAGAACCGGACGAGTGGGATCCGCCTTGTCGATCATGTCCGTCCACGGCTGGGTTCCGAGGGGGCGGGTGTCGAAGGTGGCGGTACTGTTCAGAACGTGGTGGTCGTAGATGCCGGCGACCTCAGCATCGTCACCGGCCACCGCTGGTCGGATTTTCATGTATTCACTATCCCGCCGCGAGACCCGGCGGGGCGAACGCGGCGGCCAACTGCAGGAACCGGCTGTTGGCCTCGGCTTCGCCGATGCTGACCCGCACTCCGTCGCCGCCGAACCCCCGGACCGCCAGTGCCTGCTCGGCGGCCGCTTGCGTAAACTCCCCGGATCGTTCGCCCAGCGGCAGCCAGACGAAGTTCCCCTGTGCCGGTGGAACAGCCCAACCTTGGTCAGCCAGTGCCGTTGCCACTCGGTCTCTTTCGGCAACGAGGGCGGATACCCGGTCGAAGAGTTCGGCCCTCGCCGGGGTGGCCAGGCTCGCCCGGGCGGCCACCTGACCCAAGCCCGAGACGCCGAACGGCACCGCCGCCGAGCGCAACACCGCGGCGACGCGTTCATCGGCTACGGCGTAGCCCACGCGAAGCCCGGCCAGCCCATAGGCCTTGGAGAAGGTGCGCAACACAACAAGATTCGGGTGCTGCGGGAGCAGAGCAAGGCCGTCCACCGCGTCCTCGTCCCGAATGAACTCGACGTAGGCCTCGTCGAGGACGACCGGAACGTGGGCGGGCACCTCGGACAGGAACCGCTCCACCTCGGCACGGCGCAGCGCAGGACCGGTCGGGTTGTTGGGCGAGCACAACAGGATCATCCGGGTCGAGGTGTTGACAGCTGCGGCCATCGCGTCCAGGTCGTGTCGCCCGTCCGGGGTGAGTGGGACCCGCACCGGTGTTCCGCCCACCACCGTGGTGAGAATGGGGTACGCCTCGAACGAGCGCCACGCGAAGACCACCTCGCCCTTGGGCTCGACGCAGCACAGCATGGCCTGCTGCAGCACGCCGACGCTGCCGGTTCCCAGCGACAGCTGGCGTTCGCCCACCCCGAGATGGGTGGCCAAGTCCTGGGTGAGTGCCGTGCACGCAGGGTCGGGGTAGCGGTTGATGTCGTGCACCGCCGCGGTCACCGCTCCTCGGACCGACGGTAGGGGTGGATACGGGTTTTCGTTGGAGGACAGCTTGTACGGCACGAGATCGGGTACTGCCTCGACGCGGCGCCCGGGCACATAGGCCGGCAACGTCAGCATGTCCGTTCGCACACCGACGGGAACAGTCTGGGACATCCGTCCACTGTCGCACACCCTTCTGACCGGGCGTCCCGGCCCGGTCCGGCGATCACTCCGACGACCCGCCGGCCTGCTGGCCGGGGAGTCCGGAACCCAGCTCTCCTACACTGGGCACCGTGACAAGCATCGCAACTCGGGTAGGAATCAACGCGCTGGCCATCTGGGTCGCCACAATGGTGGTCAGCGGGGTCGATGCCACGCCGAACGGCGAGCAGGACTTCGCCCACGCGTTCCTGACCTACATCGTGCTGGGGTTGATCTTCGGCCTGGTGAACGCCGTCATCAAGCCGGTGGTGAGAGTCCTTGCTGTTCCGTTCTACATCCTGACCCTCGGTTTGTTCACTCTGGTGGTCAACGCGCTGATGCTGGTCCTCACCGCGCGGATCGGTGAGCTGGCAGGCCTGACCCTGCACATCGACGGCTTCTGGCAAGCGATCCTGGGGGCCCTGGTCGTCTCGCTGGTCAGCATGGTGGCCTCCGTTTTCGTCCCGGATCCCGGGGACGCGCGCTAGCCGCAATACCGTTCAGTTGGGGTTGCAAGGGTGTGGTGTGGAGGTGTGCCTCGTGCTGGGCGGAAGAAGCCGGAGACTGGTTCGAGGCCTGCCCGGTCTGGCTTCGGTCGGTGTGTTGACGGTGGTGATGGCTTACTCCTCGATCGGGATGGTGCTTTGCTGCGAGGGCCCGTCTGCGGATGTGCTCGGGTAACTGACCGGTCGTCTTTCGTGAGCGTCGGGAGCGGCCGAGACATCCAGTCCGCCGGGCAGGCCGGCGGTCTTGCAGGCCAGGGTCGTGGCAGGGGCCGCATGCGGTACCCCGATGTCTTCGCGGCCGGGGTCGGTACCCCCTCGCAGCCGGGCCGGCTCACCACCGTCCGCCGGCGCCGCTCAACTCCGCGCCTTGCCACATGGAAGCACACCACATGGCACATCGAACCGGACATTCCGGACCCTATGGCGCCGTTAAGGTACGTCGGGTAGCGGCACGCCGGCGCCATACGTCGCCACACAGCGCCATACGTCCCCTGACAGCGCCATAGGGTCCGATGTGGGCGGGGGGCGGTGTGGACGAGGTGGGCCCCCGGGCTGGCCGCTCGGGAACGCGGGCCCCGGGTGCCGCAGCCGGCTATTCCGGGGGTCGGCACATGATGTCGCCGGACCCACCGGCTCCGCGCTGGAGTGTCAGGAGTGTGCCGGGCTGCTGACCGGCGCACTCCTCACCCGGCCTCGGATCCAGCCGAGTCGGCCTCGACGCCAAGGAATACCCGGGTGGCGCACCAGGCCCGCTGCCGGATGTCCTGGGCGGATGGCGCCGGCTCACCGAGCAGGACTCTGATGTGGGTGTCCTGGACCACCAGCCCGTAGAACAGCGAGAACGCTTGTGCCGCGTCGGCATGCGGACTGTGGCCCGCCTCGTACAGAGCTGTCAGGTACTCGACGGCGGCAGATCCCGCCCGGTTCCACCCGGATGCCAGCAAGTGCGCGGCCAGCGCCGGAGAGCTCATCGCCGCCCGGTTCAGCGTGATCGACACCTCACCGGTCAGCAATGCCAGCAGTGATCGCGCGTAGCTCTCCAAGGTCTCGCAGGCATCGGCCGCGTCCCTGATCGGGCGACTCGTCGCGTCAGCCAGCACCATCACGGACTCGTCCGCGTTCGCGCGGATCAGCACGGCCATCAGGCTCTCCCGGTCACCGAACCAGGCGTACAACGTCTCCTTGGAAGCACGCGCCTCTTGGGCGATCTGGTGCATCGTCGCTGCCGAGTAGCCCTGCCGGACGACGACCCGCATAGCAGCGGCCAGGATGTCTCGTTCACGTCGTGCCCGTTCCCGGGCGGGCAATCGACCACGACGTCCGGGACCCGGGACGCCAGCGGCGGTGGAGCTCACGGCTGACAACCGTACCGGAACGTTCGCATATTCCTCAACAGGTATCCGAACTAGAAAGTTCCAATAAGCGATGCCAGCTCCCGGCACCGCCCGATCACCCCCGGGATCGCCTGCGCCTGGGCCGGCACGGCGCTCGCCGGCACCATCTCCGGCTGCTTCTTCGCCTGGGTCTGCTCCACCATGTAGGGTCTGGACGACGCCGACCCGCGGGTGGCCATCCAGGCCATGCGGGCGATGAACGCCTCCGTGCGCAACCCCGTCTTCTTCCCGGCTTTCTGCCTGACCCCGGTGGTCTTGGCCGGTGCCGCGGCATTGACGCGGTACGAGCGACGGCGCCCGTCCGGCCGGCCGCTGTTGGCCGCAGCGGTGACCCACCTCTGCGGCGGCCTGATCTTGACGGCGACGGTCAAGGTGCCGATGACCGAGGCGCTGGCCGAGGTCACGGTCCCGGGCCGACGGCACTGCGGTCCGGGAAATCCGGACTGACTACTCGGGCCGCTGGCAGGCGTACACCATGGTCCGAACCCTGTTCAGCGGGTTGGTCGCCGGTCTGGCGGCGGCCGCGTTGATCGCGCTGTCGGCGACGCACCGCCCGCGGCAGCCCAGCGCTCGTCAGTAGCGCACACGCCTCGCGGTTCACCCCGGCCGGCCACGCCGGACTCATGGCCGGGAATTCCTGCTGAAGAAATCAGCGCACTGCCGCCCAACTAGTGGCCAACAATATCACGACCCCCTCGATCCAACTATTGGACGTGCTGACATTTTCCGGCACTCCGGAGTACCGGACGAGTACCCTGCGCTACCCTCCTCCCCAGAATTGGGGCATTCCGGGCCAGTTTGCGATGCTGACTGTGACTCGGCGTATCATGGAGGTGCACATCGGGATCTGCACAACCGGGGAGAGGAGGCCACAATGAATCACATCGACGAATCCATCAACTGGGTCGAGTCATACCTGGCCGAACTCGCCGTTCAGTTGTCGTCATTGCCCGAGCGGGACCGGCAGCGACACCTGAGTTCGGTCGAGCAATACCTACACCGGGGCGACGACCTGGCCGGTGCGATGGACGAGCTCGGCAGCCCTCAACAGGTCGCGGGCCGGGTGTTCTGCGGTTTGGACGCCGTCCCCGGCCTGCCGCCGGACGATGAGCAACCGCAAGGCTCCCAGGTCTCCGGCTGGGCCTTTGCCTGGGTGCTGTCCCTCGGCCTCGCGGTGGCCGTGCTGCGCTGGTTCGGCAGTTCGGCGCCCGTGGCCCTCACCGCCGTGTCAGCCCTGGGGCTGTTCACCGTGGCGGCAGCGCACTTCCGCGCGAGCCGGCTCATCGGTTGGCACTTGGTGCTGGCCGGAGCCATCGGTGCCGTGTTCCTGTGGGTGTCCTGAGCGGCCCCGCCTATGAGTGGTCCAGCAGGGCTTGGAGCCAGTCTTCGGCGGCGGCGAAGTCGGCATCGCTCATGCCGTTTCGCACATGGTTGGGCACCCCGTCGGCGCGCGGATACGAGCCCAGGAACCGCACCTGGCTGCACAACCGGTACACCCCGCGGATCGCATCGGCCACCCGCGCGTCTTCGATGTGCCCTTCACAGTCGATGGCGAACGAGTAACGCCCGAACATGGTGGGGATCGGCCGGGACTGGATCCAGGTCAGGTTGATCCCCCGGCCGGCGAACTGGCCCAGCAGATCGGACAGGCCACCGGCGTAGTCGTCGCGCTGGAACAGCACCAGCGAGGTTTTGTCCGCCCCGGTCGGTGCCGGCGGCGGCACGTGCGGGCCCGCGACAAGAACGAACCGGGTCTGCGCGTAGGGGTTGTCGGCGACGTCGTGGGCCAGCACATCGAGGCCGTAGGTGGCTGCCGCCAACTGCGCGCACATGGCCGCGTCGTAGCCGACGTCCTGCTCGGCGGCCAGGGCGGCGGCCGACGCAGCGGTTGACAGGCCTGGCACGTGCTGAGCATCGGGGAGGTTCGCCGCCACCCACTTGCGGCACTGAGCCCAGGCGTGGGCATGGGTGGAGATGCGCCGCACATCGGCCAGGGCAGTTCCCGCACGCGCGGCCAGCACGAAGTTCACCGGCACGACCACCTCACGACGCACCCGGAGCTGACTGCCGGCGGACATCGCGTCCATCGTGGCGCTGACCCCACCCTCGACGGAGTTCTCCAACGGCACCATCGCTGCGGCGACCTCGCCGCGGCGCACGGCGTCCAGGGCCGCATCGACCGTCGGGTAGGGGCGCCGCTCTCGCTGGCGAGCGCCCGGAACGGCCAGCAACGCGGTCTCGGTGAAAGTAGCGGCCGGGCCCAGATAGCCCAGCGGCCCGTCGACAGAAATCACAACCCAGCAGGCTACCGCTTCCGCAGACCCGGCCCGCGCGAGGCCAGCGGTCGCCGCAGTCCCCTGCTCGGATGGAATCAGTGGGTATCGCTGGAGTCACGCGGAAGGCTGGGCGAAGAACCCGCCGGGCGCTGGGACGCCTCCAGCCTGGGGCGCACTCCCGGAACCTGGACCACGCCCTGATGGTGACCGTCGTAGCTGAGCCGCCACAGGATCACCAGCAATAGGAGCGCCAATAGGCCGAACCCGTCCTGCAGCACCATGGCCACCGCGTTGCCTGCCGGTGGCAGGTCCTGGTAGAGCAGCATCCCGTGGCCGGTCCACGGCATCCGCCACATGAACAAGCCCAGGTAGGCCGCAGCGATGATCCAGCGCCGACGCCGACGCCCGTCACCGATGACCGCGGGCAGCAGCACCACCAGCCAGTGCAGGTGGTGGATCCAGGCCACCGGAGACAACAGCACGGCCATCAGGCCGACCACACCGACCTCCGCCGCCCGGTCGCCCAGGTCGTGGAATCGCTTGGCCAGCAGGAACGAGGGCACCGCCACCAGCACCACGCACACCAGCCAGGCCGCGGAGATGTAGAACTCCGGGATGTTGTGGGTCTCTCCCAGGCGCATCAGCATGCCGCGGATCGACTGGTTGGAGGTGTTGACGTTCTCCCCCAGTCGTTCCGGCTGCCGGATCGCGCCGAACCAGAAGTCCAGCGAGGTGCGCAGGTCGGCCACCGCCACCAGGATGGTCAGCCCGGCGGCGGTGGCGATCGAGTTGACCAGCAGCCGCCACTGGCCGCTGACCGCGTAGTGGATCCAGAACACGCCAGGGGTCAGTTTCACCGCGGTCACCAGCCCGGTCAGCGCCCCACGCGGCCAGCGCATGTGCCGCAGGCTCAGGTCCGCCATGGCCGCCACGACGATGAACGCGTTCACCTGCCCGAAGTAGACGCCGTCGTGCAGAGGTTCCATCCACAGCATCGCGGCCGCGGCGAGGTACGGAACGCCGTCTGCTTTGGCGCCCAGCCGCTGCCGGACGGCGACCATGGGTACCCGCATCGCCAGGTGGGCTGCCCCGTACACCGCCCAGACCTGAAGGATGGTCCACAACGCGGCGGCCACCGGGAACGGGACCATGCCGAACGGGAACGCCAACCAGGCGGACAACGGCGGGTAGGTGAACGGCAGGTTGTTCTGCAGTGTCATGTGATCGTAGAGGGGCCGGCCCATCCCCAGGCTCTGCGCTCCCTCCCGGTAGACGACCAGATCCACCAGCACGTATACCCTGGGTTGGGACAGCACCCGCACATAGACGGTGGCCAAGGCGGAGATAAGCAGGACGGCCAATCCGATGTATCGGTACGTAGGCCTGGTGTGCACTGCTTTCACTCGGTCACCTTTCTTGAGCGCTGTGAGATGCAGTGTACGGTCCACACCGACAGGCTCCCGTACGCTGGGGCGGTGCGGGCCAGGTTTCTGCGGTTTCGACGCGGTGTTGCGCCGGTCGTGGCGGTCCTCGCGATGCTCGGGATACTCCTCGCCCCCGCGTCAGCCACGGCACCAGCGGCCGATCAGCCACTGGTGGTGCTGATCGGCATCGCCGACGCGTCCTGGAGCGAGGTGGACCAGGATCGCACGCCGGCGTTGTACGGCCTGCTGGCCGATGCCACCGGCTCACTCGTGCGCCGGGCCGAGTACGCGGTCACCTGCCCGGTAGACGGTTGGTTGACGGTGTCGGCCGGGGCCAGGGTCTCCGCGCCACGAGCTCCCGGCGCCACCGCGTGCCCACCGCTGCTGGCCGGGCGGGCCGGCGAGCCCGGTGTCCCGGCCTGGGCCCGCACCTGGTCGGGTTATCGGCAAGCTGCCCAGCAGTCTCGCTACGACGCCACCCCAGGCGCCCTCGGGACCCTGACGTCTGCTGCCGGTATTCCGGTGGCCGGGATCGGCCCGGGGGCCCGGTTGGCGATCAGCCGCGAGGACGGTACCCCGGCCGGACCGTGGACCGCGGCCGGTCACGACATCGGTGCGCAGACCGGTGCCGCCGCGCGGCGTCTGGCGGGCGGCGGGGTGCTGGTGATCGATCTCGGTGCCGACGGGCAGGTCGACGCCCGGCTGGGTGAGGTGCTGGCAGCGTTGCCGGCCGACGCCGATGTCATCGTCGCCTCCCTCGGCGGGGCAACCAGCACCCCGGCCAGTCGACGGACCGTCGACGCCCGGTTGGGGGTGCTGGCCCGTACCGGGCCGGGCAACGACGGCCCGGCGGCGCTGAGCAGCGCCGCCACCCGGCAACCGGGGCTGGCCCAGACGCCGGATCTCACCGTCACCGTTCTAGGCTCGGCCGGAGCCCAGGTGCCTGCTGCACTGGCCGGCTCACCGCTGACCGCGGATCCGGCCACCGACGATCCGGCCCGGCGGCTGCGGCAGCTGCGCGACACCGGCGCCGCGGCCCACGCGACCACGTGGGTGGTCGCTCCGGTCGTGGCCGTGATCTACGGGCCCGCGTTGCTGATGCTGGGCTGGTGGGCTGTCCGGGGGTCCCGGCCGCGCTGGACGGCCTCGGCGCTGGGGGTGCTGGCGCTGGTGCCGGCCGGCACGTTCGCCGCCAACCTGGTGCCGTGGTGGCGGATGCCGCCGGTCGCCGGTGCGTTGCTGGCGCTGGCCGTGGCGACGGGGGTGCTGGGTGGTCTGGGCTGGGTCCTGCTCCGGGCGGCCTGGGCGGACCGGTCCGGCAAACTCGGCTCGATCGGCAAGTTCGGCTGGATCGGCAAACTCGGCTGGATGGGTGGTCTCGGCTGGGTCGGCCCGGCCGGCATGTTGACCGTGGCCGTGATCGGGCTCGACCTGATCAGCGGGTCCAGGCTGCAACTGTCCAGTCTGATCGGGGTGCAGCCGCTACTGGGCGGCCGGTTCTACGGGCTGGGCAACCCCGCGTTCGCGATATTCGCCACCGGCACGCTCATGCTGGGCACCGTAGCCGGGCAGCGGCTGCCCGCCCGGCAGGCCGCTGCGGCCGTCGCCGCAGTCGGTGTGCTTGCCGTGATCGTCGATGCGGCGCCCGGCTGGGGCAGCGACTTCGGTGGCCCGCTGGCCCTCGTCCCGGCCGTCGCCGTGCTCGCGATGCGCTTCGGCCGGTTCCGGTTGAACGTCTCCCGGTGGGCGATGATCGCCGCCGGCACAGCGGGTTTCACGATACTGGTGGCGATACTGGACTGGTTGCGGCCGCCGGCTCAGCGCACCCATCTCGGCCGGGTGGTACAGACGACGCTGGACGGGGGGTTGTGGCCGGTGATCGTGCGCAAGCTCAGCACCAACTGGGAGCTGTTGACCGTATCGCCGCTGAACCTGTTGATCCCCCCGGTAGCGCTGCTGGTGGCCGCGTTGTTGACGATTCCGGCCCACCTGCACCGAACCCCGCTGCGGCGGGCCGCCGCCCCACTGGCCCAAGCCTATTCGGCCACCCCGGCACTGGCCCACCTGGGGCTGGCCTGGGTAGTGTGCATGGGTATCGCCAGCCTGGTCAACGATTCCGGCGTCGTCGTAGCGGTCACGGGGGGGCTGGTGCTGCTTCCCGCGCTGATCTCGAGGCTCGTCGAGCGCTCAACGAGCGCGCGGCCAGGACCAGCAGCGCGACGCCCGTCACCAGCAACACCGCCGGCGCCACGACGGCCCGGACGGCCAGGCTGACCCGCTCCACCTCCGCGGACATGCCCTCCACCCGACCCGGCACGTAGGCCAGGCACAGGACGGTGCACCTGGCCGCGAGCCACAGCTGAGCCGAACCGGCGACGGGGGCGAAGGTCAGCACCGCCAACGGCCCCCACAGCATCAGGTCGTACCAGGGCAGGACGTACGGGGTAGCCAGCACCCAGCCGCCCCCGGCAACCAGGACGGTACGCAGCACGATGCCCTGGTCGGCGTGCACCGTGCGAGCGGGCATCCCAGACGCTCGGGCGCTGGTCAGCAGCCAGAGCGCCGCCGCGGCCAGCACCATGAGCACCGGCGCCAGCGCCAGCACGAACGATCTGGCCTGCGCGGCCACCGGTAGGTGCACCCCGTAGGCGTCCTGCAGCAGGGTCGCCAGGTTCACCACCGAGCGCCACGGGCTGGCCAATGAGGTGTAGCCGGTTGCGGTCAGGGTCTGGTCGTAGGTGTGCAGGCCGGTCCACAGGTGCGCGGGAAGCAGCACCGCCAGGGCCCCGGCGGTTCCCCAGCCGAAGGCCCGCCACCGGGAACCGGTGTGCACCCGCAACGCCAGCAGCAGGCCCAGCCCGGCCACCCCGTAGGGCAGCTTGGTGCTCAGGGCGGCGGCAGCCGCCGCACCGGCCACCGCCGGGTGGCGCACCGACGCCCACGCGGCGAGCAGCACGAAGGCAACAGCGACCAAGTCGATATGGGCGCCGAACAGTCCTACCCCGATCACCAGCGGGTTCAACGTCCAGGCGACCACGACGCGGGACCGCTCGATGCTGCCGGCCGCCATCCGGTGTGCCAGCACAGCCACCAGCAGGTAGCAGCCGGCACACACCAGCTGCCACCACCACACCGTGCCCCGGACGCTGTCGCCGCCGGCGGCGGAGGCCAGGGTGTGCAGCGCGGTACCGACCGGGCCGTAGACGCTGACGGTGTCCGCCCACGGCGGCTGGGCCGCGGCCAGCACCGGGTCCGTCCCCCCGGGCCAGGTTTGCGGCGCCTGGGTGTAGGGGTCCCCGCCGAGTGCCTTGATCCGCCCGTACGCCGCATAGGACAAGTGGTCGGCGGAGCCGAAGGGGGCCACGATCAGCCCGGCGCCGGCCACGGCCAGGGCTGCACCGGCCACCGGCCATCGGGGCAGCTGCCGAACCGACCGCAGCCCGACGATCAGCCCGGCTCCGCCGAGAAGGTAGCCAGCCCACAGTAAACCGGTGACCAGTGCGGAGGACGGCCGCAGGTCGAAGCCCCACCAGCCGGACCCGCCCGGCGCCGGTGCGGCGGCCGATTCGCCGGCCAGACCGACACCGGCCAGCAGCGTCAACGACGCGCCGACCAGCCACGCCCAGGCAGCGGTTGGGCTGCGGCTCATCGCCCGGTAGTCGCGCTGGCGACCGCCTGCCGGGCGACCCCGCGCGCCGCCAGCGCCGCCACCACGTCACGCAGCTGGGCAGCCCGGTGCCGGGCCCCGGCCAGGGTGTCCGGGCTGACCCGGTGCTGTAGCTGGCACGGGACTTCCCGTACGGTTCGCCCGGCCCGCAGCAAGTCGATGGTCAACGCGGTCTCGACACCCCAGCCGGGGGCGAGCGGCAACGCATCGGCCAGCGCGTCCCGGCGCAGGCAGCGCATCCCGCTCAACGGTTGGGTGGCCCGCCAACCGGTGGCCGCCTCGATGCCGGCCCTGGCCGTACGCACGACCCGGCCACGACCCCCGCCGGGAGTCTGCTGGGCTGGCAGCAGGGCGATGCTCATGTCAGCGGATCCGGCCACCACCGGACCGAGGAGCGGTTCGGTCGCGGCGGCGGTCTCGCCCAGATCCGCGTCGGCGAACAACAGCAGTGGCCCCGTAGCCGCGACAGCGCCGGTGGTCAGCGCGGCCGCCTTGCCGTGATTTCGCCGGTGCCGAATCACCCGCGCCCCGGCTGACAGCGCGGCCTGCGCAGTGTGGTCGCTACTGCCGTCGTCGATCACGATGACTTCGCGCACCGCGGCGATGCCCGCCACGGCAGTCACGGTGGCGCCGACCCGGTCGGCCTCGTTGTAGGCCGGGATGATCGCGCAGACGTGTGCAGGCTGGTTCACCCCACCAGGGTAGAGGCCCCTCAGCCGGCGCCCGGCAGCCGTTCCGGGGTTCGCTGCCGAGGTGGAGTGCCGCCCATGCCGACGGACGCGCCGCCCCGTTGCGGGTCCGCGGCCGCCTCGCCCGCCGGGCCGTCGGCTGCGGGTACGGCGGCGGTCACCCGGTTGCGGCCGGCATTCTTCGAGTCGTAGAGCGCCATGTCGGCCTCGTGCATGAGCCAGCTGTGATCGTGGCGGGAGCCAGTGGTCAGCGCGGCCACCCCGACACTGACGGTCACCACTGCGCCGGGGACCGGGATGTCCCGCCACGGGATGGCCTGCACCGCTGCTCGCAGCCGCTCGCCGAGCAGCAGTCCGGCAGCGACATCCCCGCCAGGCAGCAGGACCGCGAACTCTTCGCCGCCGAACCTGGCCAGGAGGTCCGCGTCTCGCACATGCCGCTTCATGATCTGCGCCACCCGGCGCAACACCACGTCGCCCACGTGATGCCCGCAGGTGTCGTTGACCTGTTTGAAATGGTCGATGTCCAGCATCAGCATCGCCGCCGGCGGCGCGCAGACGGCCGGATCCTGCAGGCTGCCGATGAGATGCCTGCGGTTGTACAGGCCGGTCAGCTCATCGCGGATGCTCAGTTCCTCCATCCGCCTGCTGTGCCGACGCAGCTCCAGGGTGCGTTCGCGGACCCGCGCCTCCAGTTCCTCGTTGGCAGCAGCCAGCGCAGCCTGCAAGTGCTGCTGGCGCGCGATCCACTGGCGCCGGTCGTCCTCGACCCGGTGCGAGACGAAGCTCGTCAGCCAAGCGAGCAGCACGATCACGATCGCCGGGGCCAGGTGCCGCGCCAGTTCGCTGATCAACTCCGGATCCCCACTCAACACCGGACCGGGGATCAGCAGACCGATGGCGGCCAGGCCGATGATGACGGTCCGGCGTAACGTGTCGACCAGCGCGATCACCATCGTCGCGATGCAGATGGACGGTAGCAACCACTCGTCGAAGGATCCGATGGCCACGGTGATGGCCGCCTTCGCCAGAACAGCCCAGGCAAGCACGTTCACCACCAGCCGGGCGTACCCACGCATCACCACCATGTGGGCAATGCCAAGGACGACGGCGCCCCCGGCGAACAAGGCTGCGGACTGCCCGCTGAGTACCGCGAGGCTGACCGGAACCATGATCAGGCAGGCCAGGCCATTGATCAGCAGAATGAGCTCGACGATCCACGCCCGTTGACGCTCGGTGGCGCACTGCTGCGGGACTCGCCATTCATCCAGCACGTCGACGATCCGGCGCGGAACCGATAGCCGCCCCAGGATTTCGGTGATCGGGCTGCGTGGGGTCGGCCAGCTGCCGGTTTCGGCGTCGGCCGGTGCGGCCGGCCGCACCGGGTCCTGAGCTGGCGGATCAGACACGTCGTAGGTATCGGTAGCGGGCCAAAACCGGTAGAGCTGTTCAACCCGGGCGCACCCAGCAGAGCACGCCGCGGCTACTGAGCGTGAGGCCAGTGCAGGGCGGAACGTCGTCGGCTGACCCGTACCGGTGGTCCGCGGTGCGATCACAACCGGGTCACAACAGGCGAAAACGGCTCAACTCCGGCGAATCCTGAACCGATAGCAGGCTCGAAGCCGCTGCCAACCGCAAAGGACACTCATGTCCGATCGTCAACCAGCGCACCCGTCCCGCTGCCGGCCGGGTGCGCGCACCACCGCGGTCACGGCCGTCGTCTCGATGCTGGTGGCTGTACTGCCGGCCCTCGCCGCACGACCCGCCGAAGCCAGCAACCCGGACACGGCGCGCGTCGCCGCGCAAGGTAACCCGGCTCCGGCAGGTGCCGTCCTGGCCGTGACCGGCAGCGACGGTGCCGGCTATGTGCGGGCGGGCGGGGACGCCAGCTGGACCAGGCGCGGCGGAATCCTGGTCTCCGCACCCGCCGTGGCCAGGGTCAACGGGCTGACCCATCAGATCGGTGTGAACACCTTCGGGGCGCTGGTCCACCGCACCAGCCACACCGGGTGGCGTGCCTTCAGCCCGGCCGGAGGGCGGTGCGACCGTCCGACCGCCGCGGTACGGCGTCGCACCGTGGTCGTCTCCTGCATCGCCCCGGACGGCAGCGCCCGGTGGTTCAGCTTCGACGGCACCACCCCCCATCCGGCCCCGTCGCGGTTGAGATCCCTTGGTGGTCGGGTCAGTTCGCTTCAAGTGGCCACGAGCGAGGAGTCCGAGGTGTTCGTGGCAGTCGGCGGACCGTACCGGCTCACCAACACCGAGACCGGGCAACGTATCGAGGCAAACACCTACTTCCGCACCGCCGCTGATCTGAACTGGTTCAAGCTCGGCTACCGGTGCGACGGGCATCCGGCATCGGCGATGACTGAGCACACGTGGTTCATGGCCTGCAACAGTGGCGATTCCATCCTGGTGGTCACCGGCGACGCCGAGCAGGACGCATACACCACCTACTCTGTTCCGGGTGTCGCCGCCGGGCTCACCTCGGTCGTGGCCACCAGTCCCCAGGACGCCACCTTGTTCGTGCAGGGGCTGGACGGCTACGTCCGTCACCGGTCGATCAGCCTGGCCGGTCCGGTGGCGACGGCGTGGACCCAGTTGAGCGGACGCGCCCGCTACGGAGTGGCCGCCGGGCCGATGTCCGACATGCGCGCGGGCTGAACCCGTTGCGGCTACCCGGTGGTTCCGGACGGCCACCAGCGGGCATGGACGCAACGGCCGGCCGTTGACGGTGTTCAGTCCCGGAAGATCTCGATCTGTGCCCCAAGGACACTGAGCCGTTCGGCGAGATCCTCGTAGCCGCGATGGATCACGTAGGTGGAACGCAGCACCGACGTCCCCTTGGAGGCCAGCATGGCCAGCAGAATGACCACGGCCGGACGTAGCGCGGGCGGGCAGATGATCTCCGTGCCGGTCCACCGGGTCGGGCCGGTCACGATGACCCGGTGCGGGTCGAGGAGTTCCACATCGGCGCCCAGTTTGGTGAGCTCTGTCAGATAGATCGCCCGGTTCTCGTACACCCAGTCGTGGATCATGGTGCGACCCTCAGCCACCGCGGCGATGACGGCGAAGAACGGCAGGTTGTCGATGTTCAGGCCGGGGAACGGCATCGGGTGCACCTTGTCCAGCGGCGCTCGCAGCACCGAGGGGAAGGTGGTGAGGTCCACCAACCGGGTATGGCCGTTGCGGGCCAGGTACTCCGGTGACCGCTCGTAGGCCAGGCCCATTACCTCAAGGGTGGCCAGCTCCACTTCGAGGAACTCCACCGGCACCCGCTTGATCGTGATGCAGGAATCGGTCACGACGGCTGCGGTCAGCAGTGACATCGCTTCGATGGGGTCCTCGCTGGGTGCGTAGTCCACGTCGACGTCGATGTCGGCCTTGCCGGTCACCACCAAGGTGGTGGTTCCCACACCATCGACCTGAACACCCAACCGTTGCAAGAAGAAACATAGGTCTTGGACCATGTAGTTGGACGACGCGTTGCGGATCACGGTGGTGCCTGGTCGCAGCGCTGCCGCCATCAACGCGTTCTCGGTCACCGTGTCGCCCCGTTCGGTCAGCACGATGGGACGGGTGGGCTCGACCTTTCCGGCCACGTGGGCGTGATACGAACCCTCGCTGGCCTTGACCTCGAGCCCGAACGGGCGCAGCGCCGACAGGTGCGGCTCCACTGTTCGGGTACCCAGGTTGCACCCGCCCGCATACGGCAGTTCGAACTTCTCGTGCCGGTGCAGCAGCGGCCCGAGGAACATGATGACCGACCGGGTTCGCCGGGCGGCGTTCTCGTCGATGGAGTCCAGGCGCAGCTGGGCGGGCGGAATGATCTCCAGGTCGTTGGCGGCGTTCAGCCAGCGGGTCTGGACACCCAGGCTGTTCAGCACCTCCAGCAGCCGGTTGACCTCCTCGATCCGGGCCACCTTGCGCAAAGTGGTGCGGCCCCGGTTCAGCAGCGACGCGCACAACAGCGCAACACCTGCATTCTTGGACGTCTTGACCTCGATGGCACCGGACAGCTTGGTCGGGCCGGTCACACGCAAATGGGTGGGGCCGCCGTCGATGGAGACGATCTGCTGGTCCAGCGCCTCGCCGATGCGGGCCAGCATGTCCAGCGACAGATTCTGCTGCCCCTGCTCGATCCGGTTGACTGCGCTCTGCGAGGTGGACAGTAGCTCCGCCAGCTGGGCCTGCGTCATGCCGCGGTGCTTGCGAGCACGGCGGATCAGCATGCCGATGCGCGCCTTGTAGTCCTCACTCATGCCGCAAAGCTATCTCATGTGTGAGATAACGCGTGGTAGGCCGGGCCGATACCCAGGGTGAGAGTGTGGCTGGTGGGACGCGTTTTGGAGTGCGCCGACCGGCCCAGCGCTGGGGCCATGAGCGGGTCGCGTGGTGAATATCACGCCGGTTGCCGGCAAGACCGGCGCGCCCGGCGGCGCAAGGCGCTCCCGCTGACCTCAGCTGATCAGCGTAAGGTCAGCTGGCGACTGACCACGCCCGCCCTGGCCCGGCGCTCGTCGGCGGTCAGCGGTCCGGTCACGTCCATCGCCGCGTTCATCCGGGCCAGGAAGCCCGCGGCCGGCGCTTCCAGCTGCTCGGCCTCGGCGTCGGCGGGCAATTCCCACACCGGGATGAGGATCCCGCTGGCGCGGAACGAGCCCAGGTACTTGGTGCCGGTACCGAGTCCGGCCTGTCCACGCGAGTACAACCGGGCGATGGCGTCCAGGACCGTGTTCTCCGGCGAGTCGACGGCCCAGCGCAAGTACCGCCTGCCGCCCATCGAGCACCAGTACGCGGCCGACACCTGGGTCAGTCGACGGGTGGGGATCATCGCGTCGTTCGCCTGGCTCAAAGCCTCGGCGTCGATGTCTTCTTCCGCGGCGGCGCCGGCCGAGACCCAGAAGCCGTAGCTGTCGTGCACGGTGACCTCGAACGGGCAATCCATGTCGAGCAGATCCTGCAGCCGGGGGCCCGACGGGCCGGCGGGCCGAGACCGTACCGGGCTCCCCGGTTCATTTTCCAAGGCGGCACGCAGTGCTGCCGCCGCGTCACGGCCGGGGTCGCCGGAGGAGGAGCTCACTTGCAGGGCCAGCAGGACCGTACCGTCCTGGCGGCGCAAAGCCGCCATTCCCAGCGGCAGGACGGTGCAGACGACGACGTCGGTCCCCTCGGTGGTGCGCGCCGTCGCCGTCGCGGCGGGGACGATCTCCCGCATCGCCACCCAGTCGCCCTCTGCCGGCAACCCCTCGAACGGGCGAGCGACGAACGGCACGGCCGCGCGGCGAGCCGCCCGGCCGTGGCACTGTTTGTACCGTTTTCCACTGCCGCAGGGGCACGGTTTCCGCCCGGCGACAACGGGAATGTCAGTGGGTGTGGTGGTCATGGCGATCGTCTCCGGCGGCGTGACGGGCCCCCCAAGGCTGCCCACACCGTGCGCAACCCGGACGTGGGCTCGACGTGCACCCCCCACTCGTCACTGAGGTGACGCACGATGCGCAGGCCACGCCCACCCGGCGCTTCCCGGTTGGGCCGCTGCGGCCGGACCTCCCCCGGAGAGCCCCCGTCGCGGACCTCGAGATCGATCACCCCGCCACGCTCCTGCCAACGCAGGATGATCGCGCCCTCCGCGGTCGGGGCCGCGTGCCGCACGGCGTTGCCCAGCAGCTCGGACACCACGACGCTGACCGCGTGCAGCAACTCGTCGTCGTTGATGGTCTCGCCGACTTCCGAGGTGAGCGTGTGCCGTCCCACCTTGACCGAGGCCGGATGGTGCACCAGTACCAGTTCATGACCACCCCCGCGCACCCGTTGGCGACGCAGGACAGCACAGGGGGTCGACTCACCGGCAAAAGGGGTATTATGCGCGTTCGATCGCTGAACACGCGGCCCTAGCGAATCAATCGCTGTGGGTTGTATTCGCGGCATTCAACTCCTCCTGAGGACTTGGGTCCCCGAGCCCTCCAGGTTCCATTGTGATCGGCGTACTATCCGGGTGTCTAGGGTCGAGGACTCCAGTCTTGGTGATTCGGCAATGATCGGCCCGGCGTCTCGTCGTACTGCGCTGCAGCCTCGGCCGGCCGCTGGAGCGCGGCCTGCGGGACATCGGTGCTGACGGCCAAAGCGCCCAGCTGCCGGCACCGCCGCAGGTCGGGGCTCGCGCCGTTGCGGACACCGCCCTCGGCAAGACGCAACGGGACACCCATTCGGCAGCTGACCGAAGTGCCCCGCTATCAGAGAGCCCGATCGGTCGACATCCTGCCCCCGGTGGGGTGATCGTCACCCGCCGGGCACCCCGGCCGGTCCTGGCTGCCCCTACTCTCGAGAGCGAGGGGACATCGTCGCGCGGGCGGTGCCGCTGCCGTCCGGTGGCCGGCGCCGAGCAGTCGCGCACACCAGACACCACGAGTGGGGGGCACCGTGCAGGACAGTTCGCAGAATCCTGAGAGTCCGTTTCAACGACCGGCCGGCCCCGAGCCGGCGCCGTCGGCCGCGCCGGAAAGCTACCTGCCGCCGGACAGCTACCCTTCGCCTGGCAGTGGCCCGTCGGTTGGGGTGTCGAATCCGGGAACGGTGTTCGGTGGTGGGCTCACTCCTCGGAAGTCCCGGACCGTGCCGGTCGTCGCGGG
>PDSI01000062.1 GCA_002748415.1 Micrococcales bacterium | reverse complement strand
CCCACGCACGAACGTCTCGGCGTTGGATTCCAGCACGTCGTCGATCTCGTCCAGCAGCGCATCGACGTCATCGGTGGCTGCTTGGGCGGAGGCAGGCGGCGCGGGGGGTTCGACCGGCTCATCGGGGTCGCCCTCGCGGCGTGTGCTGCGGTGCTGCTCCTGCTCTGCCATGTGCATCCTCACGTTGACGCTGCTCAAGATCCTACCCGGAGCGACACGCCTCGGAAGTGTGCCGGGGATCACGTGCAGCGTGCCGGCGCCCGGTAAACGCCATGCACCGGAACGTGCGCCTCGGCCCGTTGTGGGCCGGTTTCAGGCCTTGGCGGCCAGCGTCGCCACCAGTTCGGCCGCGCTCGCGCTGGCGTCGAGGAGTTCGCCCACGTGCGCGCGGCTGCCGCGGGTGGGCTCCATCATCGGCACTCGTTTGAGGGTGCGCTCTCCCGGCAGGTCGAACACCACCGAGTCCCAGCTGGCCGCGTTGATGTTGGCCCCGTACCGGCGCACGCACTCGCCCCGGAAGTAGGCGCGGGTGTCCGGCGGCGGCCGGTCCACCGCGTCGTGGACCTGCTCGTCGCTGGTCAGCCGTTCCAACGCGCCTCTGGCCGCCAGCCGGTGGGACAGCCCGCTGGCCGGGCGGATATCGCTGTACTGCAGATCGACGGCGGCCAGCCGCGGATGATCCCAGTCCAGCCCGTCCCGGTCGCGGAAGCCGTTGAGCAGCCGCAGTTTCGCGGCCCAGTCCAGTTCGGTGGCGCACAACATCGGGTCGTCCTCGAGCCTGGTGAGCACGCTTTCCCAGCGCGCCAGCAGCGCCTCGGTCTGGGTGTCGTCGTCGGCGATCCCGTTCTCGTCGACGAGTTTGCGGGCGGCCTCCCAGATCTGCCACTGCACCTGCACCGCGGTCAGCTCGGTACCGTCTTCCAGCTCGATCAACGCCCGGCAGCTGGGGTCGTGACTGATGGTGCGCACCGCGGGCACCGGTTCCAGCAAGGTCAGGTCCGGCATCCGGCCGGCCTCGATAAGGTCGAGCACCAGCGCGGTGGTGCCGAGCTTCAGATAGGTGGCGACCTCGCTCATGTTCGCGTCGCCGATGATGACGTGCAGCCTGCGGTAGGCCTCCGCGCTGGCATGCGGCTCGTCGCGAGTATTGACGATGGGCCGGCGCAGCGTGGTCTCCAGCCCCACCTCCGCTTCGATGAAGTCGGCCCGCTGGCTCAGCTGGTAGCCGGGCAACTGGCCGTGCTGGCCGATGCTGACCCGCCCGGCTCCGGCGAACACCTGCCGGGTCACCAGGAACGGGATCAGCCCGGCGGCCACCTGCCCGAACGGGATGTCGCGGCGCATCAGGTAGTTCTCGTGGGTCCCGTAGGAGGCACCCTTGGAATCGGTGTTGTTCTTGTACAGCCGGATCGGTGGCGGGACCGCCCCCGGCAACCCGTCGGTCATGCCAGCCTCGACCACCCTGGCCGCCTCGGCCATGATCAGTTCCCCGGCTTTGTCCCAGCACACGGCGTCCAACGGGTTGGTCACTTCTGGAGCGGAGTACTCCGGGTGGGCGTGGTCCACGTACAGCCGGGCCCCGTTGGTGAGCACGACGTTGGCCATCGTCGTGTCTTCCAGCTCCGCGGACAGGTCACCCCCGGGGCGGTCGGTCAGCTGGGAAGAGTGCGCCTGGTCCCGGGGAACGCTGTGGCCACGGGCGTCACGCAACGGGGCCTCGTCCTCGTAATCCCAGGAAGCCCGGCCCACGTGGGCACCGGGTCGGACGGCGTAACCGGTGACGATCTGGCCGCTCATCACCATCGGGTTGGCATGCGGGTCCTGCGGGGCACTGATGCCGTACTCCGTCTCGATTCCCATGACTCGCCGCACTCCCATGCACCCAGCGTAAAGGCTCTGTCAGGATGGAGGACATGCCGAAGGCCGCTCCTACCAGTCCCGGCGTGCCAGATGTCGATGCCAACGACCTGCCGAGAGTCTTCGCCGCCTGGCGCCTTGCACTGCTCGCCAGGCTCAGGGGCTGATCCCCGTGGCTGACATCGGTGGGTCACGATGAGTCGTCATGAACCTCGTCCCGGACGGGTCGAGGGCACCAACGTTCCCCTCGCCAAACAAATCAAGGCTCGACGCAGGAGAGCCATCGGGCAGGCGATGCTGCTCTCCCCCAGCGGTTCTGTGTCGTGGCTGGTGGGGCTCGCCGCCGATGTCGGGTCGGTGCTGCTGTTCGCCTGGTTGGGCCTGCTCAGCCACGACGGTGGGGGCAGTGTCCGGCATTGGCTCGAGGTCGCGGGCCCGTTCCTGATCGGGATGCTGTTGTGCTGGTCGTTCACCCGGGCGTGGTTGCGCCCCGGCGAGATCTGGCCGACCGGGGTACTGGCGTGGCTGTCCACCCTGGTCGTCGGCATGCTCATCCGGGTGGCGACCGGGGCCGGAACGGCGACATCGTTCATCGTCGTCGCGGCGCTGGTGCTGGCGGCGCTGCTCATCGGTTGGCGGCTGTCGGCCCGGGTATGGCTGCGCCGGCGCGTGCGTACCGGCTGAGCCTCGGTGAACACTGTCGGCCGTCCGAGCTGACCCGCCGGTGGCGCTCTGAATGTGAGAACCCTGCTCGTGTTCAACTACCCGAAAACGTCAAATCGCCTCACGGAGTAGTCGATCGAACACAAAGAGTATCTGTCACTGGCGTGCCAATTTCTCCGGCCGTCATGTACTCTAGCCATCGCCTGCTGTTGTCGGCGATGCCTGCCGTCCCCTTGAAGTCGTGACCCAGGATCCCGACGTGAACTGGAAGTAGCCTGATGCACGAAATCCTGCAACGCCGCCGTGCCCTTGAAGAGAAGCTCGCCGCGGCCCGAGCCGCCGACGCGCTGATCACGAGGACCACGGCGGCGCTCCAGCCCGGAGCGCCGGTGGAAGACACTGAGGCGCTTCACCACGCGCTCATGGCACTGGTCTCGGTGGCCCGCGCGCACAGTGGCTTCGATGCATGCTTGAGCATTCATCAAGTAAGGATCCGAGTGGTCAATCTTGGGAATCGGCAGGTTGATCTGCAAATCCTGGATGACACGGACAAGGCGAACGCGGCCGGTGAGGCAGAAATGAAGTCGGTCGTTTCCGACCTTGTCGACCTCCTGCGCGAGGGGTAGCCGACGTGCGCTGCTGCTATTCGCACACCCGCTGCTACTACTCGTACACCACCGTGCCGTCGAGCCATGGCTGTCGACGACCTCAGGCATTCCGCTACGGCAAGTTATCGTTTTCCACCCCACGACCAGGTAGGCAGAAAGACATCTGATGAGGATCGGACAGAAGATCGGCGCCGTCATCGGCGGACTCCTGGTTGTCCAGGCCGCGACCGTCGCCACCATGAGTGCGCTGCTATTCGACGCCGAACGCAGTTCCCGGGAACTCCTGCAGGCCAACAACACGCAGGTGGATTACGCTACGTCCCTCCGCGACACATTCAATCACGAGGAGAACGCGTGGGACCGCCTGGTCATCAACAGCTCTGATCCGACGCTGGTGGTCAGGTACCGGCACGAGTTATTCGACGCCGTCAAGCAAGTCAACACGACCCTGGGGGAGTTGGAGACCGCCGCCACCGACCCGCACATGACCGAAGCGATCGAGGAGTTCGAGCGCCAGCACCGGGCCATCACGCCGCTGAAGCTGGCCGCGATGCCCGATGTCGTGGCGGGAAACCCAGACGCTGCTGCGCTGCAGCGGATCTCGGCTCTACAGGACGAGGCCTTGGTGGCCGCTGCACGGCCCCTGGAATTGATCGAGGCCAAGACCGAACAGAGCCTCGCCGAGCATGAGCGCAGCCAACGGAGGCTCTTGTGGACCACCGTGCTGGCAGCGTTCGGGCTGCTCGCTGGGCTGGTCGTGTTCGCGGTGGTGATGACGAGGCGCGTTGTGCGGCCCATCCGGAACATGATTACCCAGGCGACCGATGCGGCCGGGCATACATTGCCCGAGGCTGCGGACCAGGTTCGGCACATGGAAGGAGACGTGACGGCGCCGAGTTTGCAACGGTTCGAAGCCCAGACCAAGGATGAGTTGGCCGATCTGGCTGGTGCGTTGAACAAGTTGCAGGATTCCGCGATCAATACGGCCGTCGGTATGCGCAAGGCTGAACTCGTGCACGCCGAGACGCTGGTCAATCTGGGCCGGCGCAACCAGTCGATGCTCAGCCGTAACCTGAACTACTTGGCCGAGCTGGAGCGCTCCGAACCTGACCCGGACAAGCTGAGTCAGCTGTTCCGGCTGGATCACCTGACCACGCGGATCCGCCGCAATGCCGAGTCGATGCTGGTGCTTGCCGGTGCCCGGCAATCGCGGACCCACTCCCGCCCGGTGAGCATCGGCAATGTGCTGCGTGCCGCGCTAGCCGAGATCGAGGATTACCCCAGGGTGCAGGTCACCGACCTGGAGCCGGCAACCCTGCTGGGCTCCATCGCCGCCGACGTGGCGCACCTGCTGGCCGAGTTGCTGGAGAACGCGACCGCGTTCTCACCCAACACCAGTACCGTCACCGTGGCCGGGGCCGGACACGGTGATTCTTACCGCCTGGTCATTACCGACTCCGGGATGGGCATGAGCCCAGCGGAACTGGAGGAGGCAAACCGCCGGCTGCACGAGGGCGACGAGGTCACCCACGACACCAAGGTCCTCGGCCACCACATCGTGGCACGGCTGGCCACCCGCCTCGACATCCAGGTCGAGCTATCCGCCGGATCCCCTCGTGGCACCATCGCCCTGGTCACGCTGCCGCACTCGCTCCTGTTGGCCGCGCCAACGCCTGCGCAGTCCAGGCCCTCCACGGCCGGAGCACCCAAGGAGGGCGGCGCGGCAGCTGCCCCGAGCCTTCCGGGCAGGCACACCGATTTCGAGGGCCCCGCCGAACCCCAGAGCCCCGCCGAACCCGAGGGCCCCGCCGCCCAGCCCGAGAGCGCTGACTCGGCGAACAGCACCGCATCGCCGGCCGGTGCTCCCGAGACGACGCCGGCCGATGCGCCTGCGCCCGAGCCCGCCGAACGACCCGGGCGCACGCAGCCCGCTGCCGCCTGCACGATCCAGGAGGCACCTGAGTTGCGCGGGTGGGTGACAGAGACCGCGAGCGCGCACAGTCCGGCCGTGGACTCTCCGCTGACCAGCACCGACCGGGCGGAGATGCCGGCTCCGGTGGCGAAAGCCACCCAACCGGTCGGGACGGAGCCTGTGGCGCGACACGAGAGTCGAGAACCCATCACGACCAACCGGACCTCGCCCGCACCCCCGGCCAGCACCGAAGCCGGCGAGGCCGCAGAGCGAGGATTCCAGCCGCGACCCGATTCTTCGCAAAGCCAGTTACCCACGCGGCGGGTCCGCGGAGCCAACCTCGGCGACCTCGCCGAGGACTCCAGTGGCAATACCGCCAGTCCCCAGGATCCGACCGCCATCCGGTCCGCACTCTCCGGCTTGCAGACTGGAGTGCAAAACGCGCGACGGCAGCTGAGCGTACACACCAGCCGGCCGGTATCACTGTCCACCGACGTTGCGTCGGCGCAGCAGCCGGCTCGTCCGGAGGGCAACCCCGAAGACGACCAACCCTCGCCCCAACGGCGCGTCCGCGGAGCACAAATGCCCGACCTGGGAGAAGGGCCGCCGCCGGACGGCCAGCCGCACCGCGACGCCGCGCAGACTCGGACGCAGATGTCCGACCTGCAGAAGTCGGTGGCCAGGGCACGTCAGGAAACAGAACAGGCATTCACGGACGAAACCGAGCAGAACTGAGCATCGCCGTCCCCGGGCCCCGATAAGGACGAACCCGGTGGATCACGACAGAGCTACACCAAGGAGAATGATGATGGCCGCAAGCTCGCGGGCAGCCCTGAGCGCCGCAGCCGACGACGTGAGTTTCATGCTTGAGCACTTCGTGCGCAACACGGCCGGCGTCGAACAAGTCATCGGCGTGTCCTCCGACGGGTTGCTGATGGCGCTGGCCGCCGACATGGGCCGGGCCGAAGCTGACAAGATGGCGGCAACCGTCTCGGGCATGACCACCCTGGCGGTCAGTGCCTCCCTGTTGCTGACCAAAGGCGCCCTGACCCAGGTGATCACCGAGTTCGAGGGCGGCTACCTGGTGGCATCACTGATCAAGGGCCGGGCGTGCCTGGGCGTGGTCACCAACCGGGACTGCGATCTCGGCCTGGTCGGCTACGAGACCACGCTGCTGGTGGGCCGGGTCGGCGACATCCTGACCCCGGAACTGGTCACGGAAATGAAGAACCGGCTGGCCTTGTGAGTTTGGCGTGCACAACGAGGAATTCGACGACTACGACCCGCTGTTCGACGACGCGGACGATGCCGGCCGCCCGTCCTTCATCACCGCGTTCGACCCGGCCACGGCCACCGAACCAACCACCGCGGATGCCGATTCCGGCGACCAGGTCCGCTCCTACCTGCTCACCGGCGGACGCACCGGTGGCGGCCGCAGCGACGTGTCCATGGAAACCATCGTCACGGTCAACCCTGCCGCCGACCATACCCTCGTCCAACTGCCAGAACACCACACCATCCTGACTGCTTGCCAAAGCCCCACCGCTGTCGCCGAAATCGCCGCAGTCACCCATCTACCACTGGGCGTGGCCCAGGTCCTCGTCGGCGACCTGGTGGCCGACGGTCATCTCAACGCCACCACTCGCCACCTCGCGATGCATGAGGACATCGCTTTCCTCGAAAGGCTCATCGATCGTGTCAGTGCCCTCTGAAGCGTCCACCAAGAGCACCAAACCGCCTATACCGGTCAAGATTGTCGTATCCGGAGGGTTCGGAGTGGGCAAGACCACCACGGTCGCCGCCCTCTCGGAAATCGAACCGCTGACCACCGAGGCATCGATGACCTCGGTGGGAGCCGTCGTCGACAACGCCGAGCGTGCACCGGGTAAGACCACCACCACCGTCGCACTGGACTTCGGCCGGGTGACCCTGGACGAGTCGATCATCATGTACATGTTCGGCACACCCGGCCAGGACCGGTTCGGGTTCATGTGGAACGACCTGGCCGACGGGGCCCTCGGTGGGATCGTGATGGTCGACCCCAGCCAGATCAATGACTGCTTCACCGCGTTGGACTACTTCGACACCATCGGGCTTCCCTACGTCGTCGCGGTCAACGAGTTCGCCGGACGGAACAACCTGTCCTTGGAGGATGTCCGGGATTACATCAACGTCGACCCGCACATCCCGTTGATTCCCATCGACGCGCGCGACCGGGAGAGTGTCAAACGCGCCGTACTCGGACTACTTCGGCTGATCCTCGTCAACGCGAAGTCGCACGCCGTCTGAAGCCAAGCCCCCTGAACCTGGGACGCTTCCGGTCGGCCGCTACAGGTACTGCCCGGTGTTGCTGAGCGTGTCGATAGAGCGGCCCGGCTCACTGCCCATCTTGCCCTGCACGATCGTGCGGATGTACACGATCCGCTCGCCCTTGCGTCCGGACACCCGCGCCCAGTCGCCCGGGTTGGTGGTGTTGGGCAGGTCCTCGTTCTCGTGGAACTCGTCCGTGCAGGCGGTCAGCAGGTGCTCCACGCGCAACCCGCGCTGATCGTGGGTGAGCAGGTCCTTGATGGCCATCTTCTTGGCCCGATCCACGATGTTGGCGATCATGGCACCGGAGTTGAAGTCCTTGAAATACAGGATCTCCTTGTCCCCGCCGGCATAGGTGACCTCGAGGAACTGGTTCTCCGTGCTCTCGGCGTACATCCGCTCGACCGTGGCCTGGATCATCGCATCCACGCAGGCCTGCGGCGAGCCGCCGTGTTCGGCGATGTCGTCGGCGTGCAAGGGCAGATCGGCCGTGAGGTACTTACCGAAGATGTCTCGGGCCGCCTCCGCGTCCGGGCGCTGGATCTTGATCTTCACGTCCAGCCGGCCGGGCCGCAGAATGGCCGGGTCGATCATGTCCTCCCGGTTGGAGGCCCCGATGACGATAACGTTCTCCAGCCGCTCCACCCCGTCGATCTCGGCCAACAACTGCGGCACGATGGTGGTCTCCACGTCCGAGGACACCCCGGAGCCGCGAGTGCGGAACAGCGATTCCATCTCGTCGAAGAACACCACCACGGGACTGCCGGCGCTGGCCTTCTCCCGGGCCCGGGCGAAGATCAACCGGATGTGCCGCTCGGTTTCGCCCACGTACTTGTTCAGCAGTTCCGGGCCCTTGACGTTGAGGAAGAAGCTAGGCGTGTCCTCGACGCCGCGGGCCTGCGCGGTCTTCTTGGCCAGCGACCTGGCCACCGCCTTGGCGATGAGGGTCTTGCCGCAGCCGGGCGGCCCGTACAACAGGACGCCCTTGGGCGGCCGCAGACCGTGCTCACGATAGATGTCCGGATGCGAGAACGGCAGTTCCACCGAGTCGCGGATCTGTTCGATCTGGTCGAGCAGCCCGCCGATGTCGGTGTAGTCGATGTCCGGGACCTCTTCCAGGACCAGTTCCTCGACCTCGGCCTTGGGGATGCGCTCGAACGCGAGCCCGGCCCGGGTGTCGATGCTGAGGTGATCGCCGATGCGCAACGGCGCATCGTCGAGGCGGTCCGGCAACAGCGGGCCGGCCAGCATGACCACGCGTTCCTCGTCGCCACGCCCGACCACCAGGGCCCGGTCCTCCCCGAGCAGGTCCTTGACCTGGACCACCTCGCCGATGCGCTCGAACGAGCCGGCGGCCACGACGTTCAGGGCCTCGTTCAGCATGACCTCCTGGCCGGGTCGCAGATCCTGTGCCGCCATGTCCGGCCCGAGTGCGACCCGCATCTTGCGACCGGATTGCACGATGTCGACGGCTCCCTCGCCGGCCGGGGCGAGAAAGACCCCGTAGGAGTTCGGGGTCGTGGCCAGCCGTTCCACCTCGGTGCGCAGCCGGAGCAGCTGCTCGCGGGCCTCGGCCAGCGTCTTGGTCAGCCGGTCGTTGCGGATGGACAGATCCTCCAAGCGCCGCTGCAGGTGGGCGTGGCGTTCCTCCAAGTCCCGCATCCGCCGAGGCTGTTCGGACAACCGCAACCGCAGTGCCGCGATCTCCGCCTCGAGTTGGGCGACCTCCTGCCGTTGCGCGCGTTTGGCCGACTCGTCCCCGTAAGGTGTCGGTTCTGTCATCGCAGTCACCTTTCGGTCGGACCAGAGGTTACGGCCACTCTGCCGTGACAGCACAGTAACCCGAGATGACCGCCAGCTGGAGAGGGCCTAGCCGGACAGTGGCGAATTACACGCCCGGCCGGCGTCGCCGGGGCACCTCGGCTGCCCGGTCAGTCGGTCTCGCCCGGTGCCTCGGTCCTACCCGATGGCTCGGTCCTACCCGGTTGCTGGGCCGCCTGCTGGTCGCGCCGGGCGCGGCGCACCTTCTTGGCACTGAGCGGCCGCTCCCCCACCGCGTCAGGGGAGAAATCCGATGCGTTCCAGGGCCGGTCGCCCACCTGGGACGTTCGCGCGGGTCGCCGGACCCGCCGCGGTGCGGTGACTCCGTCGGCCAGGCGCCGGGCACTGATCAGGAAGCCGGTGTGGCCGACCATCCGATGCTGCGGGCGCACGGCCAGCCCTTCCAGGTGCCAGCCACGCACCATCGATTCCCATGCGGTGGGCTCGGTGAAACGCCCGTCCGCGCGCAACTGTTCGGCGACGGTGGACAGCTGGCTGGCGGTGGCCACGTAGCAGATGAGAACTCCTCCGGGACTCAACGCGACCGCTGCGGCGGCCAGGCACTCCCACGGGGTCAACATGTCCAGGACGACGCGGTCGACGCTGCCCGGCTCTTCCAGCTCCCCGAGCCCGACAGCCAGATCGGCGACGTGCAGGCTCCAGTTGGGCACCGGTCCGCCGAAGAATTGCTCCACGTTGCCACGGGCCACCTCGGCGAAGTCGGAGCGCAGCTCCACCGACCGCACGTGGCCGTCCGCGCCGACCGCTTGCAGCAACGACATGGTCAGGGCGCCGGACCCGACACCCGCCTCGACCACCCGAGCTCCGGGGAACACATCGGCCATGGCGATGATCTGCCCGGCGTCCTTGGGGTAGATCACTGCCGCCCCTCGCGGCATGGACAGCACGTAGTCGGCCAGCAACGGCCGCAGCACCAGGTAGTCGATGCCCGCGGTGTTGGTGATCACGACACCCTCCGGGCGCCCGATCAGGTCAGCGTGCGCGAACATGCCGCGATGAGTGTGGAACTGCCCGCCGGCGGTCAGCGTGATCGTGTGCAGCCGACCCTTCGGGTCGGTCAACTGAACCCTTTCGCCCGCCCGTAGGGGGCCACGACGCCGTTGCCCGCCGGGCGCCGGTTCGGCTGACGGCCTCACGCCGGTCGCTGCCGAGTCATGCGTGATTCTCCAACGCCCGCACCACCTCACCGGGCAGCACAATGCCTCGCACCACGCCGTCCTTGAGCACCACGTGCGGGGTGCCGGGGCGGGCGGCGATCGCCTGCAGCAACTGCGGACCGTCGCACTCCGCGGGCAGCACCGCGCCCGGATCGAGCACCTGAGCGACCGAGGCCATGGTGGCCTGCCAGCGCTGGGCCTGCATCGCCGCGGCCAGCGCCTTCGGGTCGACGATGCCCATCGGCACCCCGTCACCGACCACGACCACGGTGGCGCCCGGCGGAACCCGGTTCTGGGCATCGGCGATGGTGCTGTTCTCGGTCACCCCGACGGCCGGGTGGATGAAGGTGACCGGTGACAGCGCCTGGGCGCGCAGGCGCCATCGGGCCATTTGCAGGGAGCCGCGAGCGGCGTTGAACAGCATCATCGCGATGAGCAGCCCGATGACCGCCCGGTCCAGCAGCGGCGGGCGGCCTTCCAGCAGCGGCAGTCCCACCCAGATGACGATGCCGACCGCGGTGGCCATCCCCAAATAGGCGGCGACCTTGGTACCGGTGGCCCTGGATCCGGTGAGTTTCCAGATGGTGGCCTCCAGCATGGCCCCGCCGTCCAGTGGCAGTCCGGGCAGCAGGTTGAACAAGCCCACGAACACGTTCGTCCACGCCACGGCCCCGGTCAGCCACCCGGCGACACTGCCGGGTTCCAGCGCGGGCACCACCAGCCAGGCGGCCAGCCCAAGGGCCAGGTTGGTCAGCGGCCCGGCCACGGCCACCAGGAATCCTCGTCCGGGAGTGGGGTATTCGCTGGAGAACTGAGTGTGCCCGCCCCACAGCGTCAAGGCGATGTGCTGGGCGGGCATCCCGACGGCCTTCGCGGACAACGCATGGGCCAGTTCGTGGGCGAGCACCGACAGCAGCAGGGCAACGGCGAACCCGAACGCGACGACGTATCCGCTCGATCCGAGCCGGTCGACCAGCCCGGGCCCCCACGACCACACGATGAAGACGGCGATGACCAGCCAGCTCTTGGCCAGGTAGATGGGCACACCGGCGATCGAGCCCAACCGCCAGCCCGGTTCAGCTTCCGCTGTGCGGCTGCCCTGGTTCTCGACCGCGAGTGAGTCGGCCGCGGGGTCACGACGAGGCGGGGGTGACTGCGCAGGCGGATTGCTCACTCCGCAAGCGTAGACGGTGAGCGCCCATCACCGCGGGACCCGCCGACGGTCCACGCGGGCGCGACCGCGGCGACTCGGCGACTGCGCAGGCGTCGAAGGGCCCGGCCGTCGTAAGGTGGAGGATCATGTGGGTGTGGTGGGTGCACTACCCGTGCGCCCACCCGCTGGTGAGTGGTGGACGATCCTCAGGAGGCGTAGTGAGCGAGCCGGTCAAACTGCCTTCGCTGCGCAACCCGGTCATGATTGCGACGTTCGAAGGCTGGAACGATGCCGGGAATGCGGCGACCGGTGCGATGGAACACCTCCTGGACGTCTGGCAACCGGAGCCGATCCTGGCCGTCGACCCGGAGAAGTACCATGATTTCCAGGTCAACCGGCCGGAGACGACGCTGGACGAGGAGGGCAACCGCCGCATCATCTGGCACACCACCCGGCTCAGTTGGGCCCGCCCGCCCGGCTCCGAACGCGACGTGGTGCTGGTGCGCGGGGTGGAGCCGTCGTTCGCCTGGCGCAGCTTCGTCGGCGAACTGCTGGAGTACGCGACCCGTCTCCAGGTACGCACCCTGGTCACCCTCGGGGCGCTGGTCTCCGACATTCCGCACACCCGCCCGATCCCGGTCTCGACCACGTCCGATGATCCGGAGCTGCTGGCCCGGCTCATGATCCGACCGAGTCACTACGAGGGACCGACCGGAATCGTCGGAGTGCTGCAGGACACCGCTTCCCGGCGAGGGCTGCCCGGATTGTCGTTGTGGGCGGCGATCCCGAACTACGTGGCGCATCCGCCCTCTCCCAAAGCGGTTCTCGCGTTGGTGACCCGGGTCGAAGAACTGTTGCGGGTCTCCATCGATCTGCAAGACCTCGCCGAGGAAGCCGAGGCATGGGAGAACGGTGTCGACGAGCTGGCCTCCGAAGACGCGGAGATCGCCGAGTACGTGCGCCAGTTGGAACGGTCCAAGGACACCTCCGAGCTACCGGAAGCTACCGGCGAAGCCATCGCTCGCGAGTTCGAGCGCTACCTGCGCCGCCGAAGGGACGAACCCCCCAAACCGTGACAACCCGTGACCGGTCTGCCGCGAGGCCGGTCACGACCCGTTGACCGCCACCAGACGAGCGAGCGCCGCATCGATCTGTGCGCTGTCCCCGCAGAAACTGAACCGGACGAACCGGTGGCCGTCGACCGGGTCGAAGTCCACCCCCGGGGCCACCGCGACGCCTGTGCGGTCCAGCATCTGGGCGCACCAGTCCTGGGTGTCCTCGGTCAGGTGGGCGATGTCGCAGTACAGGTAGAACGCCCCGTCGGGCGGCGCGATGGCAGAGATACCCAGTTCCGGCAACCGGCGCAGCAGGAGCTCCCGGTTGGTGGCGTAGCGCTGCACGTGCCCGTCCAGTTCCGGCTGCGCCTGTTCGCTGACTGCCGCCACGGCGGCGACCTGGGCGATGGTGGGTGCGCAGATGGCCAGGTTGCCCTGCAGCAGGTCGATGCGGTCTCGCAGCCGCGGGGCGGCCAGCAACCAGCCCAGCCGCCAGCCGGTCATCGAGAAGTACTTCGACAGCGAGCCGATGACCACCGAGGAGCGGTCGAACTGCCACGCCGTGGCCGCCCCGGCCGGCTGCTCCAGGCTGCCACCCGGCTGCGCGGCACCGAACTCGATGCCGTGGTAGATCTCGTCACTGAGCAGCAGGCAGTCGTTCGCGCTGCACCACTGGGCGAGACCGGCCAGCCGTTCCCGCTCGACCACGGTACCGGTGGGATTGGCCGGGCTCGCGATCACCAGCCCGGCCGGCTTGGTAGGCAACTGGTCCAGCATCTGCACCGTCGGTTGGTAGCGGGTCGATCCGTCGACCGGTAGATCGAGCACGCGACACCCTTGGGCCACCACGGCATTGCGGTAGGCGGGATACCCGGGCCGGGTCATCGCCAGCACGTCACCCGGCTCGAACGCGGCCAGCAACGTCAACAAGAACCCGCCCGAGGCACCGGTGGTGAGCACCACGTCCCGCGGGTCCACCTCGATCCCGTACCTGCGGCGGTACAGCCCGGCGACGGCGTGCCTGGCGTCGGCCCGGCCCGCCGCCGCGCTGTAGCCCATCACATCGTGGTCGAGGGCCGCCCGGATGTGGTCGAGCACCGCCCGGGGGGCGGGGGTGGACGGCTGTCCGACACACAGCATGATCGCGTCGCCGTGGGTTTCCTGGCGCGCGGCAGCCGCCGCCAGCACGTGCATCACGTGAAACGGCGCGACATCGCTACGGGCGGACAATTTCATCGCTCACCTCACCGAAGGACTGCTGGGCTACCGAGACTACCCACGCGCGCGGTGCCGGACGGTCGCGACAACCCGGCCTGCGCGGCAGGTCATGCGAACGTGTCGGTGATGCCCCGGACAACGCCCATACCAGAACCGTTCTGGTCTCGCTGTCGGTTCTTGCTGCCGGATCGCCGGTCAGCGTACGGCCAACGCCACGCCCAGCAGCATGTCGACGGCATCGCGCACCAGGGCCCGGTCCGAGTCCGTGGCTGCACCGGCATCGTGTACCCATTCGTCCACCACGGCCAGCGCATCCGGAGCATCCAGGTCCCGGGCCAGCGCGGCCCGTATTCCTCCGACCGTGCCCCAGGCCTGTGGGCTGGCCGCGTTCGGGTCGGCGCCCCATCCGGCGGCCACGGCGCTGCGCCACGCGGCCAGCCGCTCGCCGGCCCGCATCAACGCTTCGTCGGTCCAATCCCAGTCGCTGCGGTAGTGGTGGGCCAGAATGGCCAGCCGGATGACCATCGGGTCGACGCCCTGCTCGCGCAAGGTGCTGACCAGCACCAGGTTTCCCTTCGACTTGCTCATCTTCTGCCCGTCCAGGCCCACCATCCCGGCGTGCACGTAGGCGTGCGCGTACGGGGTCCGCCCGGTCAGCACGTGCGCGTGCGAGGCGCCCATCTCGTGGTGCGGGAAGACCAGGTCGCTGCCGCCGCCGTGCACGTCGAAAGGAATCTGCAGGCTGCGCATGGCGATGGCCACGCACTCCAGGTGCCAGCCGGGCCTGCCCGGCCCGAGCGTGTCTCCGTCCCAGGCGGGTTCGGTGTTGCGGGCCACCCGCCACAACAGCGGGTCCAGCCGGTGGCGCTTTCCCGGCCGGTCCGGGTCACCGCCCCGTTGCCCGAACACCGCCAGCATCCGCTGCCGGTCCCAGCCGCTGACCCAGCCGAAGTCATCGTCGCTGGTCACGTCGAAGTACACGTCTCCTGCACTGTCGTACATCAGCGTGCCGTCCGTGACCGGCACCCGGTAGGCGGCCCCTTTGGCCACCAGGTCCTGCACGGCCTCCACCACCCACGGCACCGTCTCCGTCGCTCCCAGGTAGCTGTCCGGCGGCAATACCCGCAAGGCCGTCATGTCGTCGCGGAACAGGTGGGTCTCCCGCTCCGCCAGCGCCTGCCAGTCCACCCCGATCTCGTGCGCGCGCTCCAGCAGCGGGTCGTCCACGTCGGTGACGTTCTGCACGTACCGGGTGCGCAGGCCCGCGTCCCGCCAGGCGCGGTGGAGCAGGTCGAACGCGACGTAGGTGGCGGCGTGCCCCATGTGGGTGGCGTCGTAAGGGGTGATCCCGCACACGTACAACGACCCGCTGTCACCGGTGGCCGACGGCCGCAGTTCGTTCGATGCGGTGTCCATCAACTGCGGGACGATGCCGGGGGACGCCAGTCTGGCCATGGATGGGGCGGGCCATGCTCTCACTCCGCGAACGCTACCCCACCTTTGCGGTCCGCTCCGGTACCTGACCGGGCCCGGGCAGGGCGCCCCGGGCCGGCTCAGAACGGTGGCCACGGGGTCTGCGGCCAGGACCCCCGGGGCCTCGGGAAACGCCCGCGGCGCAGGATCCGGCCGGCCCGTAGCCGCACCGCCCGCACCTCCACCTCGGAGATCAGCTCCTCGCGGTCTTTGCCGTGCAGTCGCGCATACAGCCCCGGGTGGTCGGCCACGGCTGATACCGCTTCGCACAGTGGCGCGGGGATCGGTTCACCGGCCCAGCCCCACAACACCGTGCGCAGCTTGGGCTCCTCGTGGAACGTCAGGCCGTTGTCGATGCCGAACAGCCGGGAGTCGTTGTCGCGCAGCACGTGCCCGCACTTGCGGTCGGCGTTGTTGGCCAGCGCGTCGAAGATCACCAGTGCGGCCAGCGCCGGGTCCGGCGCGTGCGAGAGCACCACTTCGCCTCCCGCCGGGTCCTCGCCGCGGAACGCGATCAGCCAACCGGGCGGCACCCGGCTGGGCGGGTAGAGGTCGATGACACCCGCGCCCGGTTCCCGTTCCAGCACCCCGCCGTCACCGGGCAGGTCCCCGACCCAGCGTTGCACGCTGCCGGTGCCGAGCGGGCCTTCGCGCAGCACGGTCACCGGCACCACGTCCAGGCCACACAACCGGGACAACCGGTACGCGGCCACCTCCCGCCCGGCCAGGGTGCCACCCGGGAAGTCCCACAGCGGGCGCTCACCGCGGACGGGTTTGTATACCGCATGCAGCTGCCTGCCGGCATGCTCGATACGCGCCAGCACGGTCACGTTCGAGGCATCGGCGATGCGCCCGAGCACAGTCATCTCACCCTCGTTCAGGGCCTGCTCGTCAACGCCCCGGTCCCCCACCTCAGCGCCGGTAGCCGTTGGACCGCGGGCAGATGTGCCCGTCCGGGTCCAGCGGCAGATGGCAGAACGGGCACGGCGGACGGCCCGCTGCCACCACCGCCTCGGAGCGGCGCACGAACAGCCGAGCGGTTGCACCGTCCATGCTCACCCGCAGCACACTGCGGTCACCACCGGTACCCGGGGTGGTCTCCTCGTCGACGTTCGGATCGTCCTCGGTGAAGTCGGTGTCCAGCGTGGCATAGCACTCGATGGTGACCAGTTCCCGCTCCGCGTCCCAGCCCAGGCTCATGGTGCCCACCCGGAAGTCCTCTTCCGGCGGGTCCAGCGGGTCGAGGTCGTCCTGGCCAAGTGGGGCGATGGCCGGCACCGCGGCGGAGCCGCCGGAGCGGCGCAGCACCTCGTCGAGCATGTCTTCCATCCGGTCGGCCAACACCGCCACTTGCTGCTTTTCCAGCGACACGCTGGTGACCGAGGTTCCCGGCCACCCGGACCGGGCACCTCGCACCTGTAGGAAGAAGCTCCGCGAGCCGGGCTCCCCCACGGTGCCGATGACGACCCGTTCTGGGTTGTCGTACTCATAGGTCGAGCCAGGCATACCACGACCATACCCAAGCGATCCGCTGCGCCGGTGTTTCTCCGGCCGGGTGGCTACGATCCACCCCCCACGGCCGCGTCACCGTCCGCGGCCGGTGGTGGTACGAGCCCCGCGAGGTCGCCGCCGACGTCGTTCATGCGCACCACGAAAGGGCGGTGTTCGGTGTAGGTGACCACGGACACCGAACACGGCCCGACGCTGATGCGCTGGAACTGGTCCAGGTGCGTGCCGAGCGCGTCGGCGAGCACGGCCTTGATGATGTCGCCGTGTGAGACCGCGGCCCACACCGCGTGCTCACCGTGTTCGGCGCGGACCACGGCGTCGTGTGACCTGATCGCGGCGACCCCCCGCGCGGCCACCGCCGCGAGCGCCTCCCCACCGGGAAACACCGCGGCCGAGGGGTGCACCTGCACCGTGCGCCACATCGGCTCCTGGGCCAGGTCGGTCAACTGCTTTCCGGTCCATTCGCCGTAGTCGCACTCGGTGATCCGCTCGTCCACGAGCAGCTGGGGCGCTTGGGCCAAGCCACCCAGCAGGATCCGCGCCGTGGCGACGGTGCGCTGCATCGGACTGGCGACCATCCGGGTCAGCGGCACCTCGGCGGCTCGCCGGGCGAGCGCCGTCACCTGCCGCCTGCCCTCCTCGTCCAGATCCACGCCGGGGCTGCGGCCGGCCAACACGGCCGCTGCGTTCGCGGCGGTGCGGCCGTGACGGATCAGCAGGACGGTGGGCACTCCCGCAGCGTAGCCGTCCGGTGCCCGGCGATCAGCCGGAGTCGATGACGGCTTCGCGCGGCGTACCGACCACGGGAGCCGACGGCTCGCGGTCCGGATCCGGCGCCGAGACCGTGGGCCGGGCTGCGGGCAGGACGGTCGAAGGAACTGTGGGCAGGACGGTCGAAGGAACTGTGGGCAGAACGGTCGGTGGCACTGTGGGCGGGACAGCGGGTGGTCCCTTCGGCACCGGCCCAGGCTCGGGGGCCGCGGTGGGCGGCCGATAGCTGTGGCCCGCCGGGGCTGGCCCACTCCTGGCCTGCGCACCGGCCTGCAGGCCTTCCTGCCACAGCATCGAGTCGAGGGTCACGAACACCAGCCCGGCCGCGCGTAGGTCGGTGATGATCCGGTCCACCGCGGACGCCGTCCACGGGTAGGTGTCGTGCAGCAGGATGATGCCGCCCGGGCGGGCCTGCCGGACCACCAACGCGCTCAGGTATTCCGGGTCGGTGTAGTGGCGATCCAGCGAGTCCACGGTCCACCCGGCGGCCGGCCGGTCCAGACCCGTGGCCCGGACCTGTCCCGAGCTGGAGCGGGCGTACGCGCCGGGCTCGGCCCCGGCCTGCGCGATCTGTTGGTCGGTGCGGGCCAGCTGAGCGGCCAGCCCGGCCGCGCTCAGCGCGGTGAACGGGGCGTTCGTGTAGCCCTGGTTGCACAGCTCGTGCCCGTTCGCGCCGATGGCGGCGACCAGGTCCGGGTTCTGCGCGACGCGCTGACCCACGACACAGAAAGTGGCAGCCACGGCGTGCTTGCGCAGCACGTGCAGCACATCCTGGGTGGTGCCGGGTACCGGACCACCGCTGAAGGTCAGCGCGACACAGTAGCTGCGCGTGCAGTCCACCCGGCCCGCCGACACGGCCACCGCCGGGTTGGGGGTCGGCTGCGGCGCGGGTACCGGCGTGCTGTCCGCGGTCACCAGCGGCGGCAGCGGGGTGGGCGCAGCTGCAGGTGGCGGCGCGGGGGCACACCCGGACGCAGCCACGATCGCGGCTACCGCCAGGACGCCTCCGGTGAGTGCTCGCACCAGATGAGTGTCGGTGGTATGCGGCGCGCGGGTGAGGCCGGTGCTCCGAATGCGTGTGCGCGGGCCCAGCGGCTCACGCGGCGCTGACCACGCCTGTCACCAGCAGGCCCGACACGCCCAGGGCGAGCATGAGCCGGTAGATCACGAACGGGGTGAACGTGTGCGTGCTGATGTAGCGCAACAGCCAGGCAATCACCGCATAGCCGACCCCGAAGGCGATAGCCGTGGCCACGAAGATGGGCCCCCAGGCCGGGGCGGGGTCGTCGGCGATCTTGGTCAACTGGTAGCTGCCGGAACCGAGGACGGCGGGGATAGCCAAGAGAAACGAGTACCGGGCCGCCGCTTCGCGCTGGTAACCCATCAGCAGGCCGGCGGCGATGGTGCCCCCGGAACGGGAAACACCGGGAATCAGCGCGAGCGATTGGGCGAACCCGTAGATCACCCCGTCGCGCACTGTCAGCTGCCGCAGCACCTTGCGGTTGTCCGCGGTCTGGTCGGCAACGTAGATGACCAGGGCGAAGGCGACCAGCATGGTCGTGGTCAGCCACAGGTTGCGCAGCGACGTCTCGATCACGTCCTGAAACAGCAGGCCCAGCACCACGATCGGTACGGAGCCGACGATCACCAGCCAACCCATCCGGGCGTCCGGGTCGGTACGTGGCACCCGGCCGGTCAGTGACCCCACCCACTGACGGATGATCCGGGCGATGTCGTGGCGGAAATAGACCAGGACCGCGGCCTCCGTACCCAGCTGGCTGACCGCGGTGAACGCCGCCCCGGGATCGCTGTCGTCGAAGAAGAGCTTGCCGGCGATCGAGACGTGTGCGCTGGAGGAGATCGGCAGGAACTCGGTCAATCCCTGCACCAGGCCGAGCACGATTGCTTCGATCCAACCCATGGCTGCAGTGCTGTCCTCACGTAGGTCTGCGGCAATAGCCCGCCGTTACACAGGGTGTCGGTAGGGGCAGGCTGGTCAAGCGTAGGGCTCTCGATGCCGGAGAACGAATCGACGCGCGCGGAACCGCCAACACCGACATCGCCGGACAGTGTGTGCCGGTACTCGCGCACTGCCGTGTGCCGGGTAGCGCCGACGGGCAGGCTATTCCTCGAGTAGCCCGGCATCCCTGGCTGCCTGCCAGGCGGGCTCCAGGACGGCCGGTTCGGTGGTGGACAACGCAAGCGTGGTGAGGCCTGCGGCGGCGTAGGCCGCCATCCTGGTGCCGATGCGGCGCACCGGCCCCAGCAAGGCGGTTTCGTCGATCAGCTCGACAGGTACCGCCGCCGCGGCGTCCCGATGCCGGCGCTGCAGGAACAGGTCCTGCACCTCGTCCGCCGCCGTGCCGAATCCCAGCTTGGTGGCCAGTTGGTGGTAGAAGTTCTTGTCCCGGGCGCCCATCCCACCGATGTACAGGGCGTAGTGGGCGCGCAGTAGATCCGCGCATTCGGCGACGTCCGGACCGATGACGATCGGGGTGTTGGCCACCAGATCGACGGCCGAAGGGTCCCGACCGGCCCGCGCACACCCGGCCGCGATCGCCTGGATGCTGCCGGGCAGTTCCGAAGGGCTGACAAAGATGCCGAGCCAGCCGTCGGCGATCTCCCCGGCCAGCTCCAGATTCTTCGGCCCGACCGCCGCCAGGTACAGCGGAATCCGTTCCTGCACAGGACTGATCGTCAATTTTAGTGGCTTGCCGGGCCCGTCCGGCAGCGGCAGGATGTAGTGGTCACCCTGGTAGCTGACCCGCTCCCGGGTCAGCGCCATCCGCACGATGTCGACGTATTCGCGGGTGCGCCCGAGCGGGGAGCCGAACCGCACGCCGTGCCAGCCCTCGCTGACCTGGGGCCCGCTGACACCCAGCCCGAGCCGGAACCTGCCTTCGCACAGGACATCGAGAGTGGCCGCTGTCATAGCAGTCATGGCCGGGGAGCGAGCCGGAATCTGCATCACAGCTGTTCCCAGCGCCATGCGTTCGGTCAACCCGGCGAGCCAGCCGAGCACCGTCGGAGCGGCGGAGCCGTAGGCCTCCGCCACCCAAGCCACGTCGTAGCCGAGCCGGTCTGCGGTGACCGCCAGCGCGCGCATGGTGCCCGCGTCGTTGACGGTGTCGGGCCCCCAGTACCCGAGATTGATTCCGAGTCGCAGCGCCACGATTCGAACTCAATCCTCCTCGTCGTCCGAGTCGTCGAGGTCCAGGTCTTCAGTGTCGTCCAACTCGTCGTCCAGCTCGATGTCTTCCTCGTCCTCGGGTTCGTCGTAGATCTCGAAGGGAGTGGTTTCACCGTACGCGTCGAACAACGCGTCGTCGTAGGTCTCGAACGCATCGGCCAGCACCGCGAACGCATGCTCCACCGCAGGGTCCTGCTCGCCTCGACGCCCCTGCGCAGCAAGGAAGTGGGCTTCCAGGGCGGCGACCAGCCGATCGAGGGCGGCGCGCGGTTCGGTGCTCATGAACTAGAACTTATCGTGCACCGGGGCACAATGAATACTGATGTCGATGAACGCCCCGCACGCCCGCCCCGAGGACCCCCGGCAGGGCGCACCGCCCGGGTCGCCCGCGCAGGACGCAGCTGACCCGATGCTCGCCGATCCGCGCTACGAGTTTCGTCGCCTGTCGGTGCCCGCAGGTCTCAGCCTGGCCGAGACGGCCCGGTTGCTGACCGAGCACGCCGAATACGGACGATGGGAACTGGCCCGCACCCGGGTCTACCTGGGTGGACGCCGCCGGTTCTGGTTGCGGCGCAGGGTGGTGCGGGTGCGCCGGACTCTGTGAAGATACGTGGAAGGGGTCGGCCTCGCACCGAGCCCCCGACCCGATCATCTCATCCGGAGGAGAGGATCAGACGGTGGAATCAACAGAGAACAGCGCCTTTGACTTGATCCAAGCGCAGACCCTGCAGGCCATTCGTACCCTGCGCGAAGCCACCCTCAACACCTTGCAGGCCGCGGGCCAGATGTCCATCCCGAAAGCGCAGGCCAAGGCGTGGGAAGACGCCTTCGGTGACCCACGCCAGCTGGTGGACTCCACCTACGAGTTCGCCGCTCAACTTCTTGAGCTGAACAGGCAGTTTGCTCAGCAGTTGCTCGACATGTCGCGTGATGACGATCACGAGTGACGAAAACCACCCAGCCACGCTGGTGTTAGCTTGCGTTAGCTAACATCTGCTACTACCGTGGCTGTCGACACCAGTTGACCGAGGAAAGGGTTGTTCCCATGGCAGAGCAGAGCACCACCAGCCCCCAGGAGATCCTTGAGCGCATCCAGGCCCAGACGCTGGAAGCCATCAGGTCCTATCAGCAGGCTGCGCTGGAGCAGATGAAGAACCTGACCCAGTACTCCATGCCGATGCCTGCGGTTCCCGACCAGGTCAAGAAGATGCTCATGGATCCCGCCGAACTCGTCGATCGCAATCACGACTTCGCCCGGCAGGTACTGGACCTGAACACCAAGTTCGCGCACCAGATCATCGACCTGGGCAAGGCCGCCGAGAAGGCCGGCGCCGAAAAGGCCCAGAAGCTGGCTGACAAGGCAGCCGGCAAGTAAGCACCGTCCGGTGATACCACCGGCGGTCTCTCATCTGCGCATGCGAGGCAACAGGTCCGCGTTTGGCGCCGAGTGACCGGCAAGGGCTGTCCCAATCTGATGTGGGGCAGCCCTTCGCATATCTCCAGTCCCCCCTCACCACCCGCCTTTACGACCCATCCAGTACCCTCGTGTGCGAGGAGGAATGCCCCATGGAACGTCAGTCTTCATTGTTTCCCACCCCGGCCGAAGCCAAGCGATTGGTCGCTAGTGCCCAGGAGGCGATGCAGGCGGCTCACCAGGCCTGGCTGGAATCCATGCAGTCGCTGATGATCGGCCTTCCGGCCAGCTTCGTAGGGAAGCTACCGGACTTCCAGTCGCTGACCGCGCCGCCGATGACGATGCCGAATCTGATGGGACCACAGGCAGCCACCGAGGTACTGCAGCAGTGGCGTGCCGAGGTTCTCGAACAGGTGCGCGCTTACTATGCCCAAGCACTGGCGGTCACGGCGGCCATGCCGCCGCCGGACGTGTCGCGGCTGCCCGGCGCGGACCTGGCACCCAAAGAAACGATTGCCTACGTAGAGGCCATGTACCGATTCGCCCAGCAAGTGCTGGAACTGGATCGTCAGTTCGCTCACCAGATCGTCGAACTGGCTATGCGGACCGAGGACGCTACCGAACCGGGCGAGGAGAAGACCGCTGGATCACCCGCTGATCCGCCGCCCGCCGAACTGGCGGCTCCGGACCAGCCCACGGCCACCGCCCCCGCCGAGGAGACCCCGGCCAAGAAAACCCCGGCCACGAAGACCGCACCCAAGAAGGGAAAGGCCAAGCGCACTGCGGCCACCAAGAGCACGGCCAAGCGGGGCACCGCGAAGCGAACCTCGGCCACGAAGGTGCCGGCGAAAAAGGCCCCGGCCACGAAGGCCCACTCCGGCCAGTCGATCGGGCCAGGCTCTGACTCCGACACGCCGAAGCAGGAGACGCCGAAGACCGAGACGCCGAAGACCGAGAAGACCCCGGAGCAGACGCAGGAAGGCCGGACGCCGGAGTAGTCGGGTGGAGTACGGTGGTTCCCGGGCCCCGGCCGGACGTCGGCTGTGGGTACCGTGTCGGTGATCGACGAGGTTCAGTCGGTGCGTACGACCCGTCGAGCACGTGGGCGCTGAATCGTCCTGCGTCGGCGGGCACCCGTTCGTCGGCGCACGAAACAGCCCTGCGAGGTCGAGACCGGGCACGAATCGGCAGTCCACCGTGGCGCTCGCCAGGCCGGGAATCACCTTTCGCGTAGGGTGTGTCGCCGAGCCACCGCGCGGTACTGCTCAGACGCCGGATCATCGTGTCCGGAACCGCCGGCCTCGTTCACCGCTTCACTCGCACCGACTCACCATTGCGGATGAAGCACCACCAGCCAGTGAGAACCGAACAGGCCGCCCGCTTCCTCGTCGGCGAAGAAGCAGAACACCAGGTCTCGCGGCGGGATGTGGCCGGTGCGGGCCTAGCCGCGCCACAGTACCCGGACTGCTAGACTTCGGTGGCTTGCGTACCACGGGTCCGAGTGGCGGAATGGCAGACGCGCTAGCTTGAGGTGCTAGTGCCCTTTAGCGGGCGTGGGGGTTCAAGTCCCCCCTCGGACACCACTGGCGGCTTCATCGGCCACCTGCGGCGGCATCATCGACGATGCCGTCATCGCTCGCTGTCAGGGACTCTTCCGGTCAGTCGGGAGGCCAAAGCGTGGGTGGCGCGTGTCGTGCTGGGAGTATCCGCCCTGCTTGGGGTTCGTGTGATTGCCGAATCGGTGTGGAATCGGTGTGCGCACCGAGCGCGGTGACCAGTGCCTCCGCGTCAGCGGGAGGCAACTGTCGGGCAGGTGTGGTCACCGTCGTTCGCCCCCGGATCGGGCTTATGTCGTCATGCAATCGGGCTGCGGACAGTGGGTGGTGGCGTCGTGTTGGAGACGGGCCGCGTGAGCCGGTCGTTCTGGGCGCCAGCAAAGGTGTCGAATCGGTCATTACAGTCCTATGGCGCTGTTGGGGTACGTCGGGTAGCGGCACACCGGCGCCATACGTCCCCTGACAGCGCCGTTGCGGCCGATCTGGATGGCCCGAGCAGAATGTCAACCGGGCAGATGCCGGCCCCAGGACCCCCGGGCCGGCTATACCGGACGTTGTGAGAGGCGATGCCCAGAGCTCCCTGGCAGTGCGCAGTCGTTGCCGTCGTCGCGGAAATCGCAGACGTGCTTGCCGGGAATCACAGATGTGTCAACAGAGTGCCGGCTCATGAGCAGTCCGGACTCCTGCATGGAAGGCACGCCTCGGCAGCTACGCACAGACGTTGCGCCGAATGGGTGAACGGAAATTGTTGTCTCATCACTTACCTGGGCGGCTATGCGAGCACGCAGTACGCCGAATGGGTGAACAGAAATTGTTGTCTCATCAGTCATCCGGCGCAACCGGTCAGATTTGAGTAGATTGGGCGCATTCCGCCCTTGGCGCCGCGCTGCCTCTTCATCCTGGCGGTGGTATTGCCAAGACCGGATACAGGGCACAACACCATCACACGTCCCGCAAACCACGAAAGGGCTCCTGACAATGCATACTGCCAAGCTCGGCCGGAGACTGTCCGCGATCACTGCCATCGGCCTTGGGGCGGTTCTGCTGCCGACTGCGGCGCACGCGCAGTCGGTCAGCGGCACAAGCCATCCTCA